>JAEYAL010000140.1 GCA_023404805.1 Actinomycetes bacterium | reverse complement strand
GCGCGGTGCAGCAGCTCGGCGCGGGCGGCGAAGAGCGGCTGGTACGCGGCCAGGCGCGGGTCCGCCGCCAGCGGCTCCAGGAGCGCGAGCCCGTCGCGGCCGGCGAAGGCCACCGCGACTGCGTGGTTGACCGCGACGACCGGCGAGGCGTCGAACCGCTGGAGCGCCGCGTAGAGCTCAGCGATCTGCGGCCAGTCGGTCGTGGCCGGGTCGACCGCCTCGGCGTGCAGCGCCGCGATGGCCGCCTGCAGCTGGTAGCGGCCCGGGCGCCGTCGCCGCAGCGCGCGCAGCACCTCAGCGCGGCCTTCGGCGATGCGGCCGGAGTCCCACCGCGTGCGGTCCTGCGCATCGAGCGGGACATAACCGCCCGCGTCGTCGACCCGCGCCTCGCGGCGGCTGTCGGTGAGGAGCATCAGGGCGAGCAGGCCGCCGGCCTCGGGCTCGTCCGGCAGCAGGGCCACGAGCAGCCGCCCGAGCCGGATCGCGTCGCTGCAGAGCTCGCCGCGGACGAGCCGGTCGCCCGCGCTGGCGGCGTAGCCCTCGTTGAAGATCAGGTAGACGACCGCGAGCACGCCGCAGAGCCGCTCAGGCAGTTCCGCGGCGTCGGGGATGCGGTACGGGATGCCCGCCGCCGCGATCTTCTTCTTCGCGCGGACGAGGCGCTGCGCCATCGTCGGCTCCGACACCAGGAACGCCCGCGCCAGCTCTCCGGCGGTCAGGCCCCCGAGGGATTTGAGCGTCAGCGCCACGCGCGCCTCCATGGCGAGGGCCGGGTGGCAGCAGGTGAAGATCAGCCTGAGCTGGTCGTCTTCGACAGGCGCGTCGGCATCTGCGCCGCCGCCGGCACCGAGGAGGTCGAGTCCGGCGGGGCGCCCGTCGCTCGCCGCGGCGGCAGCGGCGCGGGCCGCTGCGTCGAGTTCGGTGAGGTGGCGCAGGGTCTGCAGCCGGTCGGCGAGAGCGCGCTCGCGGCGCAGGCGGTCGATCGCCCGGCGCCGCGCAGTCGTCGTGAGCCACGCGCCGGGCCGGTCGGGCACGCCGCTCTGCGCCCACGCGACGACGGCCGCCGCGAACGCGTCCTGCAGCGCGTCCTCGGCGAGCTGGAAGTCGCCCACCTGCCGGATCAGCGTGGCGAGCACGCCTGCCGCTTCTTCGCGGTAGGCGTGCTCGATCGCTGTCATGTCGCGCGGCAGGCTGGCGTCCAGGTCGGGAGGAGCGCCGAGCTACGCGGTGGCGTCTGCGGGGATGACCATGATCGGGCGCACCTCGACCGAGCCGTACACGGCGTTCGGCGCCTGGCCCGCCCACTGCACGGCGGCATCGAGGTCGGCCACGTCGATGAGGTAGTAGCCCGCGAGGTGCTCCTTGGTCTCGGCGAACGGGCCGTCGGTCAGCAGCGTCTCGCCTTCGCGGACCCGGACGGTCGTCGCGGTCGGGATGGGCTCGAGCGGGTCGCCAGCCACCAGCACGCCGGACTCGCGGAGCTGCTCGGTGTACGACATCCAGCGGCCGAAGTCCTCGAACGCCTCCGGGGTGTTCTCGGCCGGGGCCTGCGCCGGGTCGATGTAGATGAGGAGCATGAACTGCATGGGGTGAGCCTCCTGAGGGCGTCGGTGTACGACCAACCGTCGATCCGGAGACTCCAGAATCGACAGCCAAGCTGAGGTTCGCGTGAAACTCGCCTCAGGTGGCGCGCAGCCGCTCTGCGCTGACCTGGCCGTTCGACTGAGCGGAAAACCAGGAAATGGGCGGTTCCGTCTGATCGGCCTAGGCCGGTCATCCAGAAGTGGTCCAGAGAGTTGACGGAGCGCACAATGCGGCGCTGCCGATCGGCCGATGCTGTGGTTGTGCAGTGCCCACCGACCGCCGCGACGCCTTGGATCTCCGCCATGGCCCTGCAGCCCCCGGTCGGCGCCGCCGCATGAGTCAAGGACGACCCGCGGTCCACGGATGGACCAAGTTATGCCCCGAAAAATTCTCGGCTAGTTCCCGAGGCGCCTCGCGCGCCCGGCACGGACGCCCCGCTCCCCACGGTCCACGGATGGACCGCGCTCCCGCCGCAGCGGCCGCCAGGCCGGGGCGGCGTTTTGCGTTCTAGGGAGGCCGCAGCGCAGCCGCGGTCTGCGGCCTTGGCCTGGACCGACGACGCCGGCGGCGTTCTACGCGCCGGTTGCGGCGCGCATGTCCCACAGCGGGATCTGCGAACCGTCGAGGCGGAGTTTCAGCTGAGCCTCAAGCGCGTCGAGCTCGGCGGCGTCGAGGGTGTCGAGCCCCTCGTCGAGCGCCGGAGCCGCTTCGCTCCAAGCGGCGAGGACCAGGTCGATGGAGTCGACGGCGGGCGCCTCGATCGTGAGCTGCTGCATGGGTCTCGTGCGGTGGGGGTCGCGGGGAGGCTCGCAGCCTTCACGCCGCGAGCCGACATTGTTGCGCGCGCAGGCTTGTGCGTGCTGTGACGTTCGCGCCACGTTGGACGCAGACTTGCAGACGGTCTTCGGGCGTCGACCGTCCTTCCTCCGGGGTTAGAGGCACAGAGGAAGGACGGTCGAGCCTCCGGGCGGGTAGCGGCCGGTGCCACCCGCTCGGCTTTACGCCCCAGCCGCCGCCGGCTCGAGCAGGTGGGTGATGGTGGCGAGGCCGGCGGTCGCGAGCGCAGCGCCGATGACGACGCCCGCTGCTGCGGCCGCCTTGATCGAGAGAGAAGACACGGACCCTCCAGAGGTCGGTGGAGAAGTTTTTGCCGGCCCCTCCCACGGGACCGGCACGCCGAAGACCGTCCCGGACCCTCAGCGCGCCCCGGACGGTACACATCCATCAAGCGCATTTCAGAACGTGTTTCAGAATGTCATTCGGAAATGACATTCCGGAATACATCGGTGTGCCCGGCCGCAGGCGCGGCCGGGCACACCCGCGTCACCTAATAGAGCGCCGCGGCGTAGAGCACGACGCGCACGCCGGTGCCCGTGCCCGCGATCTGGAACCAGTCGAGGTTGAGGGTGTCCGGGGCATCGAGCGTCCGGAACTTGATCTCGACCGTGCGGTCCATCGTGGCCGTCGAGCTGATGTCGGTCGACGCGACGTAGACGCCCGGGGCGCTCGCTAGAGAAGCACGCAGCCTGGCGTTCGTCGCGCCGACGATGCCGATGTGCAGCTTCAGCGTCCGCGTCGCCGGTGATGCCGGGACGCTGATCTTGAAGCCGCGATCGGTCCCGCCTCCAGTGTTCGGACCCGCGATCGACGTGGCGGCGGCCGGCGCGGTCGCAGCGTCGGACCACGCGTACGTGGCCGAACCGTTCGTCATGGCGACGGTGAACGCGCCGATCTTGGTCCACGTGGAGATCTGCGACCCCGCAGCCACCCCGGCCTTGCGCTCGAACAGGGTGTTCGTGATGCCGCTCCAGTGGATCCAGTCGAGCGACGCTCCAAGCACCGGATCGGTCGTGAGATTCACCTGGGCGGGCGTCGCAGGCGGAGCGGTCGGCGTGCCGAACTGCGCGGCCGCGGGTTCACAATCCGTGACCGTGTCGCCGGCGTTGCTCGCAGCTGCGTCATAGCCGGTGCCGCAGTCGACGATGTCGTTCTCGCCGTCGGACGCGAGCAACGTGTCGTCGCCGCCGTTGCCCTGGAGCGTGTCGGTCCCCGAGCCGCCGACAAAGCGGTTGGCTTCGTCCCCGCCGACCAGGGTGTCGTTGCCGGGACCGCCTTCGGCGCCGGGCGCGGACGCGTTGCCGACGAAGTAGTCGTCGCCGCTGCCGAGGATGGTGCGGGCGGCGACCAGCCGGTCCCGTTCGGCGCCCTGTCCGCCGGTCACCCACTTCGTTCCCGTCGCGCTCACGAGCGGCTCGAAGCGCAGCGCCGCCGTCCGCGACGCGTAGGTGACGACATCGTTGCCGACGCCGCCGTTCACGCTGTCGGAACCGAGCCCCGGATCGATGATGTCATCGCCTTCCTTGCCGTCGAGCAGGTTGTCCTCGGCGTTTCCGGTGAGCGTGTCGTTGTACGGACTGCCGTACAGGCCTTCGATGTCGGTCCCGTAGACGTCGTTCTCACCGGCCGTGCCGCCCGTCCGCGTGACCAAGCTCGCGGAGACCGCGGCCGTCTTCACGTTGTAGGCCACCTCGTCGCTGCCGCCTCCCCCGTTGTAGGTGTCGGCCTCGTTGGTCGTGCCCGACGTGAAGCGGTCGTCTCCGCCGCCACCGTTGTACGTGTCCGTACCCGGACCGTCGGTCACGTAGTCGACGCCGGAGCCGCCCTGCAGCACGTCGTTGCCACCGCCGGTGAACTTGGCTGTCGAGCCAACGTCGTTCGACCAGAACGTGTTGTTCAGCGCGTTGTCGGTGAACTCATCCCTGAGGGGCGAGGCTCCGGCCTCGTCGTAAGACCGCTTCGGAGTCGAACTGCCGCGTGCGTGTTCGACGGCAGAGCTGATGCGGTCGTCCTCCGTGTTGTCGCTCTGCGCGCCGCTGCGCGCCGTCGTGTTGAGCGTGATCCGAACCGGCGTCGTGCGGGCGCTGTAGTCGACGGTGTCGATGCCGGTCCCGCCGTTCATCGCGTCGCTGCCAAGCCCGCCATCGAGCGTCGCGCCCCCGGTCCCTGCTTGGAGCGTGTCATTGCCATCGCCGCCGCGCAGGACACCCGCCGTGGCACCACCGGTGAGGGTGTCGCCGCCAGTGCCGCCCGTCAGCGACTCCACGTCAGTGGCGATCGTGTCGCCCTCGCCGCTCACGCCGTCGTTGGCGCTGCCGTCGATACTGGCCGTCACGGCGGCGGTCCGGTCGGCGTACGAGACCGTGTCGGTGCCGGTTCCGCCGTTGAAGATGTCGGCTGCCGTGCTGCCGCTGAGCAGGTCGTCGCCGTCGCCACCGTTGAAGGTGATTGGAATCGCTCCGGTCGCGACCTTGATCTCGTCGTTGCGCGAGCCGCCGTTGACCACGACGCGGCTGACGCCATTGCAGGCCACACCGCCGTCGGAAACGGCCGTGCACGGCGCAGTCGGCACGATGGTCGCGTCCCCGTCGTAGACGACGACGTTCGGCCCGTAGTTCCAGATCTCGATCGTGTCCTTGCGGCTCGCCCCCCCGGTGATCGTCGCGGTGGGCTGCCCGTTGATCGTCGTCAGCGTCGCGGTCGGCGAGCTCCCGACGATGCTGAAGGGGATCTTGAAGGGAACTGGATCGCGGTTGCCCAACGCGTCGCGAGCCCGGACTTCGAACTCATAACTGCCGTCGTCGAGCGCCGCCGATGTGTGTGTCGTGGAGCCCGAGCAAGCAACGAACGCGACCTCAGCCAACTTGCCGGTCTCAGCGATGCGGCACTCGTAGCCGGCGACGTCGCCCGCGGGCGTCCCGGAGAGGGCGAAGTCCGGCGTCGTGTCGGCCGGTCCGCCGGCCGGGCCTGTTGCCGATGTATCGGGCGCGGTCCCATCGACGGTCCAGGTGTAGCTGACTGGTGTCAGGTCTCCCAGGCCCGCGCGGCTCATCGCCCGGACCCGGAAGGTGTGGCTGCCGCTCGACAACCCGTCGTACGTCATCGGCGAAGTGCAGGGCACGAGCGTGGTGCTGTCGAGCGCGCACAGGAACTTCGATCCGGCAGCGCCGGCCTGAGGCACGAACGTCGCCGAGGTGCCGCTGGTGGATGGCGGCGACGATGACAGCGTCGTGTCCGGATAGACCGTGTCGATCTCGAACGTACGCGTGACCGGGTTGCCGACCGGGACCGAGGAGCTGTCGACCGCGCGGACGGTGAACGTTTTCCAGCCGTTGGTTTGCGACGGTGCAGTCCACGGCGAGGTGCACGTGCTGAAGCCGGACGACGTCGAGCTTGTGCCGTTCTCGATCTTGCATTGCAGCGACAGGCCGCCGCGCTCTGCAAACCAGAACTGCGGGGCAGCCGTGCCAACGGCGCCGCCCTCGGCCGGAGCGTTCGTGATCTCGGCTTGACCGACACGGTTCGCCGTGCAGTTCGTGCCCACCTCGTTGTTGTCGAGCTTCGCCGTGTTCACGCCGCTGCCAGCGCCGCAGTCGATGTTCTCGATCTTGCCGTCGCGCGTGAGGATCTGGTCGCCCTGCGGCCCGCCGGTCAGGTCGTCGAACCCGTCGCCGCCGTCGATGACATGGTCGACCGAACTGGTGAGCGTGATGACGTCGTCGCCGCTGCCGCCGATGACGTTCTCGACGTCATCGGCGACCCGGTCGTATTCACCAAGCTCGCCCTTATCGGCGCCGGGTCCGGTGACGAACGTGATCTTCGCCGTGCGGACCGCGTAGCTGATCGTGTCGGCACCGCCGTTGCCTTCGACAATGTCGGCACCGGTGCCGGCGTCGATCACATCGGCACCATCGCCGCCCTCGATGGCGTCAGCGCCTGTCCCGCCGACGATGGTCGCCGGGGTCGAGACGCCAGGCATGAGCGTGACGCTGTCGTCGAGGTCGGACGCGTCGATGTCCAGCCCGGTGATCCCGCTGAGGGGGCAGGTCACAGTGATGGGGTTGTTCACCGAGCAGCCGGCGCCCGGCGTGACGGCGGCGCTGGTGTCGGTCACGAGCAGGCTGGCGCCAGCTACCGAGACGATGACGCCGTTCACGACGCCCGAAGCGGCGCGCACCGTGAGCTTGCCGTTGACCACGCCCGCGGTGGTGGCGCCGACGCGTGGAGCGCCCGGATGGACGCGGACCTGGGCCGTCCCGCCGGACGACTGCACGTTGGTGATGGTGACGTTCTCGTCAGGGTCGTAGAGGCTTTGCTTGGGACGCAGGACCGAATCGCGCAGCGTCGGCGCTCCGGCGACCTGTGAGACCGGGTACCTGCTGCGCAGGTTGGTGGCGTACCGCTGGCTCCCGTTGCCGAAGTAGTCCTCGCGCGAGACCGTCGGCAGCAGCGAGGCCTGGTCCGGGCCGTCGAGATAGCCCGCGCCCATGCGGACCACCACGCCGCGCACGAGGGGGTCGAGCGGATCGAAGGTGTCGAACGCGCTCCCCGTGAGCGGCTGGCGGTAGTCGACGTACAGGTAGCTCGCGGCCGTACGGCCCTTCGCGATCGCGCCCGCACGCGGAATCTGCAGGAGCTGAGTTGTCTTGGCGGGTTGCGTCCCGTCGTTGAGGTCGCGCAGCGTGTAGCTCTCGTTCACCGTCGGGTCGACGGCGCGCGTGTTCTCCAGCGGAAGCGCGCCGATCGCTGCGCGGTGGAAGCCGGTCAGCAGATGATCGGTCCAATAGCCCATCGAGTCTGAGACGTCCTCGTACTCGTAGCTCTGGCAATCCCGGCCTAGCGGGACACGGCGTCCCTGGTCGGTGCACGCGAGCGCGTTGGAGTGGTCGAGGCCGAGGTTGTGTCCGATCTCGTGGATCAGCGTGCCGACAGCCGGAAGCGTCGATGGGCTCACCGGGATGAAGGTCGTCTTCGCTCCCTGGTCGCCTGCGGCGTTGCACGGCGTGGCCGGCGCCGGGAAGACCGCCACGATGTGATCGTAGCTGTCGGGGTTCTTTCCCTTGGCGATCGCCGCGTTCCGCGCGGCAGCGCGGAGGTTCTGAGCCAAACACGTCGACGCCAGGGTCGTCGTGGTCCAGCCCACGGACTCCGCGGTGAAGCCAAGGCGGTTGTAGGACGACTCGCGGTAGTAGCTGTTGACGGTCCCAGATGCGAGCCCGTTGAACTGCGCGGCGACATCAGCCGAGTCGACCGGCTGGCTCGCGTCGTTGGTGAAGTTGATCGGGACGATCAACACCGTGCGCTGGCTGTTGGCCGGCGGCGTCTGCGACGGTGGCAGCGCGTACTTCGGCAGGTTCCCCGCGGAGTTCCCGGTCGCCAGGGCGATCGTGTCGCCACGGAGCGTGCCGGTGCCCTCGACGATCGTGCCGGAGTCGATCCGCGGGTCCTCGCTGCGCGGCTCCACGCCGCGCAGCCTCACCTCGTCGAGGTCGACGGCGTAGGAGCGGTTCTCGCTCGTGTGGAGCGTGTACTCCCATCGTCCGCTGCCCTTCGGCGTGTCGATGTGCAGCGGCGTGATCCAGCCCCGCACACGAACAGCGCCCGGCCGCCCGCTGCGGGCTTTGCGCACGTAGCCGTCGACCTTCTTGGCCGCTGCCTCGTGGAGTTTCGTCTGCAGCGTCGCGCCGTCCAGACCGCGGGCTGAGGCGTCGCGCAGGCTGCTGCCGGACGAGAACGCGATAAGCAGGGACACGACGCCGCAGAGCAGCAGCGTCGTGGCAAAGGCCAGACGGATACGCATGAGTGAGGAAGCCTCGTGGGGACTGGCGGATCCAGGTCGCTACGAACTGGATCCTATGGGACCTGCGGAGACCCTGCCATAGTTCGCACCAATGCGCCACTAAATATTCAGACACCTGTCAACAGGCATCCTCAGGACTACCTAGCACCACCCCATCGAGTGTTGAGAACTCCCCGCGGCGCCGCTTTCGACCGCAAACCGGTGTAGGAACCAGAGGCCTGCCGCCGCGCGTTCGCAGTTCGTCCACCGGGCACGCGGCGCGGGGCGCTCAGCCCCAGATGCGCGGCTCGCCGGGCTCGGACGCGAGGTGGTCGAATTCCACTTTGCCGCCGAAGCGCTTCCTCTTGTACGGGCGAATCGCCGTCAGCGCGATGCCTTCGCGGTGTTCCAGCCACACACGGATGGAGTCGCCGGCGTCGAAGGCGAGCGCGTACGCATCAAGCTCCGCCGCTCGGCCGCGCAGGTGCTCGAGCGTCTGGTCCCGGACCGCTCCGTGGTTCGGGAGGGCGGTGGGGTCGAGCGACTCCAGCACGTCGGCCACTGCCGTGGGCTCTGAGGCGCCCGACTCGTAGACGATCGCGATCGGCAGGAACTCGCCGCTCTCGACCAGCAGCCCCTGCGTCAGCCCGAGCGCGCCATCGATGACCGCGTCGAGCTGGTCCTGCGCCTGCTGACTCGCCGTGTCCCGCCAATAGCTCCCCATGGCGGGAACCTACCCCGGCCTCTCGCCCCGCTCAAACGTTTCGCGCCGCACGCGACCCCGAAGCGCGAAATCTGCGATGCACCGCCAAACAGACTCAAGATCGCGGTCGCAAAGCGACAGTGGACCGCGGTCCGTTTGCCGGCGGACGCAAAGCGAGGGTGGTCCGCGGCCCGAACCCGAGCCCGCCGCCAGCGCGCGGGTGGCCCGGGCCGCCGCGGCGCCCGGCGCGCGGACCGGCAGCTAGCCGCGCACCATGCCCGCTGCGACGGTGTCGTTCGTGCCTTCGTCGATGAGGATGAACGCGCCGGTCGCGCGGTTCTGAGCGTAGGGGTCGACGACGAGCGGGCGCTTGGAGCGCAGGCGCACGCCGGCGATGCCGTTGAGGTTGAGCTGCGCGGGCAGCTCGCCGTCGCGGGTCAGGGTGTCGAGGTCGAGCTGGTCGATGAAGCCGTCGAACTTGACTGGCGTCGTCTGCGTCGTGGTCTTGAGCAGGAGCCGGGCGCCGGGCGTCAGCGGGCGGTCGCTCATCCAGCAGACGTCGGCCTCGACCTCGCGGACGGGCGTCGGCGCCGAGGCCGACGCGACGAGCACGTCGCCGCGGCTGACGTCGACGTCGTCTTCGAGCAGGACCGTGACGGACTGGCCGGGCACCGCCTGGTCGAGCTGCTTGCCGAGAAGCTCGATCGACGCGATCTTCGACGTGCGGCCGCTGGGCAGCACCGTGACCTCCTGGCCGGGCGTGAGCACACCCGAGGCGACCTGGCCGGCGTAGCCGCGGTAGTCGTGCAGCTCGTGGCTCGTCGCGTCGCCGGGGCGGATGACCCACTGCACCGGGAAGCGCACGTCGGTGCGGTTCTGGTCGCCGATCACCGGCACCGTCTCGAGCGTCTCGAGCAGCGGCGGGCCGTCGTACCAGGGGGCAGCGTCCGATTTCGACGTGACGTTGTCGCCGTGGAGCGCGCTGATCGGGATGATCCGCACGTCGTCCTCGCCGAGCGTCGCGGCCAGCGACTGCAGCTCCTCGGAGAGCTCGTTGAAGCGGTCCTGCGACCAGTCGACGAGGTCCATCTTGTTGAGCGCCACCACGATGTGGCGGATACCGAGCAAGGCGGCGATGAAGAGGTGGCGGCGGGTCTGCTCGACCACGCCCTGGCGCGCGTCGACGAGCACGATCGCCACGTCGGCGGTCGAGGCGCCGGTGACCATGTTGCGCGTGTACTGGACGTGGCCGGGCGTATCGGCCAGGACGAACGTGCGGCGGCCGGTCGTGAAGTACCGGTAGGCGACGTCGATGGTGATGCCCTGCTCGCGTTCGGCGCGGAGGCCGTCGGTCAGGAGCGAGAGGTCCAGGACGCCCTCGCCGTGGCGGCGCACCGACGCGGCTTCGACGGCCTGCAGCTGGTCGGAGAGGACCTGCTTGGAGTCGTAGAGCAGCCGGCCGATCAGCGTCGACTTGCCGTCGTCGACGGAGCCAGCAGTCGCGACGCGGACGAGATCGGCGTGGCCGATCCGCTCGAGCTCGGCGTGGCGGGCCTCGAAGGCCTCGCCCTCCAGGAGTGCAGCAGCGGCAGCCATCTCTAGAAGTACCCCTCGGTTTTGCGGTCTTCCATCGACGCCTCGCTCGCGCGGTCGTCGGCACGGGTCTCGCCGCGCTCGGTCACGTCGGTGGCGGCGATCTCGGCGACGACGTCGTCGAGCGTGTCGGCTTCGGATTCGACCGCCCCCGTGATCGTGAGGTCGCCGACGGTGCGGTAGCGGACCTTCGCCAGGAACGGCTCGGAGTCGCGCTCGTCGCGCTCGACCAGCGGGTGCGCGGCGTAGAGCATCCCGTCGCGGCGGAACACCTCTCGCTCGTGCGCGAAGTAGATCGACGGCAGCTCGATGCCCTCGGCGGCGATGTACTGCCACACGTCGAGCTCGGTCCAGTTCGAGATCGGGAACACGCGCACGTTCTCGCCCTGGCGGACGCGCCCGTTGTAGAGGTTCCACAGCTCGGGGCGCTGGTTCTTGGGGTCCCAGCCGCCGAAGTCGTCGCGGAACGAGAAGATGCGCTCCTTCGCGCGGGCGCGCTCCTCATCGCGGCGGGCGCCGCCGAAGCAGGCGTCGAAGCCGTGCTCCTCGATCGCGTCGAGCAGCGTGGTCGTCTGCAGGCGGTTGCGCGAGGAGCGCACGCCGGTGTTGTCCTGCACGCGGCCCGCGTCGATCGTGTCCTGCACGGACGCGACGATCAGGCGCTCGCCGAGCTCCGCAGCGCGGCGGTCGCGGTACTCGATGACCTCGTCGAAGTTGTGCTCGGTGTCGACGTGCAGCAGCGGGAACGGGAACTTGCCCGGGCGGAACGCCTTCTCGGCGAGCCGCAGCAGCACGATCGAGTCCTTGCCGCCGGAGAACAGCAGCACGGGCTTCTCGAACTCGGCGGCCACCTCGCGGAAGATGTGGATCGCCTCGGCCTCGAGGGCCTCGAGCTTGGTGAGCACCGGGGCGCTGAGGGACTGCGGAGGTGAGCTCGTCATGCGACTTTCACTGCGGAGTGGTCAGCGGCTGCCTTCGGCGCGCCGTCCTGCTGGTCTTCGTGCAGGCCGCACTCGACCTTGCCGGTGCCGGCCCAGCGGCCTTCGCGGCCCTCGCCGGGGTTGGTGCACGGCACGCAGCCGATCGAGGCGAAGCCCTGGTCGTGGAGCGGGTGGTACGGGAGCGAGCGCGCGTGCACCTCGCGCCAGACGTCCTTGTCGTCCCAGTCGGCGAGCGGGTTGATCTTGACCAGGCCGAACTGGGCGTCCCACTCGACCTTCTTCGCGTTCGCGCGGGCCGGAGACTGGTCGCGGCGGATGCCGGTGATCCAGGCGTCGAGCTTGCCGAGGCCTTCCTTCAGCGGGCCGATCTTGCGCAGCTGGCAGCAGGCGGTCGGGTTGGTCTTCCAGAGCTCGGCGCCGTGCTCGGCGGCCTGCGCCTGCAGCGTCGGGCCGCGCCAACGCTCGACCGTCGTGGAGTACTTGCTTTCGACCGTGGCCAACAGGTCGTAGGTCTCCGGGAAGAGGAGGTCGGTGTCAAGCGCGAAGACCCGTCCGTGGGGGTCGGCCTCGAACAGGTAGTCGAGCAGGACCGACTCCTCCTTCTGGAAGGAGCAGGCGAGTGCCAGGCCCTGGCCGAAGGTCTCGGTGGCCCACCGGACGACCTCGGCCGCGGTGGCGTCTTCGAGGTCGGGGAGCTGAGGTGCAGCGTCAGACACGTCTCCCCAAAGTAGCAAAACCCCTCGGGCTTTCATTGCTTTACTCGACGCACCGGCGGACAAACCCGGAAACCCCCGCGGGTTATTCGTCCTTTGCTACCATCGGCGACCGGCCCCCGCCAGGGTCAGCACCTCCTGCGGCCGCGATTCAGGCGCCTTTCGCACCAGCCTCGCGCGGCCCCACCTCGCTCTTCGTGCTCCCCCTCGCGAGCACCCCTTCTCTCGACCCCCAACCGGTAGCCCTACGTGACAGCAGCAGCGTCGTCGATCCTCACGGCTGAGCAGATGCAGCAGGTCGAGCTGCTCGCCGCCTCGATCGACCACAACCAGGCCATCTGGATCAGCGGCTACCTCGCAGGCCGCACGGCCAACGGCGCCGCGGCGCTGACC
>JAEYAL010000127.1 GCA_023404805.1 Actinomycetes bacterium | reverse complement strand
GGCGCTGCTCGACCGCGCAAGCGAGGCCGGCGACCGCGCCTCCGAGGGCGTCGCCGAGATGGCCGCGCCCGCGATGGAGCACCTTGAAGGGCGCGACAAGACCAGTTTCCAGCGGGTGGTCGACGAGCGCGCCAAGCGCGCCGCGCGCCAGGCCCGCACCGCCGAGCTCGACGCGGCGCTGTCGCTCACCGCGACCTGGCTGCGCGACTTGTGGGTCCTCGCGCTCGACGCCGGCGACGTGGTGCGCGGCATCGACCGCACCTCTGCGTTGCACGACACGCTCGCGGAGCTGGCGGCCACGCCCGAGGAGCGCCGCCGCCTGGCGCCGGGGCTCGCGGAGATCGTCGACCTGGTCGAGCGCTCCCGCACTGCGCTGCGCGTCAACGCGACCGAGGGCTTGCTGCTCGACGCGCTGACCATCCAGATCGCCGCGATCGCGCACGGACGACCGGCCGCCGTCTGATGTCGGCGCCCGAGGCGGAGGTCGCCTCGCCGGGCGCGCGCCGGCTGTCGCTTCGCTCGGCCCTCAGCTGGGCCGTGATGCTTGCGGCCGCGGTCGCCGTCGTGATCGTCGGCAACAAGCACGCGCATGAGGTCCTCGAGACCCTGCGGCATGTCTCGGTCTGGCCGGTGGTCGGGGCGGCGGCGCTGCACGCGGTCACGCTCGGGCTGCGGTCCGAGGCGTGGCGGGTCGGCCTGCGCGCGGTCGGGGCCGGCAAACTGCCGCTCGCGACGATCCACCGCGCCAACGCGCTCGCGTTCACGGTCGGCACGATCCAAGGCGAGCTGAGCCTCCCGGCTCGCGTCGCGGCGCTGCGCAAGGCCGACCCGGAGCGCGCGCCGACCGCGGCGCAGACCGCTCTGGTCGACGCGCCGCTCGCGCTCGTGGAACTCGCGTGTCTGTTCGCGTTCTGCGCGCTCTGGCAGCCGTGGCTGATCCTGGGCACGGTCGTGATCGCCGTCGCGCTGCCGCGGCTCGCGCGCCGCGCCGAGGGCCAGCCGGAGCGGTCGGCGTGGCGCGGCCTGATCGTCGCGACCCAGCCTGCTGCGCTGCGGCGGCTCGTGGTGCTGATGGCGCTCGTGGTCGGCGTCAGCGCGCTGCGGATCTGGCTGATCTTGCTGGCGTTCCACCTGCCCGTCGACATCACCAGCGTCGCCAAAGTCGTCGCCGCCGTCACGATCATCGGCGTGCTGCCCATCGGCCTCGGCACCGGGCCAGCCGCGACGATCGCGTCGCTGTCGTCGGGCGAGGGCGCGATCGCCACCGACGGCGTCGCCCTCACGGCCGGCCTCGCGATCAGCGCGACGAGCGTGCTCGGCGTCCTGATCTACGTCGTGCTCATGCTCGGCTGGACCGCAGGCGACGCCGTCCGCAGCCGCCGCACCGGCTGACGCCGCCGGGCGAAGCGCAAATCCAGGACGCAGCACCGGCCCAGGCCGTTCTGACGCCCCAGCCCGTGCAAGTTTGCAGAGGGGGTCTGCATATGTGCAGGGGTGAACGCGCCAACGGAGGGATGGGTCTCTTCAGCCCTTGGGTGGTTGTCCCAGCCGGATTGGCGCTCGTAGGGTGGGCCGGTGGACATGCCGCTGCGCCGTGGTTCGAAATTGGCCGTGGTCCTCGCGGCAGGGCTGACACTGAGTGGGGCCCCGCCGCCGGGGGGGGGGGCGGCGCCCGCGGGCACGCCTGAGCTGAGTTACGGCGGGGGAGACGGCGAGGTCGAGATCTCGGTCGCCGGAGCGCGGCTGGAGCCCGTCGCGGTGCTGGTGCCGCAGGCCGGAGACGGGTCGGCCTACGTGCTGGCGCGGCGCAAGACCGACCTGGCCCACACGGCGATCGTCGCCAAACTGACGGCGGCCGGCGCGCTGGACTCCGGCTTCGGTGGCGGCGATGGCATCGCCGACCTGCCGGCGCTGCGCGCGCTCGACGTCCCTGCTGCCGCGGAGCCGTACGCGGCCACCCGCGGCCGCCCCCTCGCGCTGACGGTCGACGGCCTGCTCGTCGCGGGCGTCGACCCGTCGGGACACGCGGCGGTCGCCAAACTCCGCCTCGACGGCACGGCGCTCGTCGGCAGCTGGGGCGCCGGCGGGACGGCCGTCGTCGACACCGACGAGAGCGCGGCAGCAGCGGTCGCGGTGCGTCCGGGCGGTAACGTCGTCGTCGCGGGTATCAAGACGGGAAGCCCGGGGTGGCGGCTCTTCCTGGCCGAGCGCACCAGCAGCGGCGCGCCGACGGCGGCGCTCGACGGCGACGGGTTCGTCGCGCTCGACCCGACCCCAGGTGCCAGCGCGCTGGACCGCATCATCGACCTGCAGGTGCGGGCCTCGGGCCAGGCGGTCGTCGCCCGCGATGTGGTCTCCACGCTCGGCGACCCGCAGGCCGGCGGCGCGGCCGTCGTCGAGCAGTACACCGCGGCCGGGGCGGTCGACGCCGTCTTCGGCGGTGACGGCGCCATCGACCTCGGTACCGCAGTCCACCTCAGCCGCCTGGCTCCGCAGCCCGGCGGCGGCTTCGTGATCGCCGGTGGCCGCGCCGACGCGACGCCGCCGTCGGTCCGCTCGCTCGTGATCGACGCTGATGGCCTGGGCGACGGCACGGTCCGCGTCGCGGCCTGGGGCACCAGCCAGGTGCGGCCCGCCGCGGCGCTGCCGCTCGCCGACGGGGCGGTAGCGCTGCTCGGACGCCGCGTCGACGACAACCTGCGCACGGCGGGCGTGCGACTCCGGCCCAACGGAACCGCCGACCCGGCCTGGAACCCCGGCGCGCCGACGCCGGGGCTCGGCACGGTCGGCAGCGCGCCGTTCGGCGACGGCCAGGTCGTCGACGCGGCCGCCGCACCCGACGGCCACAGCGCGATCGCTGCCATTGCACGGACGAGCACCGGCACCGCCACCGACCCGTTCACGGTGGCGCGGATCAGCTTGGACGGCGAAGCGGCTCCGCCGACGTCCCCGCCGACCACGCCGCCGACCTCGACGCCGACGCCGACCTCGACACCGACGCCGTCACCGTCAGCCACCCAGCCGCCGTTCGAGCAGCCGTGGAGCGGGACGATCCCGTCCCTGATCACGCCGCCGAGCGCCGCCGTCACGGCCCTTCCCCGGGCGCTGCTCCCGCCATACATCCAAAGCGCGGCGGTCCAGCTCATCGGCACGCCGACGCTCGACGGCGGCCCGACCACGACGCCGTCGGCGCCGGAAGAGGGCGACCGTGTGCAGGTCACGTTCACCGTGCACCTGCGCGGCGCGCAGTCCGTGACCGTGTGCCGCGAGTCCCGCCTGACCTGCCTGTCGGCCCTTACGGCGACCGTGACCCGCGAGGGCCCGCGAGCCGTGATCCGCGACTCGATCAAGACCACGGGCCCGTCGACCACGCAGACGTTCCGCGTCACGAACGAGCGCGGCGACACCCTCCGCGTGCCCGTCACCGTGGTCGCGCGCGAGCTGGAGACCCTGCCGGACTACGACATCGTCGGCGTGGAGCTGACCCAGGGCGCGCAGCGCGATACCGCGTCGGCGCGGCCCGCCCCGCCGGAGCGCAGCGCGCCGTACGACGGCGTCGTCCTGGCCGGCACCGCCCACGAGTGGGGCCACGACCCGGTCCTCTCCGGTGAGGTCCCGCCGGCGCGGATCATCGTCTGGGTCGTCGCGCACGGCATCCGCGGCAAGACGGCGCCGGCGCCCGACCTGTTCGCCACGCTCGGCCGCTCCCACGCGGCCTCCGGCGGCTACCCCGTGCGCTACGGCCGTCCGTCGCTGATGCGCGCGCCGAGCACCGTGCCTGTCACCCCCGATACGGGCGTCTCCGCTGAGCTCCGGGCCAATACGGCGGTGCCGTACGTCTTCGCGTGGAAGCCGGACATCAAGGTCCCAGAGATCAGCGTCAGCATCACCGGCAACGACCACCCGCAGTGCGGGGCCTGCGACCGCGGCAACGACCGGCTCACCATCAAGCGGCCGAAGGTCGCCGTGTCGCGGATGCGGCCGAGCGACGTGCTGCGGGTTTACGAAACGGGCTCGCCGAACGTCGTCCCGGACGACGCGCCGCTCCTGCGCGCGCCCACGACGGGGCGTCTGCGCTGCCTCATCGGCCCCGGCGGGAACGGCACCGCAAGCTCCTGCGAGAACCTCCGCGAAAAGCTGGAGGACGAGGCCCCCGCGGGCGGTGAGCCATACCGCCTCAACGACCGCTTCTTCACCGGCGAGGGCGGTCCGCTGGCCGGCCTCGCGCCGTTCATCCTCGGCGCGACGCCAGCCGGGCAGCTCGTCGTGCCGCGCGGCAGCGACGCCTTCACGATCGGGCTCTACGCGAAGCTCACGGCGACCACGACGCTGCCCCGTCCGGCGCGCACCACGATCGCGCTGACCGCTGACTGCGTCCAGACCGCCCAGCGCTGCGAGCCGGGCACCGCGGTCCAGACG
>JAEYAL010000365.1 GCA_023404805.1 Actinomycetes bacterium | reverse complement strand
GGGCGTGCCGCAGCCCGCGCCGCAGCCGGGCGACACGCGGGAAGCCGCCTACGCGCGCGGCGTCGCGGCGTTCGCGAGCGCCAAGGGCCTCGGCGACGGCAAGGTGCTCAAGTCGGTCCCTGGGCCGCGGTACTACCGCACCGGCGACCCGACGGTGCTGCTGTCTGGCCTCGCGCCCGCCACGGCGCTGGATCCCACGCAGACGCTCGACTGCCGCCTGGCGACCAGCGCAGTGGACACGCTCACGGTCGACGGCACGCCGCTCTCCGCCGCCGCGCTCGGCGCTTCCGTCCCGGCGGTGCCCGGCGGAGGCACACCTGCGGCCGCCGGGCCGCTGCTCGCCGAGGCCTTCCTGCTCGATCCGGCCAGCGCCGCCGCGATCGCGGCCGCGTCGTCGAAGCCAGCCGCTGATGTGGCGGCTGCGATCACCACGCGCACCGCTCCGGCCTACACGGCGGAGACGCTGCCTGCCCTCGGCCTCGCGCCGTGGGCCGCCCAGCCGTGGTCGCCGCTCTTCATGGAGTGGCAGGTCGAGTACCTCGAGATCCCATACGAGACGAACGGCACGGCGAACTGGTCGTTCGACGGCCACGACTACGTGTTCACGGGGCCGTTCGGGCCGTTCCCGTCCGACGGGCAGGCACCCACACGCACGATCGGCGGGATCAGCCTGCTGACCCCGCAGACGCAGTTCACGTTCCGCAGCCAGGTCGAGCAGTTCCTCGACACCTACGTCCGCAACGCGGCCGACCCGCCCGCCTCGCTCACCGAGCTGGCCGCGATCGACGCGAAGATCGAGGCGATCGACGGCTGGAAGGTGATGTCGCAGGACCTCACCGGCTTCGGCGACCTCGTCGCGATGCGCGACACGCGCGCGCAGGCCGCGCCGGACGCCACGATCGTCACGGACGTCGCGGGCCAGACGCACGCGGTGCCCTACATCCCGGACGGCACCAAGGAGCAGTTCTCGGCGGTGCGCCAGGGGCAGTTCGCCTTCTCGATGCTCATGGTCTACGACGCGTTCGGCCAGGTGCTGCAGATCGTCGGCGGCTCCGGCCTGACCGACCCGCAGAACTTCGCACCGGTCCGCGACCCCGCGCTCACGCCTCGGGCTCCCGCGATCACGAAGAACCCGCAACGGCTGATCGAGGTCGCGCCGCGCGTGATGCAGGGCGCCCGCCTCGACTTCCTGCTCGTCGACGCCAACGACGACACGAAGATCGTCGGCCAGAGCGCCGGCGCGAACCCGGTCGCCGCCTGGGTGCTCCCGAACCACCTCGACCGGAGCCTGCTGCTCTACGCGCCCGACGGCACCTCGCTGGGGTCGTTCGGCGTGCTGGCCAACGACACCGGCGGATCGAGCGCGGGCTGGCAGGCGCCAGCCCACTCGACGATGACCTTCGGGCAGGTGCAGGCGGCCGCACCGCGCCTGGGCGCGATCCTCGCCGAGCCGGCGCTCGCCGACCCGGACACGTTCCTGGCGTTCCTCGACACGATCGACACCACGCTGTGGACGACCGACCCGCTCGGCAACCGCGCCGACGTGAACCTCTCGGTGCTGATCGGCCGGCCGCTCGCGCTGGTCCGGGCGACGCTCGACCTCGCCCTGGACGGTCCGGCCGTCGCCGACCACTCGGCCTGGAAGGTCTCCTGGCCGGCGCCCGCGCCCGAGTTCCTCGGCTATGGCTACGCCGTCCGCCTTGGCGACCAGCCGACGCGCGCCGACGGCCTCATCGGCTACTTCACGGGCGACGACACCGCCACGTTCAACACCGTGCCGGCGCCCAGCGCGCCGGCGGGGCAGACCTACCTCGACCAGATCGGCCCGGTCGGAACCACCGCCAAGACGAACTACCTGTCGCTGACGTTCGGCGAGAGCGCGCCGCAGGCCGTGACGATGCTCGTCGACCCGCGAGCTGCGGTCCACGCGATCACGGGGATCCTGCCGGTCAAGACGCTCACGATCCCGGCGGCGTTCGTCGACGAGCCGCTCGCCGCGCTCGAGGTCGCGTTCACCGCGCAGGCGCTGCCGACCACGATCGTGCCGACGCCGGGCAGCACGCCGCCGCCCGCCAACCCGCTCGCGGTCAGCATCCCGCTGCCGGTCGAGCAGGGCGGCACCTGGGCCTGGTGGGAGCGCTCGCCGGCGGGCAGGGCCGGCTGGGCGTCGTACGACCTCGCGCGGGCCACCTCGGCTGCCGCGCTCACCGATTTGCCCACCACGGTCAGGGACGGGGTGCTCCAGCTCACCGTCGACCTGGCGCCGCCCCTGCCGAACACTCCCGACTGACCCGGAGGCCGCCGTGCCCGACACGCCCGTCATCCTGCCCGACGCCCTGCCGCCCGACCTCCTGGAGTACGGGTTCTCGACGCTGCCCGCTCCGCTGCAGGTCAGCACCTCCAGCGCGGCCAGCCCGGGGGCCGTCAACCTGTGGGTCTCGCCGAAAGCGGGGGAGACCGTCTACTGCAGCAAGATCGTGATCGGCGTCCCGATCGGCAAGGCCGACACCGACCTCTCCGAGAAGGCGCCGAGCCTCACGCCGAACACGACGTGGTGGGCGGTCAGCAGCCTGGTGATCGAGCAGGGCGACAAGCTAGGCCTGGACCCGAGCACCGACTACGCCGTCTTCACCGCGGTCTGCACGTCGGACACGCACTGGAAGATCGACTACGACCTGCAGTTCAGCCTGATCACCGCGAGCGTCAACGAGCACGAAGGCACGTTCGGGATCGTCGTCGCCGAGACGTCCGGCACCAGCCAGGTGACGCTGGAGCAGCGGCGGTCGGTGTTCGACGTCGTCAAAGGCCCCGTCGTCGACTACCTCAGCAACGTCGTGACGACCACGGCGCCGCCCGCGGCGACCGACGTGCCGGTGTCGGCGTTCGCGTCAGGCGAGGCGGTCCGCGTGGCGTGGGAGAGCAACGTCCCCGCATTCGCGGTCTACGTCGGGGCGGATCCGTCGCCGGTCTGGACTGGCTCCGACACCTCGCTTGTGCTGCCGGACGGGGTCACGAACGACGCGACGCTCACCGTTGTCGCGACCGGCAGCGGCGGCCCGCTGATCGCCGACACGCGGGTCACGGTCACGAACCCGGCGATCACGCCCGCGGCCGTCACTGCCGCGACGCTGAACGCGGGCGGCACGGCGAGCCTCGCTTCAGCCGTGCTCGCGACCTTCGCGGCGCAGACGCTCGGCGTCACGCAGGGCTCGACACTCAGCGGCGGCCTCACGGCCTCGGCGCTCGGCGCGACGGGCGGCTCGAACTTCACCGGCGGCGTGAACGCGTCGTCGTTGAACGTGGCAGGCCAGCTGATCGGCACCAACGGCGCCTCGCTCGGCGCGGCGTCGCTCGCGTCGCTGCGGGTCGCCAGCAAAGTCTCGATGATGAGCCCGCACCCGATCTCGACGGGGAGCTACACGGCCAGCAGCGATGGGATCGTGATCGGCTCGGTCGGCTGGCCCAGCAACGCCGGCATCAAGTGCGCAGCGATCGCATACGGCGCCTCGGCCGGCGTCGGCACGGTCTACGCGCGTGGCGGCAACCGCGTGTTCTGGACGAGCGGCAAGGACTCGTCGATGTGGATGGTCGGGAACACGTTCGTGCTGCCGGTCAAACGTGGAAACGGGTTCTCGCTCGGCGTCTACCAGGTCAACGGCGCCGATCAGGCAGCCCCCACGTCGTTCGCGTGGATCCCGTTCGGCACGTCGGCGTCGCTGCAGTCCCTCTCTGCTGAGGAAGCGACCGCGTACGGCCTCGACGAGCTGATCCCGCCACCACCGCAGCGGTCTACCGCGCCGCAGATCGGGGGTGAGGTCGCGCCGCTGCTGGAGCTCGTCGCGCATGCGCTCGGCGACCGCCTCAGCCCGGACCAAGCCAAGCGCTTCAAATCGGCCGTCCTCACGCTGGCCACCCGCCACTGACCCGCTTCATCCACCACTCGCCTTTCGCACCGGAGCCAGCCATGAGCACCGCCACCGACATCCAGACCACGCCGTTCTACCTGGAGAGCCTCGTCTCGCGGGTCCCGGGCTCCACCGCGCCGGTGACCGAGTTCGCCGCCGGGCAGGACATCGAGCTTGCTTGGGACAGCAACGGCACGACGTTCAGCCTCTACGCCGCCAAGGACCCCGCGCCGCTCTACACCGGCTCGGGCACGTCGTTCGTCGTCAAGGGCGGCCTCACGGACGCCACGACGTTCATCCTCGTCGCGTCGGTCACCGGCGGCACCGAAACGGGCTCGCCGTACCCGGGGTTCCAGGAGATCACGCTGATCGACGCCCTCACGGTCGGCGTCAGCGATCCGACCATCACGCCCGCGTCGGTCACGGCTGGCGCGCTGACCGTGACCGGTGCCTCGACGCTGCAGAACGTGACGGCGACTGGCTCAGCACAGGTGGGCGGCACGCTGAGCGTCACCGGCACGTCGACCCTCAGCGGCGGCGCCACGGTGGCAGGGCTCACCGTCAACGGCGCGACGAACCTCACCGGAGGCGCGACGATCGACACCGCGACGGTCAGCGGGGCGCTGAGCGCCGGCAGCGCGAGCCTCGGCAACACCTCAGCATCGACGCTCAGCGTGTCCAGCTCGGTCTCGATGTTCAACCCGAAGGGGATCAGCCCCGGCCAGTACACCGCGTCGACCGATGGACTCGTGGTCGGCTCGGTCGCGTGGAACAGCGACGTCGGCAACAAATGCTCGGCGGTCGCCTACGGGTGGGCGTCCGGCGTCGGCACCGTCTACGCGACGGGCGGCAACGACGTGATGTGGACCAACGGCGACGATTCCTGGATGTGGATGGTCGGCGGCTCGTTCGTGCTGCCGGTCTCCGCGGGCGCGCCGTTCACGCTCGGCGTCTACCAGGTCAACGGCGCCGACCAGGCCGCGCCGACAGGGTTCTCGTGGGTGCCCTTCGGGACGAACGCCTCACTGACGCAGATCTCGGAGGAGGCGGCCAGCGCGGCCGGCTTCGTGACGCCGCAGTTCCCCGAGCCCTCGCCGCCGCAGGCGTTCGACCCCGACTTCGCGATCTCGGAGATCATCGACATCTTCGGCGAGGTCAGCGGGTCGCCGCTCTCGCAGCAGAAGAAGGACCGGCTGAACGGGGCGCTGCAGGTGCTCGCGACGCACGACGCGTCCCACACCTGGGTACCCGCGGTCTGATGGCGCACGCCACTGGGCCGGGCCCCGCCGAGGTGGTCCCGGCGGCGCTGCCGCCCGACCTCCTCGAGTACGGGTTCGCGACGCTGCCCTCGCCGCTGCAGGTCAGCACCGAGAGCGCGGACAGCCCCGGCGCGATCAACCTCTGGGTGTCGGCGCCAGCGGGGAAGACGGTCTACTGCAGCAAGCTCATCATCGCGGTCCCGACGGGGGGCGGCGAGGCGGAGCTGTGCGTGAAGACGCCGAGCCTGACGCCGAACACGACCTGGTGGGCGATCAGCAGCCTGAGGCGGGAGAGCGGGGAGGACCTCGGCCTCGCCGCCACCACCGATTACGCGGTCTTCTCGGTCGTCTGCACGTCGAACAAGCACTGGAAGATCGACTACGACCTGCAGTTCAGCGTGATCACGAGCGGCGTGAACCACGCGGAGGGCAAGTTCGGGATCGTGGTCGTCGAGACCTCTGGTGAGACCGAGAACGCGTTGCAGCAGCGCCGCAGCGTCTACGAGCTGGGCAAGGGCCCGTCGGTGGGCTATCTGAGCGACGTCGTCGCGACCGCCGCGCCGCCTGGCGCCACCGACCGGCCCGCATCGGAGTTCGCCGCGGGCCAGCCGATCCGCCTGGCGTGGGAGAGCAACGCAGCGGGCTTCGCGGTCTACGCCGCCGGGAGCGCCACGCCGGTGTGGACCGGGACCGACACCTCGCACGTCATCCCGCAGGGCGCCACGCGCGACACGACGTTCTCGGTGGTCGCGACGAGCCCTCACCACGGCCCGCGCACCGCGGCGGCGTCGGTGTCGATCTCGAACCCGGTGCTCGCGCCGAGCTCGCTCGCCGCGGGCACGCTCACCGTAAGCGGGGTGGCGACCCTCGCCGGGGCGGCCATCGGCAGCCTCACGGCAGGCCCGCTCACGGCGACCGGCCTCGCGACGCTCCCGGCGGGCGCGCACGCCACTTCGGCCACGGTGACCGGCGGCACCACCGTCATGGGCGGGCTGGAGGCCGCGAGCCTGAACGTGACCGGCACCCTCGCCGCGGCGGCTACAGCGAACTTGCAAGCCGCGACCATCGCGCAGCTCACCGTCACCGGGCAGACCGCGATCCTGGGCGCGCAGTCGTTTCTCGAGGGCACCTACCGGCCCACGACGGATGGCTTCGTCATCGGCTACGTCGGCGCGCCGAACGACTCGAGCAAGCGCTGCATGGGCTTCGCCGTCGGGCGCACCGACGGCGTCGGCCAGGTCGCCGCGCATGGCGGCAACGCCGTCTTCTGGGCCACGAACAAGGACTCGGGGATGTCGATGGTCCAGAACTCGTTCGTGCTCCCCGTCCGCAAGGACGTGCCGTTCGGGGTCGGGGCGTCGCAGCTCGGCGGCTCCGAGGTCGCGGCGCCGATCGCGTTTCTGTGGATCCCGCTCACGCCGGGCGGAGTGCTGGAGTCGCAGACCGCCGACGAGGCTGCCGCCAGCGGCCTGCCGCCGCTTGAGGCGCCCGAGCCGACGGAGGTCGAGGCGCCCGCCATCGGCCGCGACCTGGATGGGCTCCTGCTGTTCCTCGCCGAGGTCCTCGGCGACCGCCTCACGCCCGGTCAGACCGAGCGCCTGAGGACCGCCGTCCTCGCGCTCACCGCCCGTCCCTACGCCAGCAACCACCCGCAGTTCGGAGCGTCCGCATGACCGCCGATATCCAGGCCGTGCCGTTCTACCTCGACAGCCTCGTCTCGCGATCGCCTGGCGGCTCAGCGCCGGTCACCGACTTCGCGGCTGGCGCCGACATCGAGCTCGCGTGGGACAGCAACGGGACCGCGTTCACGCTCTACGCCGCCAAGGACGCGCGGCCGCTCTACACCGGCGCCGCGACGTCGTTCGTGGTGAAGGGCGGCCGGACCAAGTCCACGACCTTCGTGCTCGTCGCGTCGGTCACGGGCGGGCCCAGCACAGGCTCGCCGTTCCCGGGCTTCCAGGAGATCACCCTCACCGACGCGCTCACCGTCACGATCTCCGACCCCGCGCTCACCCCGTCGGCGGTCACGGCCGGGACCCTCACGGTGTCGGGCGCGACGAACCTCGCCGCTGCCACGGCGGCGTCGGTGCAGGTCAGCGGCACGTTGCAGGCCAGCGGCCTGGCCACCCTCAGCGGGGGCGTGAAGACGGGGCCGCTCTCCGTCTCCGGCGGCGCTTCGCTCCAGGGCGGCGCGACGCTCGACACGGCGACGGTGACGGGCGCCTTCGCCGCGGCCAACGCCAACCTCGCGAACGTGACCGCGTCGACGCTGGCCGTCACGAACGCGGTGTCGATGTTCAACCCCCAGCCGATCGCCGCGGGCGGCCACACGTCGACCACCGACGGCATCGTGATCGGCGCCTGCAACTGGCCCGACAACGGCAGCGCGAAATGCACCGGCGTGGTGTGGGGCTGGACCGCGGTGTCCGGCTACGTGTGCGGCACGGGCGGCAACACGGTCGCCTGGGCCGACGGCAGCGGGTCGGCGATGTGCGGCGTCGGCGGGTCGTTCGCGCTGCCCGTCAAAGCGGGCGTGGAGTTCAAGCTCGGGGCCAACCTCGCGGGCGACATCCAAGCGCCGACGCAGTTCACGTGGATCCCGTTCGGGACCAACGCCAAGCTCACCGCGGCCAGCGACGAGCAGCTCGCCGCCGCGGGCTTCGCCGAGCCGGACTTCGCACCGCCGTCACCGCCGGAGCCGTTCGACCCGGACTGGGCGATCGCCGAGATCGTCAGCGTCTTCAACGAGTACGCCGGCGTCGGGATCACCGACGAGGAGGAGCAGCGGCTGACCTCAGCCCTGCAGGTCCTGGCGACGCACGACCAGTCGCTGACCTACGTCCCGACGGATTGAGCGAAACGGATCTGCAAGCGAGATCCGCGCTTACGCCGTCGGGACCTCGAGCTCCTTGAGCTCGCGCTTGAGGACCTTGCCGGTCGGGTTGCGCGGCAGCACGTCGAGGAAGAGGATCTCGCGCGGCACCTTGTAGCGCGCGAGGTTCTCCTTGACGTGCTCCTTGAGGTCGTCGTCGGAGGCCTTGGCGCCGGCGCGCAGGACGACGAAGGCCCGCAGGCGCTGGCCGAACTGGTCGTCGTCGACGCCGATGATCGCGCACTCCTCGACCGCCGGATGGTCGTGGAGGAGGTCTTCGACCTCACGCGGGAAGACGTTCTCGCCGCCGGAGACGATCATCTCGTCGTCGCGGCCCGCGATGAAGAGGCGGCCGTCCTCGTCGAGGTAGCCGACGTCGCCGCTGGAGAGCAGGCCGTCGATGCGCTCCTTGTCGCCGCCGCCCGTGTAGCCCTCGAACGAGAGCTCGTTGCCGACGAAGATGCGGCCGGTCTCGCCCTTGGGCACTTCCTGGCCCTGCTCGTCGAGGATGCGCAGCACGGTGCCGCGCGGCGAGCGCCCCGCGGTGCCGGGAGCGGCGCGCAGGTCCTCCGGCGTGGCGATCGACGCCCAGGCGACCTCGGTCGAGCCGTAGAGGTTGTAGAGCACGTCGCCGAAGGCGTCCATCGCGCGGACCGCCAGCTCACCCGGCAGGGCGGAGCCGGAGGCGGCGATGACGCGCAGCGAGGAGTGGTCGCGGCGCTCGATGACCTCGGCGGGCAGCTCGAGGATGCGCTGGAGCATCACCGGCACGACGACGAGCGTGTGCGCGCGGTGGCGGTCCATCGCGGCGAGCGTGGCTTCCGGGTCGAAGCGGCGCTGCAGGACGAGCGTGGAGCCGAGGCTGAGGCCGAAGGCGAAATGCGCGAAGCCCCAGGTGTGGAACAGCGGCGCGGCGATGAGCACGTTCTTGCGGCCGCGCAGCGGGATCTTCGAGAAGAGCGGCACGAAGGCGAGCACCGAGTTCGGTGTGCGGCGCGGCGCGCCCTTCGGCGTGCCGGTCGTGCCCGAGGTGAGGACGATCAGCTTGCTGTGCGCGGTGGGCGGCTCGAGCTCGGCAGGCGAGTTGCCGGTCGCAAGCTGCTCGAGGTTGAGGCGGTCGGTCGCCGGGCCGTCGTGCCAGGCGATGAAGCGCACGAGCGACTCCGACGCGCCGGCGATGACGTCGCTGAACTCCTCGTCGTAGATCACGGCGCTCATGCCTTCGCGGTCGCAGACCTCGGCGATCTGCGGGCCGGCGAACGAGGTGTTGAGGTAGACGATGTCGGCGCCGAGCTTGGAGCAGGCGATCGTCGCCTCGATGAAGCCGCGGTGGTTGCGGCAGAGGATCGCGACGCCCGAGCCCTCGGTCACGCCAGCGGCGCGCAGCCCGCGGGCGATCGCGTTGGTGCGGGCGTGCACCTGCGCGAACGTGAGCGTGCCGATCTCGTCGATGATCGCCGGGCGGTCTGGGGTGCGCTGGGCGTAGACCGCGTAGCCGGCGGCCGGCGCGGCGCCCCAGCGGCGGAGCTGGAGCAGGCCGCGGATGGTGCGGTCCGGGCGCTCCGGAGCGACGAGACCTGAGGCGAGGAGGACGCGCACGGTGTGCACGTGACCGGAAAGGCGCAACACGAAGTCGCGCGCGAACTGCAGGTCACGCAAGCGGAACACGACGAGTATTGAACCACTGATGTCCAGGGCAAACGTGCGACGATGCTCACTTCGGCGGACGCGCCTGGACGGACCGCTCAGAAGACGGTGCCGGTGGGGAGGTGCAGCGGACCGAGCGGCAGGTCGCTGAACAGCGGTCCTTCGGGGCTCAGCGCCAAGCCGGCGCGGAGCATTTCGGTGATCGCCCAGTCCTGGCCGTCGCGCATGTGGCGCAGGTGGACGGTCTCTCCGGGCGGGACGGCTGCGAGCGCCGCCCGCAGCGCGAGTCGGCCCGCCTCGGGGTCGCGGGCGACGGCGACGCGCAGGATGCCGCCGCCGCGGACGACGGCAGCGCGGTCGCCGATCAGGTGGAGCGCGTCGCCCTGCGCGTCCCACATCGCGGCGTCCTCGCCGTAGGGCACGCCGCGCGCGTCGGACGTTGAGGCGATCGCGTCGAGCACGGCGCCGCCGGCGAGCGGGGCGGTGGTCACAGC
>JAEYAL010000298.1 GCA_023404805.1 Actinomycetes bacterium | reverse complement strand
GCGTAACGCTCCGGCGTGGCGAGCAGATCGCACAGCTCGCGGAGCTCGTCGACGGCGGTCGGCGTGCCGGCGACGTCGGCGAAGGTCGTCGGGCGCGGCGGGGCGGCGGACCTCCCGCGGCCGCGCCATTTGGAGAAGCGGCTGATCTCGTCGCCGCTCTGCGCGAGGCGCGCGAAGAGGGTGAACAGCACGACCAGGAACATGATCGGCAGCAGCACCTGCACGACGATGCGCAGCGCCTGTTTGCCGCTCTGCGGGTCGATGGTGAGCGGGGTGAGGGATTTCTGGAAGGCGGCGGCCACCTGCTCGGTGTTGCCGCCGTTCGCCGCGAGGCCGGCGTAGAGCTGGCGGCCGTCCTTGGTGTCGACCACGAGCTGGTGGTCGAAATCGAGCTGGGTGCCGAGCCGGACCTGGCCATCGGCCACCAGCGTCAGCGCCGTCGTGATCGGCACCTGCTGGCCAGGCGAGCCAGCGGTCGTCGAGCCGAGCAGCAGAGCGAAGACGACCGCGAGAACGGCGACCGTCGCCAGCAGGAAGCCGGTGACGGGGTCGAGGGACGGGCGTGCGCTCGTGCGCGGGCGTGGAATTCGGGGCATCGCTGCTGAGGTCGGTGGGCGACTGGGCTCGCGCTGGGTGGGGCAGCGACGCGCGGGGAGCGCAGCAGGATACGCGACACACGGAAGATGCGCGACGGTTCGTACGTGCCCAGACGGGTGTTGGAGAGGCAGCAGCTGGAAGTCAGCGTTGTGTCGACGACATCCATTGGGAATTCACGAACGTGTGGAACGGCAGTCTGAGGGTCGGCGGCATGCGCGCGCCAGCGCAGGGCCGGAGGGCGGTGGCGCCGAGATGCGAAGATCGCCGGGTGAGCGACTTCACGCTGATGGGCGTGCTCAACGTGACCCCGGACTCGTTCAGCGACGGCGGCCGCTGGGCTGATGTCGACGCCGCCGTGGAGCGCGGGCTGCAGCTGGCGGCCGAGGGCGCCGCCGTCATCGACGTCGGGGGCGAGTCGACGCGCCCGGGGGCCGATCCGGTCGGAGCGGACGAGGAGCTGCGGCGCACCGAGCCGGTGATCCGCGAGCTGCGGCGCCAGCTGCCCGAGGTCGTCCTCTCGATCGACACGGCGAAGGCCGCCGTGGCCGCGGGGGCGATCGACGCGGGCGCGACCTACGTCAACGACGTGACCGCGCTGCGGGGCGACCCGGCCATGGCGGCGCTGGTCGCGAGCCACCCGCACGTGCGGGTCTGCCTGATGCACATGCGCGGCGAGCCGCGCACGATGCAGGAGGCGCCGCGCTACACCGATGTCGTCGGCGAGGTCGCGGAGTTCCTGCGCGAACGGCTGGTCGCGGCCGAGGTCGCCGGCATCGCGCCCGACCGCATCGACCTGGACCCCGGCATCGGCTTCGGCAAGCGGGTCGAGCACAACCTCCAGCTGCTGCACCACCTGGCCCGCATCGTCGAGCTCGGCCAGCCGGTGCTGCTCGGCACCTCCCGCAAGTCGACCATCGGGCGCATCACCGGCCGCGACGACCCCGCCGACCGCGTCTTCGGCTCCGTCTCCACTGCCGTGCTCGCCTACCGCGACGGCGTCCGCGCCTTCCGCGTCCACGACGTGGCCGCGCACCGCGACGCGCTGCTGGTCGCCGAAGCGATCGCGCACGCGCGCTGACCCCAGCGCGCTGAGCCCTGGGTGGCGGCGGCCTCGAGGCGGCCGTCTTCGTCCAGGGCTCCTGAGCGCAGGGCGCCGCGCGGCCTGCTGGTACGTTCCTGCGATGTCTGACGAAGACGACGAACTCGACGCCGACGACCTCGACGATTACGACGAAGACGGTGGGGCGACCACCGTCACGATCGAAGTCAGCGGGCTGTCGATCTACACGCACCACGGCGTGACCGAGGCCGAGCGCGAGATCGGCCAGCGGCTGATCCTCGACATCCGCCTCGAAGTCGGCGACACCGACGCCACGGTGACCGACCGGGTCGAGGACACCGTCGACTACGGCTCGATTTGCGAGTTCGCCGCGCTCGTCGCCCAGCAGCGCAGCTACCGCACGCTCGAGCGGCTCGCGTCCGAGATCGCCGACCGCATCCTGATCCGCTTCCCCGTCGAGGCGATCAGCGTCAAGGCCGCCAAGCCCGAGCCGCCGATCGCGCTGGCCGTCGAAGAGGTCTCCGTCGAGGTTTGGCGCGAGCGCACGCGCCGCCACGACGAAGTCGACGACGACTGATGGCGGGCGCTGCCGCCTTCGCCCGTACCACCGCGGTCACCCCGCTCGGCGGCGGCCGCTACGCCTGCGCGTTCGATGGCGGCTGGGCCACGGCCGCAGGGATCAACGGCGGCATCCTCATGGCGACGATGGTCCGCGCGCTGCAGGCTGAGACGGGCCCGGACCGCCATCCGCGCTCGCTCCAGGTGCAGTTCATGCGGCCGCCGGCGGCTGGACCGGCCGAGGTCGAGGTCGAGACGATCCGGTCTGGGCGGCGTGCGACCAATGCCCGCATCCGGGTGCTCCAGGACGGCAAGCTGATGGTCGAGGGGCTGGCGACGTCGTTCACCACCGACCTCGACGTCATCGCCACCTGGTCGCCCAACCGGCCGGACGTCCCCCTGCCGGCCGACCTGCCGTCGCGCCTGATCGACCCGCGCATGCCGCCCGTCGCCGACCACGTCAGCTACCGGCCGTGCATCGGGCCGCCGCCGTTCTCGGGGGAGGCGCTGGAACCTGGCGAGCCCGCCCGCACCGGCGGCTGGCTGGAGCTGCTCGATCCCGCTCCGGTCGATCCGGCGCTCGCGGCGTTCTTCATCGACGCGTGGTGGCCCGCCGCGCTCGGCCCGATCACCGAGCTGTCGATGAACCCGACCGTCGAGCTTTCCCTGCACTTCCGCACCGCGTTGCCGCCGGAAGGGCTGCCGCACCAGGCGCTGCTGCTCGAGGCGCGCACCGAAGCGTCGATCGACGGCCTCGTCGACGAGCATGCCCGCGTCTTCACGGCCGACGGCACCCTGATCGCTGACGCCGTGCAGCTCGCCATCACCCGGCGGGCGCCCGCGAGCTGACGCCCTGCCCGCGCATCGGGGAGTTTGGACCGGCGTCAGACCCTCCAGGACACCTTGAGACTTGCCCCGCCGCTGCGGCCCGCCCGGGCCTCTGCCCGCGCGCGCAGCGAAAGCTTCACTAGTGTCACCAGGCGATGGCGACCAAGTTGATCGAGCCCTTCGAGCATGGCGTGTCGTGGGTCCAGGACGACTGGATGCTGCGCGCCTCACATGCGCTGATCGTCGACGGCAAGGCGTGGCTGATCGATGCCGTCGACGAGCCCGAGGCGCTGGAGCAGGTCACGCAGCGCGCCGAGATCGCCGGCGTGATCCAGCTGCTGGACCGCCACCCGCGCGACGTCTCGCATCTCGCCAAGCACTACGACGTGCCGCTCATCCGCGCCTGGCGCGGCGACAAGCTCGAGGGCACGCCGTTCCAGGTCATCCCGGTGATCAACGGCAAGAAGTACTGGCGTGAGGCAGCGATCTGGTGGCCGGACACGGGCACGCTCGTGATCTCGGAGGTCGTCGGCGGGAGCCTCTACACGGCGCTGCGCCACGACAACCCCGTCGGCGTCCACCCGTTCCTGCGCGGCCTCAAGCGGTTCACGGTCGGCGAGAACCTGCCGGTGCAGCACCTGCTGATGGGCCACGGCGGACCGGTCCATGAGCACGCCGCGGAGCACCTCGCCGCGGCCTACCGCCAGCGGATCCGCGACATCCCGCTCTTCCCGATCCGCGGGCCGCGCGCGCTCGTGGTGCTCGCCAAGCAGCGATGACCCGCGGCTTCCTGGGCCTCGGGTCCAACGTCGGCGACCGCCGCGCCGAGCTGCAGGCCGCTGTCGATCTCCTGCCCGCGCACGGAGTGACGGTGACCCGCAGCAGCGCCACCTACGACACCGATCCGGTCGGCGAGATCCTCGACCAGCCCTCGTTCCTCAACGCGTGCGTCGAGATCGAGACCGACCTGGGCCCGATCGGCCTGCTCGACGCCTGCAAGTCCGTCGAACGGGAGCGGGGCCGCGCGCACGAGTCGTCGCCGGAGTACGTCCGCCACGGGCCGCGGGCGATCGACGTCGACGTGCTGCTGCTCGGCGATGAGCCCTTCACGAGCGAGCGGCTGACGCTGCCGCACGCGCAGGTCACGACGCGGCGGTTCGTCCTGGTGCCGCTGCTCGAGCTCGACTTCGACCTCCGCATCCCAGACGGGACTTCGCTCGCCGATGCGCTGGCGCAGCTGCCGCTCGACGAGGGCGTTCGGCGCGAGGGCGAGCCCCTTCGCGCTACGGTCTGACTCAAGTTCGCCCGGCCGTGCGCCGAGCAGATGACGAGATGTCCCTCCTGCGCTGCTCCCGCACCGATCGACGCGTCCTGCGCCGCCTCCTCGCGCTGACGGCGCTTGCGGCGCTGGCTCCCGCAGCGGCGCCCGCCGCGCAGGCCCAGGCCGTGCAGGCTCGGGCCGTGCAGGCGCCCCAGCCGCGCGTCGTCGGCGGCGCCTCGACCGCCATCACGAAGGTGCCATGGCAGGTCAGCGTCTGGTCGCGCGGCGGCGCCGACGGCGGCTTCGACTGCGGCGGCGCGATCATCGACGCGCTCACCGTGGTGACGGCGGCGCACTGCGTGTACGGCGTCGACGTCGGGGCGGACCCGATGGAGGGCGGCCTCGGCATCCTGGCGGGCGTCTCGCACACCGACACCCCGGTCGCTGGCGACGATCCGCAAGAGGTCGTGGTGGCCGACGCCCGCATCCACCCGCACTGGAACCCGAACGAGGTCCAGACCGCAGGCGACCTGGCCGTGCTGGAGCTCGACGAGCCGCTCGACCTCACCGGCACAACCGCGCGCGCCGTGAAGCTGCCGCCCGACGAGCCGATCGGCGACGAGCCGCTGCTGGTGGGCCAGGACGTGCTCGTGAGCGGTTTCGGACGCCAGCTCGCGAACACGGTGCCGAACGGCGGCCTGTACTCGCTGTCGTCGCGCGTCGAGACGCCGACGGTCTGCCAGAGCTTCGACAACGCCGCAGCCCTCTGCGTCCGCACGCCCGCGGGCGCCGCCTGCTCGGGCGACAGCGGCGGACCGCTCGTGACGCAGACCACGCCGCCGGTGCTCGTCGGCATCGTCAGCAACGGTCCCGAAGGCTGCCCGGCGGGCGAGGCCGAGAACTACGTGAACCTGGCGACGCCCGAGAACCGGCGCTTTCTCGCCGGCTCGCCGTCGCCGCCGATCGCTCCGCGCGTCACCGGCGACACCACCTTCGATGCGCTTGGCGGCCTGGTGTCGGTCGGCCAGCCCATCGTCTGCAGCGCCAGCTTCAGCGGCGCGCTGACCACCAAGTGGAAGATCTCAACCGACGCCGGCCGCTCGGTCGCGACCGGCACCGGCGGCTCGTCGTTCAGCTACAAGCCGACCGACGCCGACATCGGACGCACCCTCCGCTGCGCGGCCTACGCCGCCAACGACGGCGGCGTCGCGATGGCTGGCCCGGTCGCGTCATCGGGCCCGGTGCTGCGCGGACTCGGCAAGGGCGAGCCTCCGATCCGCCCGCAGCCCATCACGCCGTTCCGGCTCAGCGAAGGCCTCATGGCTGTGAGCGGGCCGAAGTCGGTCAAGCGCGGCAAGGTCCTGACGGTCAAGGTCACGCTGACCAACCTGTTTGCCGCGGCCGATCAGGCCAACGTCTGCGTCAAGCTCGGCGCTGAGAAGCCCAAGTGCGTCGCGCCGGCCGTGCGCGGCCAGCAGGGCGCGACGGCCGCGCTGCGGTTCCGGATCTCCAAGCGCGCGCGGCGCAAGTCGCTCCTCACGCTCACAGCCACGGCGGTGCTCTCAGGCCGCAACCCGAACACCGGCAACGTCGAGCAGGTCAACCGCTCGGCGAAGGTCCGGGCGCGCGTCAGCTAGCGCGGCGCGCACGCCGAGGCCGCGCGGTCAGCCGCTGACGGCCAGCTCCAGGTACTCGCCGGCGAGCGCTCCCGCGGGCACGCGCCCCGGCGACGTCGGGAGCCAGCGGGCGATCTCGCGCGCGTGCTCGTGGCTGTCGACGAGCGGCCGCAGATCGTCGATCGCCCGGATCAGCTGCAGGCTCGCGCCGATCTGCAAGTCGGCGCCCGTCGGGATCGACGTGCCGAACGCGCCCGCGGCGTGGAACTCCTCGAGCCGGTCGAACATCGACGGCAGCGACGACGCGGCTGCGCGGACGCGCTCAGGCGTGACGCCGTGGATCCGGCCTTCGCCGGCGATCACGGCCGGCGCGATCAGCCGGACGATGGGGGAGGGCAGCCCCGGCAGCTTGCTGCCCGCCTGGAACGACGAGAGCGCCCCCGGGCTGTTGCCGACCGCCGCCCACAGCAGCCGCCGCGCGGCCATCTGGAGGACCTCGTCGCCCCAGCGCTCGGCCTCCTCGATCGCTTGGATGTGGTCGCGGGGGTAGAGCGGCGGCTCCGGCTGGATCGCCTCGAGCCGCTGCATGATCGGCCGCGAACCGCGCACGACCTCGCCGCCGGGGAGCACCAGCACCGGCACGTGGCTGTAGCCGAAGCGGAGCTTGAGGATCGGCGGGTGGAACGGCGGGAGGTACTCGACGATCCGCACATCGATGCCCTTGAGCTCCAGCGCGCGCAGCACCGCGGCACAAGGGTGGGAGCCGTTGATGACGTGGAGCGTGTGGCGCATGAGGCCCACCGTAACAGGATCCGAGACATAACTGACTAGGAGTCAGTTATGCGGTCACCCGGCCCCTCCTGGCGTTGGCCCGGCTGGCGGTGCGTCACCATGCGCCTGTGAGCGATTCCGCTGCCAGGACTGCGCGCCGCGCTGCGATCGCTGCTGCCGCGCTCTGCGTCCTCGGGGTCCTGGTCCTGCGCCTGTGGCTCAAATGGGCGGGTCCGCTTCCGGGTGACCGCTGGGCGCAGACGCATCTCGACGCCGTCTACCTGGTGCAGCCGTGGCGAGACTTCGGCACGTTCTTCTCGGTGATCGGCGGGCAGCCGGTCGCGTTCCTCACGGGGTGCGTGGCGCTGTGGTTCGTCGCACGGGCGTGCGGTCGGCGCGGGGTCTGGTTCGTGGTGATCGCCTGCCTCGGCGTCTTCGCGAACATGGTCCTCAAGGTCCTCTCGGGGCCGACCCCGCTCATGATCGTGAAGTTCGGCGTCGCGCAGTCTGGGATGAACTACCCGAGCGGCCACACGGTCTACGGCGTGGCGATGTTCGGGTCGCTCGCGTGGCTGGCCTGGAGCAAGGGCCGACGCGACATCGCGGCGGTCCTGATCGCCCTCCTGCTCGCCATGGGGCCCTTTCGGGTTATCGCAGACGCCCACTTCGTGAGCGACGTCGTCGCCGGGTATCTGGCCGGGTTCGCCTGGCTGCTCTGCGCTGCACTGCTAACCGGTGCAGGCGGGGCCAGCCCTGACCTGGCTCTGCGGCCGCACTTCCCCCGTCGGAAGACTTAGTGTGACCACATGCACCTGGGACGCATTACTGGACTGGCGACGGCAGTCGCCTTGGCCGCGGTGGCGTGGACGAGCTTCGCGCTCCTCGCCACGCAGCTGATCTAACGGACACGGCCAGCGCCGCCGCCCGGCCCGCTCAGCGGGTCCGCTGAGGCATACTCAGGCGGTGCTTCTGGTCGTCGATGTCGGCAACACTCAGACCCATTTCGGGACCTACCGCGGCGATGAGCTCGTGGAGCACTGGCGGATGGCCACGATCCGCCAGTCGACGGCCGACCAGCTCGGCGCGCAGCTGCGCTCGCTGCTGCGGCTGCGCGGGGTCGAGCTGTCGGAGCTCAAAGGCTCGATCGTGTCGTCGACGGTGCCGGAACTCGCCCCGGAATGGGTCGAGGTCGGCGCGCGCTACCTGAGCCACGAGACGGTGGTCGTGGGCCCCGGCGTGAAGACGGGCATGTCGATCCGGCTCGACAATCCGCGCGAGCTGGGCGCCGACCGCCTCGTGAACGCCGTCGCCGCCTACGACCGCGTGCAGGACGCCTGCATCGTGGTCGACTTCGGCACCGCGATCACGTACGACGTCGTCTCGGCTGAGGGCGACCACCTCGGCGGCCTGATCCAGCCGGGCGTCGAGATCTCGCTCGATGCGCTGGCCGACCGCGGCGCCAAACTCCCCAAGATCGACCTGCTCCCGCCGCGCAGCGTCGTGGGCAAGTCGACGGTCGAGGCCATCCGCGGCGGCGTGCTCTATGGCTATTCCGCGGCCGTCGACGGGATCGTGAAGCGCATCCGCGGCGAGCTCGGCGCCGACGTGCACACCATCGCCACCGGGGGCCTGGCGGGCGTCGTCGTGCCGTTCTGCGAGTCGATCGACGAGATCGACTCCGACCTCACCCTCCGCGGCCTGCACCTGATCTGGCACAAGCAGGACCGGTAGCCCGCCGCCGCCCGATCGGACCAGCGCGTTGGCCCCTCGACACGTCTACTCTCTGCCGCGTTGATCGACCTGCATTGCCATCTGCTGCCCGGCGTCGATGACGGCCCGGCCGATGACGCCGCCGCCATCGAGCAGGCGCGCGTGCATCTCGCAGCGGGGATCGACACGGTGGTGTGCACGCCGCACGTGAGCCACGGGCACCGCAACACCAGCGCGGGCATCCTCGAGGCGACGCAGCGGCTGCGCGAGACGCTCACCGGCGCGGACGTGCCGCTCCGCATCCAGGCTGGCGCCGAGGTGTCGCTGTCGCGCGCGATCGAGCTCGACGACGAGGAGCTCGCCCAGCTCCATCTGGGCGCCAGCTCCTGGCTGCTGCTCGAGCCGCCGCTGGGCACCGATGTGCCCCGGCTCCCGCAGATGGTGGCCGCGATCCAGTCCCGCGGCCACGATGTGCTGATCGCGCACCCCGAGCGCTGCGCCGCCTTCCACCACGACGAGCACCTGCTCGGCGAGCTCGTGCGCGGTGGCGCCATCGCGCAGATCACCGCAGGCTCGCTGTCGGGCCAGTTCGGCCGCACCGTGCAGAAGGTGGCGCTCGCGATGGTCAAGGCCGAGCTGGTGCACGTCATCGCCAGCGACGCCCACGATCCGGTCCGCCGCGCCCCCGGCCTCGCGGCGCCCTTGGCTGAGGCCGGCCTCGACCGCCTCACCGAGTGGGCCTGCCAGGCTGTTCCGGCCGCGATGCTCGCGGGCGAGCCGCTGCCGCCACGCCCGGCCGGCGTGTCGGCCGGCAAAGGCCGGCGCGGGCT
>JAEYAL010000290.1 GCA_023404805.1 Actinomycetes bacterium | reverse complement strand
GGCCGCACGTTGGGGTGCGGCCGGTTGCTGGGGTTGGGGGGGGGGTCGCGGGTGGCCCGCCGCGCGACCCGCCCCGCGGAAGTGCGGCGGCGTTTACGCCGGAACCGGCGCGGCCCAGTTGATCCAGACCTGCTGCGGGTTGTTCGGGTCGACCTTGACCGCGACGCGGCCGCCGATCTGCGCCTTTGCGAGGTAGATCTGCTCGACGACCTGCGACAGCGTCACCGGGATCGGCGGGCGGCCCGGCGCGATGACGAGCAGGTCGAGCTCCAGGATCGGCTGGTAGTTGACCTGGCCGCCGCCCTGGCGGACGCCGTTGATCGTGGCGGTCGCGTCGATGCCGGTGGAGGCGAGGTTGGCGGCAGCGGTCTGCTGCGCCATCATCGCCTGGGCGCCGGCCATCGACGACTGGGCGTCCGCCAGCTGCGCGCCGACGTCCCAGTTCTTGTTGATCTCGTGGCCCTGCTTCGTGAGCTCGGCCATCGACTTGAAGAAGCCCATGGTGGTGGTCCCCCTGCCTGCGTCGCTCGGGCTAGATCGCGCGGTACGCGGCGTTGAACGCCTGCGCAACGGCGGGGTCGGCGGTGATGCGGCCGTTCCAGCCAGCGGCGGCGACCTCGTAGGCCTCGGCGGAGATGCCGTGCTGCTCGGCGACGAGCGGCGCCTTAGACTGGTCGTAGTTGTAGGCGGCGAGGCCCTTGGCGACGACGGCGAACTGCTCGATGGTGACGCCCGCGATCGGCTCGAGGCCGCCAGCGGTGTCGACACCAACGGCTGCAGCGCCGGCGGCAGCCTGCTGCGCCTGGACGTTGGCCTGCTGCTGAGCGGCAGCACCGATGCCGTTGAAGTCCATGCCGCCCGGGAGGTTCGGGTTGGCCTGGATGCCGGCGGCGCCGCCGTACTGGCCGGCTGCCTGCTGCTGCGCGGCAGCCATCTGCTGCGCCTGAGCGCCGAGCGTCTGCGCCTGCTGGATCATGCCCGGGGCAGCCTCGACGGTCTTCTTCATGTCCTTCATCTGCTTCAGGAAGCCCATGGTGTGTCTCTCTTCTGGAGTCGCTTGGTGGAGGAGGGCGGCGGCTCGGATCTGCCGTTGCCCTCTGGCTTGACGCCAACGTATCCCCAGAATGCCGGCGCGCCAAGGCGGATGTCCGATCTTTCGTGGCGGTTTTCCGCCAGCCGGTATCTGAAACGGGGGACGGTCGCGCTCGGTGCGCTCGCGCCCCGGCGGTGAGCGTGCCCCGGAAACGGTCTGCACAGAACCGAAAACCGGGCAGGTTCGCCGGCGGCCGCCGGTACGCTCTCGCGCATGCAGCTGAACGCCCATGAGCAGCGCGTCCTGGGATGCCTGATCGAGAAGCAGCGCACGACGCCGGACGTGTACCCGCTGTCGCTCAACGGCCTGCGCACCGCGTGCAACCAGGCATCGAGCCGCGACCCGGTTCTGACGCTGACCGACGAAGAGGTCCGCGAAGCCTGCTCTGGCCTGCACCGCCACGGACTTGCCCGGATCGCAGCAGCGGGCCAGGGCTCGCGCACGGCGAAGTACCGGCACACCGCTGGCGAGACGCTCCCGGCGACCGACGAGGAGCTCAGCCTGCTCGCCGTTTTGCTGCTCCGCGGCCCGCAGACGCGTGGCGAGCTGCGCACGCGCACCGAGCGGCTGCATCCCTTCGCGTCGCCCGACGAGGTCGAAGAGGTCCTCGGCGGACTCGGCATGCGCGGTCTCGTGATGCTGCTCGACCGCGAGCCGGGCGCCCGCGAAGCCCGCTACGAGCACCAGCTCGGGCCGCGCGACGCCGAACTTGAAGCCGCCGCGGAGGAAGCTGCCGCCCAGTACCGCGCCGAGCTGCAGGCCAGCGGCACGCTGCCGGTCGACGACGAGGACGGGGGCGCGTTCGACGCGCCTGCAGCCTCGGCATCGTCGGCGGGCGCGGCGGCACCAGCGCCCGCCGCGCGACCAGGAGGCGCTCCGTCCCCGGCCCCGTCAGCACCGGCGCCCGCTGCCGCGCCAAGCGTCGACCTCACCGCCGTGTTGGCCCGGATCGCGGAGCTCGAACGCCGCGTCGACGAGCTGGAAGACCTGGTCTCCGGCTAGCCAGGGCTCCAGGCCCCGCGCCGACGGGGGATTTCCGACCACGCTGCGCCAACCAGACAGCTGCGCGCAGGACGCCCGCGCCGGTAGGGTGAGGGGCGGTTCACGATGCTCACTGCCCGCTCGCCGACCCTGCGCGACGCTTCGCTGCTCGCCCTCGCCGCTGCGGCGGTCGCTACCGGTTCGGCTTCCGCCGGTGCGCCGAAAGAGAGTGCGCCGAAAGACGAGAAAACCGTCGGAACGGCCCTGAAAGCGTCGCTCAAGTACGCCGACGGCAGCAAGAACAAGGTCCCGGCGTGGACCAACATCCGCGTGACGATCGTGCGCGACGGGGCGACGGTGGTGACCGACCAGCCGCTGCCGCCTGAGGCGTCGACCTCGTACACCTCGCCGCCGAAGATCACCGCGATCGACCTCGACGACGACGCCGAGCCCGAAGTCCTCATCGACATCTTCACCGCCGGCGCCGAACCCGAGCGCCACACGGTCCTCCTGCGCAAGGACGGCGCCACCTACCAAGCCGCGGTCGCGAAATGGGGCACGCGGGGCTACCGCCTGTCCGACGTCGCCGGCGGCGACAGCCCCGAGTTCCTCTCGGCCGACAGCCGGGTGCCGGGCCTGTACGACAGCGAAGCCCGCGGACCGCTGCGCGTGCTCGGCTACGACGGCGGCGAGGTCCGCGACATCTCCCGCAAGGCGCGCGGCGAGCTGCTGCGCGACGCCAAACGCCATCGCCGCGCGCTGGCCAGCGCGCGGCGCAACGATCAGGACGCCCGCCCCGAGCTCGCCGCCTACGCCCTCGACCTCGTCCGCATCGGGCGGATCAGCCAGGCGCAGTCCGAGATCCGCGCGTCGGCGCGGCGCAAGGAGCTGCGGGGCTCGGCCAAGTCGTTCGCGCGCAAGCTCGACCGCGCGATGGTGCGCTGGGGCTACGCGAAGCGCAAAACGCTCGCCGGCGGCCTCTAAGCCCCCCGCCACTCGATGAGCGTTCCTTTCTTCCCCTATAGGGGCGACAAAGGAACGTTCACTGGCGGAGTGCCGCTCAGATCCAGTCGCGCCGCTTGAAGATCACGTAGAGCGTGAGCGCCATCGCGAGCATCAGCCCGAGGGCGAACGGATAGCCGTAGTGCCACTTGAGCTCCGGCATGTGCCGGAAGTTCATGCCGTAGATCCCGCCGATCAGCGTCGGCGTGAAGAGGATCGCGGCCCAGGACGAGATCTTCTTGGTCTGGTCGGCTTGGGCGATGCTGACCTCCGAGAGCCGCTTGGTCTCAAGCGCGAGGTTCACGTTGAGCACGTTCTCCAGCAGCGCCCGGAAACCCGCGGCGCGGTCGGCGGCGTGGAGCGCCTTCTCCTCGGCGTCGCGCACGAAACGCTGCTCCTCGGCGCCCAGGTCGCGCCGCTTGACGACCTCCGCGAACAGCGTCACGAGCGGATCGGTCGCGCGCTGGAAGGCGATGACCTCGCGCAGCAGCTCGTAGATGCGCCGCAGCGGGTCGGCCTCAGAGCGGAAGACCTCGTCCTCGATCTCGTCGATGTCGTTCTCGAGGCCGAGGATCACGGGCTCGTACGAGTCGACGACCGCGGTGATCGCAGCGTGCAAGATGGCCGACGGGCCCTTTTCGAGGAGGTCGGGGCGGCCGCAGATCTTGTCGACGAAGTCCGCCAGCGGGAAGATGCCGCAGCGGCCGAGCAACACCACGTAGTCGCGGCCGACGATGAGCTGCAGCTCGCCGAACTGCACCTCCTCGGTCTTGTCGATGTAGCGCGCCGGGCGCAGGATCAAGAACCGGGTATCGCCGTAGCGGTCGACGCGCGCCCGCACGTGGCGGTCATGGGCCCGGGCGACGGCTTTGGGGTCGATGCCGAGCTCGCGGCCGATCTCATCGATCTGGGCGGTCGACGGACGAGGGACCGAGTACACGCGCAGGTCGGGCTGCTCCGCCGAATCCGGCGGCAGCGGCAGGCCGTCCTTGAAGAACGCACGCTTGATCTCGCCGTGCCAATGCTCTCCCATCACGGGCGAGCTTACGACGCCAGCCGGAGCGTGCCCCGCGGCCCGCGGGCCCGGCACCCCGAACGGGGCGAGATCGTTGCGCCCGGCGGGCTAGCCTGATTGGCCAGCGATGAGCAAGTCCCGCCCCAAGAAGCCTCCGCACGATCCCGTCGACGGCCGCCGCATCCTGCGGCTCTTCCTGCCGTACAAGGCTCGGATCGGCGCGGTCGCCGGGCTGATCGGCGTCTCGGCGCTGCTCGGCCTCGCGCAGCCGTTCCTGCTGCGCGAGATCATCGACGTCGCCCTGCCGGACGGCGACACCGCGCTGCTCACGTGGCTCGTGCTCGGCATGGTCGGGGCGGCGCTGCTCGGCGCGGTGATCGACGGCTGGCAGTCGTACCTCTCGAACGAGGTCGGCCAGCGCGTGATGCACGGGCTGCGCGCCTCGGTCTACGACCACCTGCAGAAGATGTCGCTGGCGTTCTTCACGAAGACGCGCGGCGGCGAGGTGCAGTCGCGCATCGCGAACGACATCGGCGCGATGCAGGGCGTCGTGACGCAAACGGTCACCTCGCTCGTCGGCGCGCTGACGACCGTGATCGCGACGCTGGTCGCGATGGTCGCCCTCGACTGGCGCCTCGCGCTTGCGACGCTCGTCGTCGTCCCCTTCTTCATCTGGCTCTCGCGCACCGTCGGCGACCAGCGCCGCCGCATCACCGCCGAGCGCCAGAAGCGCCTGGCCGACATGTCCGCGATGGTCGAGGAGACGCTGTCGATCGGGGGCATCGTGCTCGGCCGGACGATGGGCCGCAGCACCGACCTGCGCGGCGACTTCCGCGAGACCTCCAGCGACGTCGCCGACCTCGAGGTCCGCTCGGCGATGGCCGGCCGCTGGCGGATGGCGACGGTGCAGATCGCGTTCGCGGCGATGCCCGCGCTCGTCTACTGGATCGCCGGCTATGCGAACGCGAAGGGCTCGGGGTTCGTCACGATCGGCACCCTGGTCGCGTTCACCACGCTGCAGACGCGCCTGCTGATGCCGATGGTCACGCTGCTGCGGCTCGGCATCCAGCTGCAGAGCTCGCTGGCGCTCTTCACCCGGGTGTTCGAGTACCTCGACACGCCCGTCGACCTCGTCGAGCCCGAGCACCCGGACGCCGTCGACCGCGCGTCGGTCCGCGGCGAGGTCACGCTCGACGGCGTCTCGTTCGCCTACGACGAGCGCTCGGGCGCCGCGCTCGACGGCATCGACCTCGTCGTCCCGCCAGGCACGACGCTGGCCGTGGTCGGCGCGACGGGCTCCGGCAAGACCACGCTCGGCTACCTCGCGGCGCGCCTGTACGACCCGACCGGCGGACGCGTCCTGATCGACGGCCACGACCTCCGCGACCTTTCCGCGCAGACGCGCTCCGAGCTGGTCGGCGTCGTGTCGCAGGAGACGCACCTGCTGCACGCGACCGTCGCTGAGAACCTGCGCTTCGCCAAGCCGGATGCGACCGACGAGGAGCTGCGCTCCGCGGCCCGCGCCGCACAGATCGACGACCTGCTGAGCGGCCTGCCCGACGGCTACGACACCGTCGTCGGCGAACGCGGCTACCGGTTCTCGGGCGGAGAGCGCCAGCGGCTCGCGATCGCCCGGATCGTGCTGCGCGATCCTCCGGTCCTGATCCTCGACGAGGCCACCAGCGCCCTCGACAACCGCACGGAGCAAGCCGTGCAGCAGGCGCTCGACGCCCTGTCTGAGGGCCGCACGACGATCGCGATCGCGCACCGGCTGTCGACCATCGCCGGCGCCGAGCAGATCGCCGTCCTCGATCATGGGCGCGTCATCGAACTCGGAAGCCACGACGAGCTCGTCGCCGCAGGCGGCGCCTACGCGGCGCTGCTCTCGGCCAGCAGCACCGAGACGGAGCCCGAACCGGCGCTGTAAGCCGGTACGCACGCCGCGCCAGGGGACCGAGCGTCCTTCCATGGTTGCTATAACGACGACGAAAGGGCGCTCAGTGGGGACGAACCGGCGCGGCTGAGGCGCAGCGACGGCTAGCGTCGGCGGAATGGCAGGACTGCGAACGCTGCTCTCGGGCCTGCTGCTCGTGCTCGCCACGGTGTCGGCCGTGGCGGCGATCTGGTGCGTCTGGGCGCAGCACCAGCTGCTCGACTCGCCGACGTTCACGGCGCGGTCCGTCGAGGTGATCCGCGATCCAGGCGTGCGGCGGGAGACGGCCGCCTTCCTCGCGGACGAGCTCGTCGACCAGCAGGAGGCCGTGCGGCAGGCCGCTGATCTGCTGCCCGATCGTTTGCAGGCGGCGGTCGACAGCGTGCTCGCCGGCGGTGGCGAGGTCGCCGAGGAGGCGGCGCTGCAGGCGCTGGAGTCCGGCCAGTTCGACGGCCTCTGGGGCGACGCGATGCTCCGCACGCACGAGGACTTCACCCGCTGGCTGCGAGCGTCCGGGCCGGGGAGCGAGGTCGAGCTCGACCTGCAGCCGCTGGTCGAGCGGCTCGCGCGCGGCGTCGGACTGCCCGACACGCTGATCGCCGCCGGCGCGGAAGCAGCCGACGCGCGCATCGTGATCATCGAAGCCGGGCAGTACGAGGAGACGCGCGAGCTCGCCCAGCGCC
>JAEYAL010000065.1 GCA_023404805.1 Actinomycetes bacterium | reverse complement strand
CGTGCTGGCCGTGGTCGTGGTCGGCGAAGAACGCCGTCACGGCCGGGTCGCAGATCACGAACTCCGGGTTCTGCGGATCAGTCGGCGTCGCCGCCTCACTGCCGGTCGCGTTCACGTGCACGCCGCCGGCGCACTCCTCGGAGTCGTGGTGCTCGGTCACGTCGAAGTTGAACTGCTTCGCAGCCGCTGGGTTCTTGAGGTAGCCCTTGATCGCCTTCGTCGCCGTGTTCTTCGTAAACGACACCGTCCAGGAGCCCGCGTCGCCGGTGAAGCCGGCCTTCGTGACCGCCGTGCCGAAGAGGTGCTCCTCACCCACGTGGTTCTCTCCCGGGTGCGACGCCAGGGCGAACTTCACCGGGCCAGCCGCATGGTCGTGGCCATGCGCCGGATGGTGGATCGCCAGCGTCTCAGCCTCGCTCGCCGGCGGCGCCAAGAACCAGTCCCGCAGACCGGGGTCGGCCAGCTCGAGGCTGATCTGCACCGCGATACCAGCGGCGGTCTTGCCAGCGCCCGTGATCTTCACGCCCTTGTCGGTGCGCTCAGCCGCAAACGCGTCGACCGTCGCGGCCGTGCCGGTCGGGGTCGTGATCGTGCCGTGGATCTCGCCGGTCAGCTCACGCAGGATCGACACCGGCCAAGAGCCCGCCGGACCGCCGAAGCCGTCCTCGGTGACGAGGTTGCCGGAGAGGTGCGACTCGCCATCGGCATGCGCGGCACCCGGGTGGTCGGCGAGCTCGGCCGCGACGGGGCCGGAGGCGGCGCCGGTCGGCTCGGACCACGACAGCTGCGACGACTTGTAGCTCGTGAGCTTGCCGGGCACGTTGAGCTCGTTCGTCTCAAAGCCGGTCAGCGGCGCGGTCGGCGAGAGGCCGGAGCCGCAGCCCGACTTGGCGGCCGTGTTCATGTAGTTGCGGTAGGTGAGGTACGGCAGGTCGTGCGAGAACACGCCGTAGTTGCTGGTGCATCCGGGGACGACCCACATGTGCATCATCCAAAGCGAGGCCATCTCTTCGACCTGGCCCTTCCAGATGTCCTTGCACCACTGCTTGGTCGCCGCTTCGCCGCCGATGACGACCTTGCGGCCCGGCTGCAAGCCGACCCGCTCGAGCTGCGCCTTGTCGGAGGTCCAGCAGAGGCCCTTGTGCTGGTGCCACACGTCGTTGGCGCCGGGCGTCATCTTCTTCGGCTCGATGTCGCTCATCACCGAGTACATCGCGCCGACCACGTTGGAGTTCGGGCCGTTGCCGTCGTAGATCAGGACCTCGGGATGGCCGGGCTCGATCTTGTCGTCATAGTCCTCCCACTTGCCGATGTGCGCGCCAGCGCCAGCGAACCACGGGGTGATGAACTCAAAGCCGTCAGCGAACGCGTCCTTGAGCTTCGGGTACTTGGCGGCGTACGCGCGGGTGTCGTTGAGCAGCTTCTTGAGCTTGTCGCACTGGACCGGGTCGGTCATGCCCGCCCACGGGTCGACCAGCGAGTGGTTCAGGTGGCCCATCTTCTTGCGGCCGTTGTACATCTCCTCGGTGGCGATCCAGCCGTAGGTCGCGCGGCCGAGCGAGAAGCCGCCGGGGGCGAACATCTGCTGGAGCGTCATCGGCTGCATGAAGATGCTGCGGAAGCGCGTGCCAGCGTAGAACGGGTCGTTGCCCTTCCCCTGCCGGATGATGTCGTTGTAGCCCTTCGTGTTGAAGCCGAGGTCGCAGCGGTCCGCGTCAGCAGGCAGCGGTTTGGTGGTGCCGCCGTGGCCACCGTGTTCGTCGTCGCCGTGCGCCCACGCCGGGGCGCTGGCGAACGCAAACACACTGAGCAATGCGGCAATCAGCGCAGCCGTAGCTGCACCCGCCGAGCGGGACCTCGCGGACATCGGTTTCCTCCTGAGGCCGGTGGATCCAAGGGACAGGTGGGTGACAACTCCACCGGCAGGTGCGTGACTATACGCACAGTTTTCTGGCTCGGCAAGGCCGCTTACCACGATTGAGTCCGGCTCAATCGCTCAGAGATCGAAGGTCTTTGAGTGCCCGCGGCATTCAGCCCGACCAATTGGTCAGCAGTTCAGATCCGAAATCCCCAATGGGGATAGGCTGAACGGGTGTACAGCCTTCCTGGGATGCGGCGCCGACTGGTGATCTTCTCGACCGTGATGGTCGCGATCCAGATGGGTGCGTACACCCTGTCCGATCAGGACGGGCTGACGTTCTTCGGGTCGCTGGCGCTGTCGATCGTCGTCGTCGCGACGGTGCTGCCGTTCTACGCGACCCTCACGGCTGCCCGGTGGAAGCGCGAAGGGCGCTTCGACCGGGAGGCGTGACGGGGCTAGCTGCGCGCTAGGAGATCGTGATGCTTTCGATCACCTTCGGCTCGACCGGGCGGTCGCGGCCGTCGGTGTCGGTGGTGCCGATAGCCTCGACCACCTCGTAGCCGTCGACCACGTTGCCGAAGACGGTGTGCTTGCCGTCGAGCCAGCTGGCGTCTTCACGCGTGACGATGAAGAACTGCGAGCCGTTGGTGTTCGGGCCCGCGTTCGCCATGGCGAGCGCGCCGCGCACGACCTTGTGGTCGTTGAACTCGTCCTCGAACGTGTAGCCCGGGCCGCCGGTGCCGGTGCCCTGCGGGCAGCCGCCCTGGATCATGAAGTCGTCGATGACGCGGTGGAACACGAGGCCGTCGTAGAAGCCCTTCGCGACCAGGTCCTTGAAGTTCTGGACCGTCTTCGGGGCGTCCTCGTCGAACAGCTCGATCGTGATCGTGCCGACGTTCGTCGTGAAAGTGGCGGTGGACATTAAGGCAAGACCTCCAGGTTGCTGATCGCGACGCGCGTGTTGTCGTCGCTGATCGGAGTGGTGAGGAAGACGAGGATGTAGCGAGCCCACTTGGTATCGCCGTCGTCCGACATCGGGATCTCCTGATCGTCACTGACCGCTTCGAGGCCCTTGACGAGTTTCCAATCCTTGTTCTCGGGCGAGTCCGGGATCTCCTCGCTGTCCGCACGGTAGATGAGCGCGCCGAACTTTGGCGTCGGGGTGCCGATCTTGAGGGCTCCGACCTTCTTGGCTTCGTCGCCGAGGTCGAGCACGATGCCGACGTTCACAAAGTCGCCGTCGGCGGGCACGTTCACGTCCCACACCGTGCGGGAGCGTTTGTCGATCGCGGCCTTCGGCTTGCCGAACTCGACGCCCGCACGCAGGAACGGGTCGTAGTTCGTGGCCCTCTTGACCTTGATCTTCTTCTCGTCTTCGAGATCGTCCGGGTTCGCCGCCTTGTCGTCGTCGACCGGGTCGCCGTCGGGCGTCGTGTTCGCGACCGCGGGGGTCGTGTTCGCGATCTGCGGGATGTTCAGGGTCGGCGTCGACGCGGCCGGGATGTCGACCGGCTCGGGCGGCTTCGGCGGCGTGCTCGTCGGCTTCGCAGGCGCCGGCAGCTCAGCGCCCTGCACGGCGACTGGCGCCGAGGCGACATCAGCAGGCGCCGACGCGTCGATGCCAGCCTGCTCGGTGACGGCGGCCTGTGCGACCACGACCGCGATGCCGGACAGGCCGAGCACGCCGAGCGCCGCGATCAGCGGCGTACGGCGCGGGAGCCGGCGGCGGGCGTCGACCGCCGCCCCGCAGTTCGTGCAGCGGCGCTGGCCGTCGGCGACGGCGGCGCCGCAGTCCGGGCAGGCGCGGGGAGCAGGGGCCTGCGACTGGTCGGGAACGTCCATCGGAGTCAATCTATCGGCGTCGGAGCGGACCAGGCGCCAGATGGCGCCAGGCAGTCCCGTGATCGGCCCGCACAGCCAGCGCTGAAGGCGGGCGCGACCGGCGCCACTGCGCAGTGGCGCCTGTCCTGCGAGGTCCGGCTAGCCGAGGGTGACGAGCTGCAGGTCGCGGCCGTCGATCGCGGGATCGCTGCCGAGGACCGTGTGGAGCTCCGATGTCGGCACGCGCAGCAGCGTGAACCGCTCGCGCACCCGCACGTCCTGGACGACTTCGCCGTCGACCGCAGCCGCGTCGGTGATCGCGCGGACGATGTCGGCGACCGACACGCCGTCGGCGTTGCCGACCTGCGCCACGACCGAGGTGAGCGGACCGTCGCCGCGCGACAGGCCCGGCTTGCGGGAGCGGCGGCCGCGGCGGCGGCGCGGCCGGTCGTCCTCGTCATCGCGGTCATCGCCGGTGTCAGCGTCGGCCTTGGCCGGCTCGTCCTTGGCGTCCTTCGCGGCGTCGGCCTTCGCGTCGTCGGCGTCGTCGGCGTCGTCCGCGGCCTCGTCAGCCTTGGCGTCCTTGGCCTCGACCTCGGCGGGCGCGTCGTCGTCGGCCTTCTTGCGACGCGTGCGCGGTGCGCGCTTCTTCGGCGCGTCCTCCGCAGCGGCGTCGTCGTCGGCCTTGGCGTCGTCGGCCGAGCCGGTGTCGCCCTCGATCGCGACGCCGTCTTTGGCGAAGCGCGCGGAGACCTTGCCTGGCGCCCACTCGGGCACCTTGTCGTTCACGTGGCGCTCGATCGCCTCGAGCGCGTCGAGCTGGCTCGGCTCCACGAACGTGATCGAACGGCCGGTGCGGCCTGCGCGGCCCGTGCGGCCGATGCGGTGCACGTAGACGTCGGGCGAGGTCGGCACGTCGTAGTTGATGACGTGCGTGACGGAGTCGATGTCGAGACCGCGGGCGGCGACGTCGGTCGCGACGAGGATCGCCACGCGGCCGGCCTTGAACGACAGCATCACGCCGTCGCGGGAGCCCTGCGACATGTCGCCGTGGAGCGCCTTGACGTTGAGGCCCTGGTCGCGCAGCTTGCGGTAGAGCTGCTCGCAGCCGATCTTCGTCCGGCAGAAGACGATCGCCTGGTCCGGGCGCTCGGCCTTGACGACCTCGACGAGCTTGTCGGCCTTCTTGGCCTTGGGCACCACGACGTGGAACATGTCGATCCGGTCGACGGTGAGCGTGTCGGACTTCACCTTCACGAGCGCCGGGTGGTACAGGTACTTGTCGGCGAGCGCGGCGATCGGCGGCGGCATCGTCGCGCTGAACAGCGCGGTCTGGCGGCCGTTCGGGCAGAGCTTCAGGATCTTCTCGACGTCTTCGAGGAAGCCGAGGTCGAGCATCTCGTCGGCCTCGTCGAGCACGACCCAGCGGCAGTCGTGGAGGATCAGCGAGTGGCGGCTGATGAGGTCGAGCACGCGGCCGACGGTGCCGACCACGACGTGCGCGCCCTTGAGCTGCGCCTGCTGGGTGCGGATCGGGGCGCCGCCGAAGGTGGCGACGACCTCGACGCCCTTGCGGGCGCCGTAGGCCCGCAGCGCCTGGGTGACCTGGATGCAGAGCTCGCGCGTCGGCGTGAGGACCAGCGCCTGCACGTTGTCGTCGGTCGGGTCGATCGCCTCGAGCAGCGGCAGGCCGAAGGCGGCCGTCTTGCCCGAACCCGTCTGGGCCTGGCCGATCATGTCCTCGCCGTTGAGCAGGGTCGGGATCGCCTGCGCCTGGATAGGAGAGGGACGCTCGTAGCCGAGGTCCTGCAGGGCCCGGAGGAGCGGCTCAGAGAGGCCGAGGTCAGCGAAATCCGTCACGAGGGTCCAAGACTACTGGCCGCAGTCCGAAAACGCCGATCGGGCGGGGATTTGCTGACCGTCAGCGGACGATCCGCACGTACGTCTTGTCGACGCCCATGTCGTCGCAGACCTTCGCCGTCGAGGGATCGCCGCCCGTGTCGGTCCGCGCGCTGATCTCGAACTCGTACCGCCCGGTCGCCACGTTCTTGGGGACGCGGATCCAGGTCGACGCCGACACGTCGCGCTGGTCGGCGATCGCGCTGCGCTCGGCGGAGTTGAACCTCGCACGGCCCGAGCTGAACTTCTGCAGGGCGATCCTGAGCCGTTCTGCGCCCGGGCTCGCGTTGGACAGGCGCACCTCCAGCCGGATCTTGCCCCCTCGGCGGACCCGGGAGGTCGCCCACCACTCCCAGCCGGCCTGGCTCGATTCGGGATCGCACACGAGGGTGCCGTCGACGGTGACGGGGGCCGCGGCCACGTGCGCGAACGAGTACGACGTTCCTCCGGCGTTGGCCGCGACGGCGCGGCAGGTGAGCGTCCGGCTCACCAGGTCGGCGGTCAGCGGCACGACCACCGCGGCGTTCACGGCCTGCGCGAGGGTCCGGCCATCGTCAGTGGTGACCTTGACGGTCACCCTGGGTTCGCCCGTGAACGAGCCCGGCGTGCAGGTCAGCGACTCGCCCACCTTGAACGTCCGAGAACCCCTGAAGTCGCCCACATCGGTGATGCGTGGCGCGCGCGGCGGCCGTCTTGAGCCTTCGAGGAAGCGGGAGTTCTCGGGCGCCGTGATGTTGACGAGCGTGGCGCCGTACCCGGGCTCGCACCCGGCCGGCCCGTTGCTCACGACCCCGACGACCGCGGCCGCGCCGTTCACCATCGCCACCGCGGGTCCGCCGCTGTCGCCGTCGCAGAAGGTGTTCGCCGGATGGCTGATGCACAGCCCGAGCGCGTTCTCGCGGTTGAAGCAGTCGTCTGGCTCGACCACCGTCGATTCAAGGCGCCGCAGCAGGCCGTCGTTCTTGGGCCGCTCACCGCCGACCTTGTCGCCGAAGCCCGTGACCGCCACCGCCAGCCCGATCGGCGGCTCGCCGGCCCGAGACATCGGCGCGAGCGGGACCGCGCGCGCCGTCACCCCGTCGAGCGTAAGCGGGCGTCCAAGCGTGAGGAGGGCGAGGTCGCCGGCCGTCGATGCGTCCTCGTCCGGCCCCGACGGGTCGTAGTACGGGTGCACGCGTGCGCTGACGACCTTGCGCTCCTGCAGCGCATCGGTCCGAAGCGGGCGGTCCATGTTGGTCACGCCGGCCCACACGCCGAGCCCGCCGCGGCGAGGGTCGGCGCCGACCTCGGTGCCGACCACGCAGTGGGCCGCGGTCAGGATCTTGGTGGCCGAGAGGATCGCGCCGCCGCAATCACCGTCGCCATCGCCATCGCCGTGCGCTGAACGCGACCAGACGTTGACCTGCCACGGCGCGTCGCGGATGTCGATCGTGGCGCCGCCCACGATCTGGCGTGCCGCGGCGGGGTCAGAGGCCACCACCGCGACGCGATCGAGCGGACCCTGTGGCCCTGGAAGGAGCGCCGCGTTCGCAGACGAGGCCGCGCTCACCCAAGCGCCAGCGACGGCGAGCGCCGCGGTGAGCAGGAGGGCAGGCCGTCGATCCATGGGGCCATTCAACCGCGCGAAGAGGGCCGCCGGCCGACGGTTCGCCGCCAGTTAGCGGCTGACGTCGAGCAGCAGTTTGCCGGTCGTCTTGCGGCCGGCCAGCGCGATCTGCGCCTCGGCGGCTTCGGAGAGGCCCCAGGTGCCGCCGATCGCCGGGGTGACCTCGCCGCGCGCCGCGCGCTCGAACAGGTCGACGAGCGGGGCGCGGAGCATGCGCTCGGGGTCCTCGAGGCAGTGGAACAGCCAGAAGCCGATCACCGACCGCGAATTGCGAAGGAGGTGGCCGGTGCGGATCTCGTTGGGCTGGGAACTGGAGATCCCGCAGACGACGATCCGCCCGAACGGCGCCAGCGCCCGCAGCGACCGGTCGAAGACGTCGCCTCCGGCCATGTCGAAGACCACGTCGACAGGTCGGCCCTCGTTGGCCTCGATCAGCCGCTCGGTGAGGCCCTCGGGGTCGCCGGAGATCGCCACGTCGGCCCCGAACTCGACGGCGGCAGCTTGGCGGGCCTCGCTCGACGCCGTCGCGATCACGCGGCCCGCGCCCGCCAGCGGCCGAGCGAGTTGCACGGCCAGCGAACCGACGCCGCCGGCGCCTGAGTGCACGACCACGCTCTCTCCCTCCCGCACGTGCGCGCACGTGCGGTGCAGGTGCCACGCGGTGAGCCCCTGGATCTGCAGCGCGAGAGCAGCCTCGTCGGACAGGCCGTCCGGGATCGGCGCCAGGCGCTTCTCCTCGACCGACACCTGCGTCGCGTAGCCGCCGCGCTGGCAAAGCGCGACGACGCGCTCGCCGGTGTCGCGGCGCACGCCAGCGACCTCGGCACCGGGGACCAGCGGCAGGTCGTCCTGGTGCACGTACTTGTTCTCGCGGGTGTGCGTGTCGGCGAAGTTCACGCCCGCGAGCGTCACGTCGACCACGACTTCGCCCGGGGCTGGCTCCAGGTCGGGCAGCTCGACGAGCTCGAGAACCTCCGGGCCGCCGAACTGGGTCTGCTGGATCGCGCGCATCGCGCGAGACCCTAGCTCGGCCGCCTGCCACCGCGCCCGTTCACGGCCGACCGTCCTTCCTGTGGGCCTATGACCCCACAGGAAGGACGGTCGGCGCGAGCGTCAGCCGTCGCCGAGCACCGGCACGTCGGCCTTCGCCGTCTCGCGGCGCTCCCACTGCGACGGCGTGAACGCCGAGCCCACGGCGCCGCCGACCGCCAGCACCAGCGTCCGGTCCTGCGTCGCGAACGCTTCGCGGACCGCCGCCGGGTCGTGCACGAAGACGACCTCGCCCGCAGGCGCGTCAAAGGTCTCGCCGCCGACGGTGAACCGCGCCGCGCCGCGCACCACGACGTACATCTCCTGCTGGTCGACGGGCTCGACGCCGCCGTCGCCGCCGAGCTCGTCGTGGCGCTCGATCACCCGCTCGCCGGCGTCAGCCGCGAAGGCGTTGGTCCCAAACGCCTCGATCCCGAGGTGGTAGCGCAGCGGCCGCCAGCGCACGTCGTCCTCGTTGTCCGGCGCGACCTCCGGCACGTCGTCGAGGTGGACGGAGCGGAACGAGCCAGCCATGCGAGCGAGTATCGCCCCGTCAGTGCGGCCGATCACGCGGCGCGCATGGTCACCGCCGCCGCCCCACCAGCGCCGGTACTCTCCGCCGCCATGAGTTTGACTGTGGTTGGTTCCGTCGCTTTCGACGCCGTCGAAACGCCGTTCGACAAGCGCGAGCGCATGCTGGGCGGCGCCGCCACCCACTTCGCGCTGGCCGCCAGCTTCTTCGACGACGTGCACGTCGTCGGCGTCGTCGGCGACGACTTCACCGCCGAGGACGAGGGCGTCCTCACCGCACATGGCGTCGACGTGACCGACATCGAGCACGTCGAAGGCGGCAAGACGTTCTTCTGGAGCGGCCGCTACCACGACAACATGAACTCGCGCGACACGCTCGACACGCAGCTCAACGTGTTTGAGACGTTCGAGCCGAAGCTGTCGGAGGCCTCCAAGGCCGCGCAGACCGTGTTCCTCGCGAACATCCAGCCGTCGCTGCAGCTGCAGGTGCTCGAGCAGTGCACCGAGGCCACGTTCACCGCGCTGGACTCGATGGATCTCTGGATCAACATCGCCAAGGACGACCTCCTGGCGGTGCTATCGAAGGTCGACTGCGTGATCCTCAACGACGAGGAGATCGAGCTCCTCACCGGCAAGCCGACGATCGTGTCCGCGGCGCAGGCGCTCCTCGAGCTCGGACCGAGCGTGATCGTCGCCAAGCAGGGCAAGTACGGCGCGGGCGTGATCACGAAGGAGGGCTCCTTCTGGCTGCCCGCCTACCCGCTCCACGAGGTCAACGACCCGACCGGCGCCGGCGACACCTTCGCCGGCGGCTTCGTCGGCTACATCGCCGCGCACCCGGAGCGGCCGATCACGCTGGAGGTCCTGCGCCGCGCGATGGCCTACGGCTCGGCGATCGCCTCGTACAACGTCGAGGAGTTCGGCACCGACCGCGTCTCGCGCCTCACCGGCCCGGAGGTCGTCGCCCGCGTGCAAGACCTGGCCAAGATCACCCAGTTCGACGACGCGAGCCAGATCGACCTGCGCCGCTAAGGCGCTCGAACGCGCGTCCAACGGAATGATGCGCGTATGTCCGCATCATTCCGCCCCGATGCAGCGTCGGCGCTTGGGCGCCGAGTGGCTCCCTGAATGCTGTCCCCCCGCCCCCTGCAGGCCGCCGCTGGCCTCCTCGCTGCGCTCGCGCTCGCGCTCGCCCCGGCCGCCCCGGCACGAGCTGACGCGTCGAGCAGCCCGGCGGGCGCCAGCGCCGTCGGCGCCTACCTCGACTTCGGCGCCGCGCACGGCTGCGCCCTGCAGAAGGACCGCACGGTCCGGTGCTGGGGCAAGGGCGCGTCCGGGCGCCTCGGCGGCGGGCAGTCCGCCGACCGCCTGAACAGCGGCTCGGCGGGCGACGCGACCGCCGTCTCGATCGGCCAGGTCACGGCCCTCACCGCCGGCGATCTCCACACCTGCGTGCTGCTGTCCGGCGGCGCCGTCCGGTGCTGGGGCGAGGGCAGCTCCGGCCAGCTCGGCAGCGGCCAGCGCGACAGCCGCCGCGACGGCAACGCCGACCCGCTCTCGGGCACCGATGACCCGTCGACCGTGCCGCTGGGCGGCGCCGCGACCGCGATCAGCGCCGGTGGCGAGTTCACGTGCGCGCTGATGAGCGACGGCGCCGTGCGCTGCTGGGGCGATGGCCGCTCGGGCGTGCTTGGCTCGCGGGCCACCGACAGCCGGCTCGACGGCCTCCCCGATGGCCCGACCGACGACGCGAGCATCGTGCCGCTCGGCGCCGCCGCGACCGCGATCACCGCCGGCACGCAGCACGCC
>JAEYAL010000311.1 GCA_023404805.1 Actinomycetes bacterium | reverse complement strand
GGCCGTCACCGGTGGTGGCGGCGGGGGAGGCGGAGGGCCGGTCGGCGCCGGTGATCCGTCCGAGCCTGCCGGAGGCGGGGCCGCCCAGTCGCTCACGGCGGGCGACAGCGTCGACCCCTCGGCACCGGCGCCCGGCGAGCATGCGGCGGGCAGCACCGGTGGCGGCGTACCCGTCCCCACCGACATGCCGACGGGCGACGACGCCCAGCGGCAGGACTGGGCGTGCTGGATGGCCGGATCGGCGGCGCATCACGGCCTGCCGCCCGCGCTGCCCGTGATGCTCGCGCTGTCGCAGAGCGGCCTGCGCAACTCGCCTGCGGCCGACGACAACGTCGGCTTCTTCGGCCTCGATCCGAGCTCGTCCTACGCGCCGGCTGGCCACGGGGTGAGCCGCGCCGAGCCGCCGAGCGGCGACTGGTGGGCCGACCACCCGGGCGCCCAGCTCGACGAGCTCCTCGGCCGCCTGCGCGGCACCGAGGGCGGCGTCCGCGACGGCGCGCTCGATGATCCCGACGCCCTCGGCCGCTGGGCGAGCGACGCTATCCCCGGCCTCGATGGTGCGAGCCTCGGCGAGGTCCACACGGCCGCGAACGCGCTGGTCGACGAGTGCAAGCACACTGCTGTCAGCGCCGGCGCTGGAGGTGGCGGGGCCGACGGCAACGCCCTGTCGGTCGCGCGGAGCCAGCTCGGCGTGCAGGAGGTCGGCACGAACGCCGGCCCGAAGGTGAACGAGTACCTCGCCAGCGCGAAGGTCGGCTCGGGCAACCCGTGGTGCGCGAGCTTCGTGACGTGGTCGCTCCAGCAGACCGGCGTCGAGATGCCGGGCACCGGCTGGGCTGCCGTCCAGACGTGGGTCAACGCCGCCGAAGCGGGCCAGCACGGTCTGCAGATCGTCGACGCGGCCCACGCCCGCCCCGGCGACATCGTCGCCTACGACTGGGGCGGCGGCAGCGATTTCGGCAGCGACGGCCACATCGGCTTCCTCGACTCCAAGGTCGAGGGCGGCCAGTTCACGGCCGTCGAAGGAAATGCCGAGGACGCCGTCACGCGGATGCAGCGCAACCTGGGCGTCGGCAACGTCGTCTTCATCCGGGCGGGGGCCTGACCATGAGCACCGCGCCGTTCGTCCGCACGATCAGCATCGACTACTCCGACGACGAGCTCGACGCCCTCGCGTCGGCGTTCTCCCGGCCGGACCTCGCGCGGCGCCCGGACCGCGCTGGCGGCGATCCGATCCGCCGCGCCCAGCAGCAGACCGCGCTGCGTGGCCTCGTCGCGCGCAAGGCGATCGCGCTCGGCGGCACGACGGCCCGGCCCCAGATCACGTTCCTCGACCCGCACGCCACGCTGCTCGGCGCCTACCTCGGCGCGCCGGTACTGGCGACCGTCCGGCACGAGTCGGCCATGGGCACCCGCGCCGTGTCGCTGTTCGCGCACGATGCGGTCGTGGTGCACCAGGACGCGATCCCCGGGCAGGCGGTGCAGCGCATGACGGCGCATGGCGTCGACGGCGCCCCGGCGCTCCTGGCCGCCGAGCTGCGCCTGCCTGCCAGCCCGGGTCCGGACGACCGCCAGCCGCTTGAGGTGACCCGCCGCATGATCACCGGCGCGATCGAGGCGTTTGAGAAGCGCGAGCCCGCGCCGGATTGCGTCCCGCCGCTCGCGGCCGACCTGCTCTACGCGCGCATCAGCTCGGGGTCGGTGGCGCTCACGTCGCGTGACCGCGCGGGTGTCGTCGGCGCCGAGAAGTGGGCCTGGATCGACGGCGGCGAGCTCGGCACCTGGCAGGTCCAGACCGACGACGCTTCGCCGCTCGTGCGGTTCGTGCCCGTCGAGGGCGGCGAACTGGCCGACGCCATCACCACCGCCTGGGCCGCGGCGCTCGACGCTGCGCCGCTGGAACCCGCTGCTTCCGCTTCCGCTACCGAGGACGCTTCCCGATGAAGATCTCACCCGAACAGCGCCTCCCGACCGCGCTGGCGCTCCTTGCGCTGTTCGTCGCCCTGAGCGGCACGTCGTACGCGGCGGTCAAGCTGAAGAAGGGGTCGGTCACGACGACCGAGATCAAAGACGCGACCATCCTCAGCGGCGATCTCGCCCCTGACGTGGCGGTGTCCGGGCTGCGGGGGCCGCGCGGCGCCGAAGGGCCGAACGGGCCGAAGGGCGAGACCGGACCGGCTGGGCCGACCGGGCCGCAGGGCGTCTCGAAGGTCTACATCGCACAGCCTGACGCGGTCGCGCCGATCAACACCTCGCGGACCGTGCTGGCAACGCTCCGCGTCCCGGCCGGGAGCTACCGCTTTGAGTTCTCGACGCATGCGTTCTCCAACCAAGGCGCGAACCTCGTCGACTGCGATATCGAAGTCGACGGCGCGGGCGTCGTGAGGTCGGCGGCAGCGATCGGCGGCGGGAACGGAACCGTCGAAGGCGTCATCTCAGCCGTCCATGCCACGACGCTGCCTGCCGCGGCGACCGTGACGGCGTCCTGCACGCAGCGCGCACCTGGCAACGACATGAAGGTCGCGCACGTGCGGCTGCTCGCGTCGGCCGTCAGCGCCGTCGAAGTGCAGTAGCCGCGCCTGAGCGCGACGCCCGCGCCCTAGTCGACACTGAAGCGGATCCCTTCCAGGCTGGTGAAGTCGTTTTCGCCGGTCGGGCCGGTGCTCCACTGGACGTTGCCGTCGGCGAAGATGTTGATGCGCCCGTACTGCGACGGCTCCCCCATGCCGACGAGGAAGAGCCGCCCGTGCTTCGGCCGGTAGCCGACCGGGAGCGTCGCGATGACCCCCGACGGTGTGCCGTTGACCTTGGTCAGCAGGCCGCGGAGCTCGACGTAGCCCAGCGCGTCCTTGCGATAGCCCGCGACCTCCCAGAGGTCCGGGTCGTAGAGGTACGGCGACCAGCCGTTGGCCACCGGGAGCGCCTTCCACGGTTCGGGCGCGCCGAGTCCTGCGCCCTGGGGACCGCGCTCGCCCTGCGGCCCGGCCGGCCCCTCGGCGCCTCGGGCTCCGCGCGGCCCAGCGGCCGCCGCACCGGGCGCGAGGCGGTCCGCGGTGACGGCGCCCTTCGCGAGCTTGCTCGTGGTGACGGCGCTGTCCTTGAGCTCGCGCTCGCCGACGGATTTGGCCGAGAGCTTCACCGCGGCGTAGGAGCTGCCGCCGAGCGCGATGAACACCGCGACGGTCGACATCACGTTGGCGTAGGTGACACGGGGGTGTGGAAGGTGGGGCACCTCCGGCAGTCCACTGGAACGCTCCGCGCCGGTCAATCGCCTGCGGCCGCGCTGAATTGCAATTCGCAGGCGGCTCAGCCCACTTCGAAGCTGATGCCGTCGAGCGACGTGTAGTCCTGCTCGCCGGTCGAGCCGGCGATCCACTGCACCGAGCCGTTCGGCAGGATGTCGACGCGGCCCGCTTGGTGCGGGTTCTCACCGGTGTGCACGGCGAAGATGCGCGTCTTGGCGGGCCGGTAGCCCGCCGGGAGGACGCCGATGACGGTGCCGAGCGCGGGCGCTCCGGAGGCCCGCGTCACGAGACCGCGCAGGTGCACGATGCCGAGCTGGTCCTTGCGGAAGCTGCCCGGTTCGAACACGTCGGTGTTGTAGTTGGTCCAGCCCTCGGTGAACGTCAGCGTCTTCCACGGCTCAGCCGCGCCGGAGCCTGGGCCTGCGGGTCCCTGCGGCCCGGCCGGGCCAGTCTCGCCGCGCGGGCCGCGCGGCCCGCTCGTCGCCGTGCCGGGAGCGAGGTCGGCGGGCGTCACAGCGCCGTCGCGGATCTTCTCGCTGGTGACGGCGCTCTTCTTGAGCTCGCGCTCGCCGACGGAGCCCTTGGACAGTTTCACCGCCGCGAACGACGTCCCGCCAAGTGCGATGAAGACGGCGATGGTCGACATCACGTTGGCGTAGGTGAAACGCAGATGCGGCACGCGTGGCATTTACGGGAGGGTAATAGGCCTCACCCGGCAGCAGGGGTCAGCTTGGCGGTGGAGTTCTGCCCGAGGTCAACGCTGCTCGATCTTGCCGACCCGCACCGCACGCAGCACCGTCTGCTCGGCGACCGGCCCGCCGCCGATCGGGCTGGGGTGCGAGCAGATCACCGACACCTGGGTCGACGCCGCAAAGGACTTCGCCGCCTCGAGCGGGTACGTGGCAGCCCCGACCCCGATCGCGTCGTCGCCAACGCGGAAACTGCCGCGCACCAGCAGGTCGCCGGCGGCGGTCTTGAGGTCGCAGTCGAACCACTCGCTGGCGTTGCCGGGCGTGTAGAAGATCTTCGTCTGGCCGGTCAGGATCCAGTCGCCGGCTGGCACCGTCACCGAGGCCAAGGTCGCGGACCCGCCGCCGTTCACCGGGATGTTCACCGGCGCCGGCCGGCTCACGTTGATGACCTCGCTCGGGCCGATCGGGCCCGTGTCGCCCTTCGCGCCGGAATCGCCCTTCGGCCCCGTCGGGCCCTCGCCGCCGCGTGGCCCGCGCGGCCCAGCGGTGCTGACGCCGGCCGCCAGCCGGTCGGCCGTCACGGCGCCCTTCGCCAGCTTGGCCGTGGTGACCGCGCTGTCTTTGAGCTCGCGTTCGCCGACCGACTTGGCGGAGAGTTTGGCGGCGGCGTACGACGTGCCGCCCAGCGCGATGAACACCGCGACGGTCGACATGACGTTGGCGTAGGTGGGGCTGGGCAGGCGCATGGGCTCGGCTCTACTTCTTGAGGGTCTCGACGCGGATGGCAGCGAGGCGTGGATTGCCGACACCGGGCGCGGGCGAGAGCGCCTGGTCGACCGCGCACTCCAGCGCGATCACTCCATTGGCCGGGACGGCGGCCGCGGTCATCGGAGCCATCACGCCGAGGCGGGTCGCTCCAGGCCCGTTGCCGATCACGGCTTCGGAGACCGTGACGTCGGCGCCGTTGACCCGGATCCAGCAACGGCCGATGAAGCCCGCCTGCTCCCAGCTGCCGATCTGCGCCGAGGCGACGATGACGTAGTTGCCGGCGGGAACCGCGCTGAGCGTCGCGAGGGTGGCGCGTACGTTCGCGCTCGTCGAGAACGTCGCGTTGGCCCCCGCGGCGAACAGGGCGTCGGACGGTCCCCGGGGGCCGGCGGGCCCAGCGCCGCCCTGCGGTCCGGTGGGCCCTTCTGCGCCGCGCGCGCCGCGGGGCCCGGCGAGCAGCGCGCTGGCCGCGAGATCACCGGCGGCGATCGTGCCGTCCTTGATCTTCAGACTCGTGACGGCGCTGTCCTTGAGCTGCTGCTCGCCAACCGACGCCTTCGGAAGGCGGGCGACGGCGTACGAGGTGCCGCCGAGGGCGACGAACATCGCGGCGGTTGCCATGACGTTGGCGTAGGTGGGACGGGGCAGGCGCATGACTGCCGCACTTCACCTGAGCGCGGGGCGTGCCGTCAACGAATTGAAATTCCGCCGCCGCGCCCGGTCTCGGGCGGCGCCGCACGCGGCAGTTCGCGCCGCAGCGGACGAAGCCGCCGGGCGCTACTGCGCCTGGATCTGCCCGACGCGGATCGCGGTGAGCTGCGAGTACTCGGCGCGGCCGTCGGTCGCGCTGACGTCGCCGTCGTGGCCGCAGCGGAGCTTCACATCGGTCGGGCCGGTGATCACCTTCGCTTCCTGCAGGGCGAGCCCGCCGGCGAGCGCGCCGTTGGCCTCGGCTCCGAGCCGGGTGATCGAGCTCGACGCGCCGTCCTCGGTGCCGAACGTGAACCAGCAGCGGAACCAGTCGCTGTACGGGCCGCCGTAGATCAGCGACGCCGTGCCGACGAACAGCCACTGCCCCGCGGGGACCTTCAGCGTGTTGACGGTCGTCGGCGTGCCGCCCTTGGTCGAGAGCAGCGTGCCGGAGTTGCGGTTCACCAGCGTGTCGGACGGGCCGCGCTCACCCTGCGGGCCTTCGGCGCCGCGCGGGCCCCGCGGCCCGCTCAGCGCCGTGCCAGCGGCGAGATCGGCGGGCGTGATGGTGCCGTCCTTGAGCTTGGCCGACGTGACCGCGCCGGTCTTCAGCTCGCGCTCGCCGACCGACCCCTTGGAGAGCTTGACGGCGGCGAACGACGTGCCGCCGAGGGCGATGAACACCGCGATGGTGGACATCACATTGGCGTAGGTGAAGCGGGGCAGCTGCATGGGCAGCCGCCAATGCTACCCATGCACCAACTGCTGGTGTGTGCACCGCCTCGCGGCTGGCGCACACACCATCAGACAGCGTGGTCAGCCCTTGAGGCCCTTCACGAGCGACGCGTAGCCTGCGCGCTCCGTGCCGTCGAAGTTCAGGACGCCGGAGTCCCAGCGGGCGGTCTGCGGGCTGACGTCGCCCTTCCACTGCCAGAACATCGCCTTCTTCACCCGCGGGTGCTTCTTGAGGCTCTTGAAGATGTAGTCGATGACCTTCGCGGCGCGGGCCTCGTCGTACTTCCACTTCGGCGAGTCGCCGAACTTGACCCAGGCGGCGGTCTCCGTGATCCACAGGCTGCCGGGGAGCTGCTTCTCGAGGTCCTTGAGGCCCTTGTCGCTGAAGCGGTTCTGGTCGCCGTAGACGTGCACGGCCCAGATCTTGACCTTGCCCTTGGCGAGCTTCTTGAACTGCGGGATGAAGTTCTTGGCCGTGCCGGTGCCGCCGGCGAGCAGCGCCGGCGAGGTGACCGTGCAGCCCTTGCATTCCTTCTTGGCGGCCTGCCAGAACTGGAACGCGAGCTTCGGGTTGCGGACGGTCGGCTGCAGGATGTAGTTCGCCTCGTTCCACGGGATGAGCGTCTTCATCGACGGGTAGCGGCCCTTGAGGAACTTGATCAGCGCCGTGTACTGCGCCACGGTCGGCTTCTTCTTCTCCTGGCCGGCCGACCAGCTGCGGTCGATCGCGATGATCGGGTTGGCGCCGGCCGCCGTCGCCGCGGCGAACCAGCTGTCGAGCTGCGCGAGTTTGTCCGGGTACTTCTGCACGTCAAAGTCGACCGTGCGGCGCGCGTCCTTGATCGGCAGCGCCTTCCACCGCGGGTCGCTGAACATGTCGGGGCGGTTGTCGCCGTAGCCGAAGGTGGCGGCCGAGGCGGCCGGGGTCGCCACGGCGAAGATCGAAAGCAGGGCGACTGCGAGCCACCGCAGCCGTGCAAAGAGACGGAAAGACCTAAACATCGCCGCGGACCGTATCGGCCAGCCGGGGGACGGTCCACCTTCCCCTGCTCCTTTTCGGGCCAGCGGTATTTGAATTGCCTGCAGGTGGCCTGGCCGTGACGCTGCTCCGTGGGCGAGCGTGGACAGGCGCGGGAGCGCTCAGCCGGGTCGGCGCCGCGGGGGCCGGTCGGCTGGGATACGCAGGTTGTGTCGTCTGCGCGACCACCTCGCCG
>JAEYAL010000228.1 GCA_023404805.1 Actinomycetes bacterium | reverse complement strand
CCACCGGCCCGAAGGGCGACACCGGTGCTGCCGGCGCGAAGGGCGACACGGGCGCGAAGGGCGACACCGGCGCGCGCGGCCCAGCCGGCCCGCAGGGGGTGCCGGGCACCTCTGCCGCCGACCTGTGGGCGGCGGTCAAAGCCAGCGGCGACGTGGTGTCGTCCTCCGACCCAGCCCCGGCGGTGGCCGCGCTCGGCACCAACGCGAGCCGGATCTACAAGCTCACCTTCGCCCGGTCGGTACGGGCCTGCGCGGCCAGCGTCACGCGCCAGTCGCAGATGGTCGACGACCCTGACGCCGCGACCCCGATCACCAGTGTCGACGCCGTCCTCGGCGGCAGCGCCTACACCTACTTCGGCGAGCTGCCCACGCAGCTCTTCGTCCGGCTCCTCAGCCGCGACGGCGACGGCACCGAAGGCGCCTTCTCGGTCTCGCTGCAGTGCGAACCGGTCGTCGCGGCCTCGCCCGACCTGCGCTGACGCCGCCCGCGGGCGGAGGCCTGCGCGCAGGCCGGGCCGCCCGCGCCTCAGCACGGGCTGAGCACCGAGTACTGGCCGGCGCTAGACGCCGTAGACGCGCGTGAAGTGCTCGCGGTGCGAGCTGGGGATCGGCACGGGCCGCTCCGTCTCGCGGTCGACCATCACGTGCACGAACCGGCCGGTCGCCGCGGCGAGCTCTTCGCCCTCGCCGAACACCGCGATCTCGTAGGAGACGCTGCTGCTCCCGAGCCGCGCCACGCGGACACCGATGTCGAGGACGCCAGGGAAGGCGACGCCCGCGTGGAAGCTGCAGCCGGTCTCGACGACGTAGTAGACCGATGCGTCTTCGTTCGGGTCGAAGCCGAACTCGTCGATCAGCGTCGCGTTCACGGCGCTGTCGAAGAACGAGTAGTAGAGGACGTTGTTGAGGTGCCCGAACTGGTCGTTGTCCATCCAGCGCGTGCGGAAGTCGGTGAACCGCGGATAGGCGCTCCGTTCGCGCGGGGGAGGCGTGGGCCGGGCGCCGCTCACGGGACCAGCACCTGGCGCACGACGCGTCCGGCGTGGAGGTCGTCCATGCAGGCGTTGATCTCCTCGAGCGAGCGCACCGACGAGAGCAGCCGGTCGACCGGGAGCCGCCCGCGCTGGAACAGCTCGATGTAGCGGGGCACGTCGCGCACGGGGACGGCGCCGCCGATGTAGCTGCCGCGCAGCGTGCGCTCCTCAGCCACGAGCGAGAGGTGCTGCAGCGCCATGGTGCGGTCGGGGTGGGAGAGGCCGGCGGTGGTGGTCGTGCCACCGCGGCGCGTCACGGCGTAGGCCAGCTCCAGCGCCGGGACAGCTCCGGCCATCTCAAAGGTCTGGTCGAGCCCGCCACCCGTCGCGTCCTTGACGAGCGCGGCGCACTCGGGGTCGGCGGCGTCGAAGGCGTCGGTCGCGCCGAGGGCCAGGGCCAGCTCGCGTTTGGCGGGGTCGAGGTCGAGGGCGACGATCCGGCGTGCGCCCGCCGCGACTGCGCCCAGTACCGACGCCAGGCCGACGCCGCCGAGACCGACGACCGCGACCGACTCGCCCGCGGTCACGTTCGCGGTGTTGACGACCGCGCCGACGCCGGTGAGCACCGCGCAGCCGAAGAGCGCGGCCTGCTCCGGCGGCAGGTCGGGATCGACCTTGACGAGCGAGCGGCGGTTGACGACGGCCTGCTCGGCGAAACACGAGACGCCCAAGTGGTGGTTGACGGGCGTCCCGTCGCGCCGGTGCAGCCGCGTGTGGCCGCCGGTGAGCGTGCCAGCGCCGTTGGCAAGCGCCCCGGGCTCGCAGAGGGCGGGGCGGCCCTCGGCGCACGGCTGGCAGGAGCCGCAGCTCGGCACGAACACCGTCACGACGCGGTCGCCAGGTGCCAGGTCCTCGACGTTCGGACCGACCGCCTCCACGACGCCCGCGCCTTCATGGCCCAGCGCCATCGGCACCGGCCGCGGCCGTTGGCCGTTGACGACGGAGAGGTCCGAGTGGCAGAGCCCCGCGGCGTCGATCCGGACGAGCACCTCGCCGGGCCCAGGTTCGCTGACGACGAGGTCTTCGATCTCGAGCGGGCGGGAGTCCGCGTAGGGGCCTTCGAGCCCGATCGTGTGGAGCACCGCGGCGCGCATGGGCGGCAACGCTATCGCGGCACCGGGCGGCTGCGCGCGCCCCGCAGGTGAACGCCTGACTAGCTGGCGGGCGGCTGCGGCGGGGTGGCCGGAGGACTGCCGTCGAGCGGGACGCCGGCCGCGCGGCGGTACTCGACGGCTTCGTCGGCGCTGATCACGCCCGAGAGCTCCTGGAAGACGACCCAGGCGGCGAAGTCGTGCGACGGATATGAGCCCGCCACGACACCCGCCGCCATGCTCGGGGCGTTCTGGAGCACGCCGTCCCGGAGCTTCGCCCGCTGCTTCGGCTGCTGCTCGAGCTGGTACCGCATGGCGCTCGCCGTGCGCCGCTGGGATTCGAGGTCCTTGGCGGAAAGCGGGCGGTCGCGCATGCCTGCGCCGGGCTTGAGGTCGTCGCGCAGGTCGCGCAGCGCGCCGCGCCACTGCTTCGCGAACGCCGGGACCTCGCGGGCCACCGCGCCCGGGAGCTTGACCGCGTTTCTGACCGGAGCCAGGACGGCCTCGGTCTCCTTCCACTCGCGCGTGCCGACGGACCGGTACTGCTCGTGCTCGCGGACGGCCGCGTCGACATCGAGCTCGGCGATCAACCGCGACGCCTGGTCGATCCAGACCGGCACGTGGAGCTCGGCCGGAAGACGCTCCCACTGGCCGTCGTTGGAGCCAGCGTCGTACATGACCATGCGCAGCCAGTTCGGCAGGTCGCACTCCACGCGCTGCGACTCGCTTGAGACCGCGCCGCCGTCCTCGGCCGAGACCGCCACGAGCCTGGTCGCCGACCAGACCCGCGATTTCGCGGTGAGGTTGTTGAAGTTGCCGTCGCCGACTCCGCCGCTGCCGACGTTGCGGGTCGAGGTGGGCACGACGAGCGCCCGGCCCCGCACGACGGGTCCACCACGCTGCTGCCGTCCGAACAAGGCCATGCGCGCCAGCGTATGCCTGCCTCGCGGCGGTGGGCAAGCAGGCGGCCGCCAGTCCGGACGCCGGCCGTACGCGAAACGGGCGCGCCGACCACGCTAAGGTAGTTGCATGCACAACTACTTGGAGGGTGTGGCGCGATGAGCGATCCGCGGTCACTGGCGCAGTACTCGGGAGAGACTGACACGGGCGGGCGGTTCGTCCGCCAGCAGAGCGCCTTCCGGCGCTGGGTCTCCGATGAGCCGGGTGCCGAGTTCCCACCGGAGGCTGGCCGCTACCACCTCTACGTGTCGCTGGCCTGCCCGTGGGCGTCGCGCACGCTGCTCTTCCGCAAGCTCAAGGGCCTGGAGGACGCGATCGGCGTGACGATCGTCGACCCGGTCCGCGACGAGCTCGGCTGGCGCTTCGGCGACGGCTCTCCTGAGCGCGGCGAGCCCGACCCGCTCCACGGCTGGAAGTACCTGAGCGAGGGCTACGTGCTGACCGATCCATCGTTCACGGGCCGCGTCACGGTGCCAGTGCTGTGGGACACGAAGACGGACACCGCGGTCAACAACGAGTCGTCGGAGATCATCCGCATGCTCAACTCGGCGTTCAACGCGGTCGCAGAGCATCCGGAGCTCGACTTCTACCCCGAGGACCTGCGCGAGGAGATCGACGCGCTCAACGACCGGATCTACAACACGGTCAACAACGGCGTCTACCGCGCAGGCTTCGCCACGACGCAGGCCGCCTACGAGGAGGGCGTCACCGAGCTGTTCGCCTCTCTCGACTGGCTTGAAGGGCTCCTCGGGGAGCGCCGCTACCTTGCCGGCGACCAGATCACCGAGGCCGACTGGCGCCTGGCGATGACGCTCTTCCGGTTCGACCCCGTCTACGTGGGCCACTTCAAGTGCAACCTGCGGCGGATCGTCGACTACCCGAACCTCTGGGCCTACGCCCGCGAGCTCTACCAGCACCCGGGCGTCGCTGAGACGGTCGATTTCGACCACATCAAGCGCCACTACTACACGACACACCCGCAGATCAATCCTACGCGTGTGGTGCCGCTCGGCCCGGTGATCGACTGGAATGCGCCCCACGGGCGCGGCTGACCTGGAGTCGTTGGCAGCGCGTCGCAGGACGGAGCGGCCTTTTGTGGTCTCGCGAGCCTTCCGACACGCCGGCGCTGATCTGTCGGACGCCGACAAGGTCACCTTCGGCCCGCATGAAGCCAGGATCCTCACGCGCGCCACGACGCAGGTCACCGTCGAAGCACCGGGCGGCGTCCCGGCGTCCAAGGTGGCGGTGACGGTGACGGGCCGCGACGGCCACGCCGACGGGCAGCTGAAGAGGACCTTCCAGTACGGCGTGCTCGAAGACGCGCCGCAGATCACGAGGCTCTCGCCGAGCTCCGGCTTCGCGCGCGGCGGGACGAAGGTCCGCGTCGAAGGCATCGGGCTTGAAGGAGCCGGCTGGGGGAGTGGCACGCTGCGGATCGCGGGCGAACCGCGCTACGCCGAACTCGTTCCGACGCGTCCGGGCGGTCCGCTCGCGCTCGAGCTGTACACCCTGGAGCACGACCCGGGGACCGTCGACATCGAGGTGACCACCGCGCTTGGCGTCTCACCCAACACGCCCGCCGACGACTACACGTTCGTCCCGAACCTCGACGCGCCGGTCATCACGAGCATCAGCCCGTCGTCGGGGCCGGTCAGGGGCGGCACGGTGCTGACGGTGCGGGGCCGCAACCTCGGCGGTGCCAGGTCGGCCGGCTGGAACAACACCGTGGCCATCTCGAGCAAGTGGGACGACCTTCTGCAGCCGGTCTCCGACACCGAGGTGCGCGTGACGACTCCGCTGTTCATCGGCGCGGGCCCGAAGGAGCTCGTCGTCGTGACGGAAGGCGGAGGCGGCTCTGAGGGCGGTCCGGCGTCCACCTTCCAGGCGCTGCCGCCGGCGCCGCTCGTGCCCAGCCCCGCGCGTGGCCCGCTCGCCGGTGGCAACCTGGTGACCCTCGACGCCTCTGGCATCGACCAGGAGTGGTTCGGCCGCGTGCTGTTCGACGGCGTCGAAGCGCAGACCGTCTCCAGAACCCCGGAGGCCATCACCGTGCGGGCGCCTGCCCACGCTGCGGGGACAGGCGCGATCGTCATCGAAACGACGCCCTTCGGCTTCGACACCAACGGGTACCAGCTCAACGGCGAGTCTGACCACTACACCTGGACCGACGACCCCGGCGTCACCACCCGCGAGTACGGCTTCACCGGCACCGCGTCGCTGCGCAACCTCACGCGGGGCTCGTTCAAGGTCGGCGGTTCGCTGACGCTCGATATCGACCAGCCGCAGGCAGTCGTCAGCGGCACCTTCGAGAACGCCGGGTCCTCGGCCCGGCTTGTCGCGCTCGGCTTCCTGCCGGTGACGGCCGAGGTGGCGGTCTCGTCGTCTGGTGCGACGACCGGGACGCTGACCGGCGGCAAGCTCGTGACGAAGACCAAGGTGCGGTTCCGCGTCGAGGTGGTCAAGCTGTTCGGCGCGATCCCGCTGGCGGGCGGCCCGAACTGCCAGACGAAGAAGCTGTCCGACCTCACGCTGGCCTCGCCGGGCGTGTTCGATCCGGCGGCGGGCGGGCGCCTCTCAGGCACGTTCGCGATCAGCGACCTCAACGGCTGCGGCACGCTGAACGGCCTTGTCAGCCCGCTGACGGCGGGCAGCAACAACACGATGGCGATCGACCTCACGCCGCGCAGCTAGGCGCGGCGTACCCCGATCGACCGGCGCGCGGTTGACAGCCGCGCTCCGGAGTGGAATCTTGGGCATGCCGAATTCCGCAAGCCGCTCCGTATCGGAGTCCTTGTGTCGGCAGTCCAAGTCCCACCCCGGAGTGTCCCGTGCCGGAACGCCCTCTTCGCCGCCCCTCGCGCGCGGCGGCCTGCCGATCCCTGTTCGCCGCTGCCGCCGTCGCGGTGCCCGCTGTCGCGTTGCCGGTAGCGGCCGGCGTGGCGGCAGAGCCAGAGGTGCTCCCGGTGGTCACGTCGGTCACGCCGAGCTCCGGGCCGGCCGAGGGCTTCAACGAGATCATCATCCGCGGCACGAACCTCGACAAGGCGGCCCACTTCAACGTCGGGCGGTGGCCCGTCAAGACGGTGGCCGTCACGCCGACGGCCGTGGTCGGGACGGTCTCCAGCTACTTCGACGGCGCGACGGTCGACGTGCAGCCGGTAGTCACCGGCCGCGAGCTGCCTGGGCTCCCGGGGCCGCAGGACGACTACACCTATGGCGGTGAGACCCGCCACCGGCTCACGGTCACGCCGGACCACGGACCGTCGCGCGGCGGCAACACGGTGACCATCACCGCGCCGGCCGGCGCGGACCTGTCCGACGCCGAGACCGTGCGCTTCGGCCCTGCGCGGGCGCGGATCCTGGAGGCGACCGCCACCTCGGTCAAGGTCGTCGCGCCGGGCGGCCCGCGCGGCGGCGGCTACGTCACGGTCGAGGGCCGCGACGGCCACACCGACGGCTTTCCGCACAGCGCGCCGACGGTCTACGACTGGGACGCGCCGGCGGGCCCGCCCGTGATCACGTCGGTCTCGCCTGATCCGGTCTTCTCCGAGGCCGGCGGCGCTTTCACCATCAAGGGCGAGAACCTCGAAGGCGTCGACAACCTGATCCTCGACGGCAACTCCGTCGGCGGCACGTTCGCGTTCGAGTTCATCGAGACCGAGCCAGGCGGGCCGCTCGCGATCTCCTACCCGAACGAGGGCGCCTCGCCCGGTACGCACACCTTCCAGGTCAGCGGGCCGGCGGGGACCTCGGCGCCTGCGGCGTTCTCGACGAAGCCGGACGCCCCGGCCGCGGTGATCACGTCGGTCTCGCCGGCGACGTTCTCGCAGACGGAGCCGACCGAGCTGACGATCCGCGGCAGCCGGCTCGCGAACGTGACGTCGGCTGAGTGGAGCCTGCTGACCAGCGGGCCCTACGACGCCCCCGTCCGGGTCATCTCGGACAGCGAGATCCGCCTCACCACGCCGGTCTTCGCGCTTCCCGGCCGCACGCGGCTGCGGCTCAAGGCGACCGGTGCGCCGCTCTCCGGGACGTCCGACATCCTGCAGGTAGCGGGTCCGGCGCCGGTGCGCCTCTCACCGGCGTCCGGCAGCGTCTACGGTGGCGACCGGGTGTCGATCTCGGCCGCCCCGGCGGTGATCGCGGCGACCTCGACGGTGACGATCGGCGGCAAGCCAGCGGAGATCTTGTGGCCGCGCGCCACCACGTCGATGACCGTCGTCACGCCGGCCCATCCGGCAGGCACGGGCGAGGTGGCGCTCCTGACGGCGCAGGGCGACACCACTGGCCGGCTGAACCCGTCGACGGACCAGTACCGCTGGGTTGAAGCTCCGGCGCTGCAGCGCAAGTCGTACGACGTCGAGGCCGTGGCCGCCGTGCCGACGATCGCCCGGGGCCTCTTCACCCTGCGGGGCAAGCTCGACGCCGACTTCGACCGGCCGGCCGGCACGGTTTCAGGTCGGCTCGCGTTCGAGCCGGTCAGCACGCGCTTCATGGCCGGCGGGTTCCTGCCGGTGGTCGGCCGGCTCACCTTCGTGCCGTCAGGCGCCGTGACCGGCGAGTTCAACCTGTTCCGCCTGAAGCTTGCCGCCAAGCTGCGGGTCAAGCTCGTCGACGCCAAGCTCTTCGGGGCGGTCCCGCTGGCCCTCGGCAACTCCTGCCAGTCCAAGCGGCTCTCCTCGCTCTCGGCCGACGTCCCATTCACGCTCGAGGAAGGCGGATCGGCGCAACCGGTCCCGTTGGACGTCAGCGACCTCAACGGCTGCCTCTCGACCGAGGGGATCATCAGCTCGCAAACGGCGGGCGCAGGCTCGGTTCGGCTGCGGCTCTCGCGCTGACCGGGAGGCGCGGCTCAGGCGGCGTCGCTGAGCGCTTTGGCGGCGAGCTGGCCGCAGGCGCCGTCGATGTCGCGGCCGCGGTTCACGCGCACGGTCGTGCGGAGGCCGTACGACTCGACGATCGCGCGGAACTCGCTGATCTCCGACCGCGACGACGCGTCGTAGATCGAGCCCGTCGGGTTGTACGGGATCAGGTTGACCTTGAAGAACTTGGGGTCGAGCAGGCGGCCGAGCTGGTGGGCGTGCCATGGGCGGTCGTTGACGTCGGCGAGCATCACGTACTCGATGAACACGTCGCGGTTCCACTTCTCGGCGTAGCGGCGGCAGGCGTCGAGCACGTCCTCCATCGGCCAGCGGTCGTTGACCGGCATGATGTCCGACCGCAGCTCGTTCTCAGGCGCGTGCAACGAGAGCGCGAGGCGGATGGGGAGGGGCTCCTCGATCATCCGCTCGATGCCCGGCAGCCAGCCGACCGTCGAGATCGCCGTGCGGCGGTGCGTGACGCCGACGGCGGGAAGCAGGCGGCAGGTCGCGAGGACGTTGTCGATGTTCATCGTCGGCTCGCCCATCCCCATGAACACCACGTGGTCGACCTCGCTCATCCGGCGGAAGTGCAGGGCCTGGTCGATGATCTCGCTCGTCGACAGGTTGCGGCCGAACTTCATCGCCCCGGTCGCGCAGAACGTGCACGTCAGCGGGCAGCCCGACTGCGAGCTCAGGCAGAGCGAGCGGCGTCCGTCGAGGAACCGCATCATCACGGCCTCGACCGGGCGGCCGTCCTTCTTCGTGTGGAAGAGCGTCTTGATCGTGCCGTCGATCTGCGACTCCTGCTGGTGCACGACATCGAGCGTCGAGAACGGCACCTGCTCGGTCAGCGCCTCCCGCACCGACAGCGGCACGTTGCCCATCTCGTCGTAGGACTGCACGCCCTTGGCGGTCCAGCCCCACACCTGGTCGAAGCGGTACGACGGCTCGCCGAGCTCGTCGAGCGTCGTTTTCAGCAGCTCCAGGTCCACGCACCCAGGATGACAGGGTGCGCGCCGCGTCCAGCGCCACGCCTTCCGTACTCTCGTCGGGATGCGCCTCGCCAAGTACCTCGCCCATGCCGGCGTCGCGTCTCGCCGTGCGGCCGAGGACCTGATCGCCCAGGGGCGCGTCCACGTCGACCGCACGCTGGTCACGACACCGGTGTTCTTCGTCGAGCCGGGGATGAAGGTGTTCGTCGACGGCGAGCTCATCGGCGGCGTCGAGGAGCGCCCGGCGACCGTCGTCTACGCGCTGAACAAGCCCGCGGGCGTGGTCTCGACCTCGTACGACCCCCAGGGCCGCCCGACCGTCACCCAGTTCGCGCCGCCCGAGGCTGGCCGCGTCTACCCGGTCGGCCGCCTCGACATCGACTCCAGCGGCCTGCTGCTGATCACCAACGACGGCGACCTCGCGCACAAGCTGACCCACCCGTCGTTCGAGGTGCCGAAGACCTACGAGGTGCGCATCGCCAAGCCGCCGATCTCGCGCAGGGACGTCGAGTGGCTGCGGCGCGGCGTGGAGCTCGACGACGGCTGGACCTTGCCGGCTGAAGCCGAGCACACGGGCCCGGCGACGCTGACGCTCACGCTCCGCGAAGGCCGCAACCGCCAGGTCCGCCGCATGTGCGAGGCCGTCGGGCACCCCGTCAAGGAGCTGCGCCGGGTGCGCTTCGGGACGCTGGAGCTCGGCCTGTTGCACGAGGGCGACGTCCGCCGCCTCACGGCCCAGGAGGTGAGCGCGCTGCGCCGGCTGGCCGAAGACAACAAGGCTGGGCACCGGCCGCGCCCGCAGGCGCAGCCGCGCCGGCACAACAC
>JAEYAL010000112.1 GCA_023404805.1 Actinomycetes bacterium | reverse complement strand
CATCGAAGCGGCGCAGGCGCAAGGCGCCGCGCGGCCCCCGCTGCCCGCCAGCGCCACCCCGGCCGCCGCGAGCGAGTTCACACCGCCCGTCGACGACACCCGGGCCGCAGCGCCGATCCCGGAGGTCGAGCCGACGCCTGCGCCCACACCGGAGCCGCAACCAGCGCCCGAGGTCGAAGCGCAGGCCGCGCCCGCGCCCGAGAACCAAGCCGCGCCCGAGAACCAAGCCGAGCCCGAGTCGGCCGCGCACGACGCCGCCGAGGTAGCCGAGGCCGACCTCGAAGCCGAAGCCGAGGCCGAGGCCGACGCCGCCGAAGTGATCGCGATCGCCGCCAGCGAGGCCCATGCACCCGACGCCGGCGATGAGGGCGACCAGTCCGTCGACGCCGTCGAGCCCGAAGCGGCCTCCGTCGCGGACGCCGAGCCCGAGGCGGAGCCTGCGGTCGAACCCGAAACCGAGCCGACACCGGCGCCAGCGTCGAACGCCACGGCAGCGCCCGAGCCCGCGGCGGAGGCACCGTCAGAGCCCGATCAGCCCGCTGAGCCCGAACCAGCTGCCGAAGCGCGCGTGCTGCCCGCCGCCCAGCCTGGCGGCGGCAAGGGCGAGCCGGAGATCATCGAGCTCAGCCGCCAGCAGCAGACCGTCGCGCGCCGGATGGCCGAGTCGAAGGCGACGATCCCGGACTACACGACCACGGTCGAGGTCGATGCCGCGCCGCTGCTGACGCTGCGCGCCGACCTGATCGCGACGCGCCCCGACCTCGCCGCGCCGTCCGTCAACGACCTGCTCGTCAAGGCCGTCGCAATCGCGCTGCGGGCGTTTCCGCGGCTCAACGGCGGCTACCGCGACGGGCGCCTGGAGCTCTACCCGCGGGTCAACATCGGTATCGCGACCGACGCCGACGGCGCGCTGCTCGTGCCGGTGATCCACGACGCCGACAAGCTCAGCGTGTCGCAGATCGCGACCCGTTCGACCGAGCTGCTGGCCAAGGCCGCCGACGGCGGCCTGCGACCGCCCGACATCGCCTCAGCGACGTTCACGGTCTCGAACCTCGGCATGTTCGGTGTCGACGAGTTCACCGCGGTCATCACGCCGGGCCAGGCTGCGATCCTGACGGCCGGCGCGATCACCGAGCGGCCGGTCGTGCGCAACGGCGCCGTGGTCGCCGGCCAGACGCTGCGGCTCACGCTCGTCACCGACCACCGCGCCGTCTACGGCCTCCAGGCCGCGCAGTTCCTCGGCCGCGTCCGGCAGCTCATCGAGCACCCGTCGAGCCTGCTGGCCTAGCGACCCGCCTCGGCCGCCCACTACCGTTGGGGCATGGCCGAGCTGCTCGTCAGCCACCTGGGGCTGGTCCCGTATGAAGAGGCGCTGGAGCTGCAGCTCGCGCTGCGCGACGCGCGGATCGAGGGCCGCATCGGCGACGTCCTCCTGCTGCTGGAGCACCCGCCCGTGGTGACGCGCGGCCGCCGGAGCACCGCGAGCGAGCTCCTTCTCGGCGAGGACTTCCTGCGCAGCCAGGGGTTCGACGTGGTCACCACGCAGCGGGGCGGCCTGGCGACCTATCACGGGCCCGGCATGCTGGTCGGCTACCCGATCGTGCAGACGCCGGACGTCGTCGAGTACCTCCGCACGCTCGAGCGGGCCTTGATCGCGGCCCTGGCCGAAGAGGGGGTCAGCGCGCACCAGCGGCCCTCCACTCCGGACCAGAACCTCACCGGCGTGTGGGTCGGCGGCCCAGGCGAAACGGCGCGGAGCGGGGCAGCTCCGCGCCGCGCCGACGGCGCCCCCGTCCCGCATGCAGGCGCGCATCGCAAGATCGCCTCGCTCGGCGTCCACATCAGCCGCGGGGTGTCGACGCACGGCTTCGCGGTCGGCGCCGACAACGACCTCACGCCCTGGGACTGGTTCACCGCCTGCGGGCTGCCCGAAGTGCGGATGACGAGCGTCGGGCAAGAGACCGGCCGGGCAGAGACGCTGCCGTGCCTGCGCAAGCGGGTCGCGGTCGCCGTCGCCCGCGAACTCGGCCTGCGCCAGCGGCTGATCAGCCGCTCACGGCTCGAGGCTCAGGCCGGGCTGAGCACCGCTCGAGCCGCCTCCTAAGCGGCCAGCGAGCCGGTTCGCCAGGCCGGTTCCTGGCACGCCGCCCCCGCCTCGGGCGGCCCAGCGCGCTACGTTGATGAGACCGATGAGCGACCTGCTCCCCGTTCGCGTCCATAAGACCCGCTCCCGTGCCACCCCTGGCGGCATGGATCCGCGCGACGTGATCGGCGAGCGCGTCTTGCCGTTCAAGCACCGCAAGCCGGCCTGGTTCAAGGTCCCGGCGCCGGGCGGCGGCCGCTACCGCGACCTGTCGAAGCTGATCGACGGCGAGAACCTCCACACCGTCTGCCAGGAGGCGGCCTGCCCGAACATCGGCGAGTGCTGGGAGCGTGGCACCGCGACGTTCATGATCCTCGGCGACACCTGTACGCGCCGCTGCGGCTTCTGCCATGTCTCCACCGGCAAGCCGACGTGGAACGACCCGCTCGAGCCTGCCCGCGTCGCCCGCTCGATCGCGAAGATGGGCCTGCGCCACGCAGTCATCACGTCGGTCGACCGCGACGACCTCCCGGACTACGGCTCCGGCGTGTGGGCTGCGCTCGTGCGCCAGATCCGCCGCCAGGCGCCTGACTGCAAGATCGAGCTCCTCACCCCTGACTTCCGCGGTGAGGAGATGCCGCTGGCGAAGGTGATCGCAGAGCGCCCCGACGTCTTCAACCACAACGTCGAAGTGGTTCCGCGGCTCTACCCCGTCGCCCGCCGCGGCTCCAAGTTCGAGCGGTCGCTGCGCGTGCTGCGCAACGCCCGCGAGATGGGCGAAGACGAAGTGGTGACCAAGTCCGGGCTGATGGTCGGGCTCGGCGAGAGCTTCGAGGAGATGGTCGACGCCCTCGGCCAATTGCGCGACAGCGGCGTATCGGTCATCACGATCGGTCAGTATCTGCGTCCGACCGAGAACCATCTTCCGATCGTGCGCTACTGGCACCCGGAGGAGTTCAAGCAACTCGAGGAGCGTGGCCTGGCGATGGGCTTCACCCACATGGCGTGCGGCCCGCTCGTGCGCTCCAGCTACCACGCAGACCAGCATGTCCCGCAGCCCGCTGGCGGCAACGGCCCGCTGCGCGAGGACGCGCCGCTCCCCGGTCAGCTCTCGATCACCCGTACGTCCCCGCCGCAGGAGCTCGCCGTCGCATGAGCACGTTCGCCGTCCTCGCTCAGACCGAGCCCGCCAACTCGTCGAGTGCCGCAGCCGCCGTGTTCGGCGTCGTCGTGCTGATCGGCCTGCTGTCGATCCTCGCGCTCACGTCGTGGGGCCGGCGCTCGCTCATGCCGCTCGTCGCGGTCCTGCTCGGCCTGCTGGTCGGCGTCACGACGATCTTCGATGCGATGGAGGCGCGCGTCAGCGCGCTCACGGTGCTCGGGCTGTTCTTCTCGCTGCTGCTCGTCGTCGGCGGGCTTGGCGCGCTGCGCGAGGGCATCGCGCTCCCGCAGGTCGAGGGCACCGAGCCCACGATCGAGCCGCAGCCGCCCCGGATCACGCCCGAGGACTGAGACACTCGCGCGGAGCGCGCCGCGAGGCGTGCGCCCGGCGCTACCCGAGGCCCGGTGGGGTCGCACGCACCGGTCTTCGACGATCGGATTTGCCCGCTTTTGGGCCCGTAATCTTCGGTCGTGACACGCCGGCGCAACCGGGATTGACCAAGTGGTGAGCGTTAACGCGCCAACTCTTGTCACAGCGTTAGACCGGAAATGGGGCAAACTTGTTGCCCGTATCACGAAGTCGGGTCCCCGCAAGGGGTGACATTCGCGCCCGATGGCCGTTTTGTGGCTTTATCAATGCGCCATCATGTGGAGGCATGCCCACGCAGGTTCAGCGCACCGCCTCCGCTCGTAGGCGCCTGATTGCCGCAGCGACCGCCCTCGTTGGCGAGCAGGGCGTCGGCAACACGTCGGTCGCGGCCATCGGCGAACGCGCCGGGATGAGCCGCGGCGCCGTGAACTTCCACTTCGGTTCGAAGGACGAGCTCCTCACCGCCGTGGCTGAAGAGGTGACGGCCGATTGGGAGACGCGCGCGTTCCAGTACGCGATGCCCGAAGGCGCCACGTTCGAAGTCGGCCTCGCCGCCATGATCGACGCGCATCGCCGCGACATCGAGGCCGACGACCAGCGCTTCCGCATCTTCGCGATGCTCTTCTTCGAGTCGCTTGGCCCGTCACCGCACCTGCACGAGCATTTCGCGCGCCTGCACCGCCGCGTCCGTTCGCGGATGGTCGAGGTGATCCGCGGCCTGCAGGCTGGCGGATTCGTCCGGTCCGACTTCGACGCCGAGGGCTTCTCGGTCTTCATCATCGGCGCGTTCCGCGGCATCGCCTTCCAGTACCTCCTGGACCCGGACGAGGTTTCCCTCCAGGGCGCGTACGACGAAGTGCGCGAGTCGATCGTCGCGAGCCTGCGCGCCTGAGCCCCCCGCTGCGCCGCTGCGGGCGCTGACGCCGCGGCACCACACACTCCGGTCATCCGACTTGGGGCGGCTGCGCGTACCTCTGGCGTGCGCGCTGACGACCGCCTCTGTTCACATTCGCCGTCCGCCGTCGTGGTGGAGTGGTCCGCGTGAGGGTGGTCGTCGTCGGCGCGGGCCTGGGCGGCCTCGGAACCGCACTGCGGTTGCAGGGCGCAGGACACGACGTGACCGTGCTCGAACAAGGTCCGGCACCCGGCGGGCGCGCAGGGCAGATCGTCGACCAGGGCTACACGTGGGACACCGGCCCGTCGCTGCTGACCATGCCGTGGGTGCTTGAGGAGACCTTCGCGGCCGGCGGCCTCGACCTGCACGATGAGCTCGACCTCGTGGCGCTGGAGCCGTACTACCGGATCCACTGGGCCGCCGAGGACCGCCACCTCGACTTCATGACCGACCGCGAGGCCATGCGCGGTGAACTCGCGAAGTTCTCGGCGCACGACGCCAAGGCGTTCGACGGCTTCATGGATGCGCTGCGCCCGATCTACGAGGAGGGCATCCTCGCGGCAGGCCGGCGGAGCTTCGATACGCCCCTGTCGCTCGCGGCGTTCCTGCCGAAGCTGGTCCGGCTCGGAGCGGCGCTGCCGCTGCACACGTTCGTCTCGCGGCACTTCGAGCACCCGCGCGTGCGGGAGGCGATGGGCTTCCACTCGCTGTTCATCGGCGGCGACCCGTTCCGCGTGCCAGCGATCTACGGCGCGCTCGTCTACCTGCAGTTCCTCGACGGCGTGCACTACGCGCGCGGCGGCGTGTACGCGCTCGTCGAGGCGATGGCGCGGACGCTCGACGTGCGTTGCGGCACGCGCGTCGACCGGATCGAGCACCGCGGCGGCCGGGTGCGCGGCGTCGTGACGGCGGACGGCGACGTGATCGACGCCGACGTGGTGGTCTGGAACGGCGACGCGACCCGCCTCGATGCGGCGCTGGACGTGCGCCCAGCGCTGCGTTCACGCCGGTCGACGATGTCAGCGCTGCTGCTCTACCTCGGGACCGACCGCCAGTTCCCGCAGCTCCTCCACCACACGCTCTTCGTCGGCGAGGGCTACCGGCGGTTCATCAAGGACGTGACCGCTCGTCGGCGCCTCCCGCAGACGTACTCGACCTACGTCCACGCGCCGTCGCGCACCGACGCGGCGATGGCGCCTGCAGGCGGCGACTCGATCGCCGTGCTGCTGCCGGTGCCGAACCTGCGCAGCGGCGATACGTGGAGCGAGGCCCAGACCGACGAGATCGCAGCGGCCGTCGTCGCCGACCTCGAGGAGACGTTCGGCGTGCGCGGGCTGGCGTCGTCGACCGTGGTCGAGCACCGGATGACGCCCGTCGACTTCCGCGACGGCCTCGGCGCGGCCGACGGCAACGCGTTCGCCATCGAGCCGACGCTGCACCAGTCGGCGGCGTTCCGCGCCCCGAACCGCCACCCGAAGATCGCGGGCGCGTATGCCGTCGGCGGCGGGGCGCACCCGGGCGCCGGGGTGCCCGGTGTGCTGTTCGGTGCTGAGGTGACGGCCGGGCTGATCGCCGGCGACTACCCGTTCCGCGGGGCCCGCGGCGCTGGCAGGCGCCCGGGCGGCGCAGCGTCTCGGCTGGAGGTGACGCGGTGAGCCGGCCGACGCTCGTGGCTCGTTCGGATGCCGCGTCGGCGGCCGTCGCCGATGCGCGCGCGACGCACCGCGCGGTCGGCCGCACCTTTTGGCTCGCGAGCCGCATGCTGCCGCGGGAGATCCGCGACGACGTGCACCTGCTCTACCTCGTGCTCCGCACGCTCGATGACGCGGTCGACGAACGCGACCCGCAGGCCGCCGCGATCGTCGGCGCCGTCGAAGCCTGGACTGGCGGCGCTCCGGCTGCGAGCCGCGAAGCGCTGCTGCTCGATGACCTCGCCGCGCGCTATCCGATCGACCGCCAGGTGGTCGCCGACTTCTGCGCCGGCATGCGCGACGACCTCTCCGCGCGCGTCTTCAGCACCGAGGACGAGGTCGACGGCTATTGCTACCGCGTGGCCGGAACGGTCGGGCTGCTGATGACGGCGCTGCTCGGCGCGGGCGATCAGGAGGCGGCGCGCCGGCCGGCCATCGCGCTGGGGCAGGCGATGCAGCGCACGAACATCCTGCGCGACATCGACGAGGACTTCGCGGCCGGGCGCATGTACCTGGCGACCGAGACGGTCGACCGGTTTGGCTCGCTCTCGCCCGGGCAGCGTGCGGCGCTGATGCGCGACCAGATCGCGCGGGCCGACGCGCTCTACGACGAAGGCATCGCCGGGATCTGCCACCTGGCCGCGGGCCGGCGCGCGATCGCCAGCGCCGCTGCGATGTACCGCGAGATCCTGCGGCAGATCGAGCGCGAGGGCCTCGGCGCGCATCCGGGCCGAGCGGTCGTGCCGCTGCCGCGCAAAGCGCGGGCGGCGTTCGGCGTGCAGCGGGCGCTGCACCCCGCGCCATGATGGTGCGATGGCCCGCCAGGCACGGCGCCCGGTGACGCTGCCCGTTCGCCGGTCACACGCCCTCGGCGCGGCGCTCGCCGCGGCACAGGTCGCCTACGGGCTGGAGGCGCCACGCCCGCCGTGGATGACGCGCGGCATTGTCGCGCTCTACCTCACGACGACGGCAGCCGACGCCGTCGAGCAGCGTGGGGCGCGGGGCGCGGCCGTGATCGCCGCCGCCGGGTCGATCGGGTTCGGCGCCGAGCTGCTGGGCGTGCGCACCGGCAAGCCGTTCGGCCCCTACGACTACTCGGGCCAGCTCGGTCCGAAGGTGGCCGGCGTGCCGCTGATGGCCGCGGCGGCGTGGGCGCTGCTGGCCCGGCCGAGCCGCGTGGCCGGGCAG
>JAEYAL010000098.1 GCA_023404805.1 Actinomycetes bacterium | reverse complement strand
GGCGAGAACGTCGCGCCGACCGAGGTCGAGGCGCAGCTCGTCGCGCTGCCCGGCATCGCCGACGCCGCCGTGCTCGGTGTCGCCGACCCGGAGTGGGGGGAGCGCCTCGAGGCCCGCGTCGTCCTCGAGCCGGGCCACGCCCTCGACGCCGGCGCGGTCCGCGCGGCGCTGCGCGAGCACCTGCCGCCGTTCGCGGTCCCCAAGCAGGTGGCCGCGGTCGAGTCGCTCCCGCGCACCCCTACGGGCAAGCTCTTGCGGCGCGACCTGCGCTGACGCGGAGGCTCGCCGCCGACCTACCCGGACCGGTACGCTGGACGGCAATGCAGCGCATCGACGACCTCCTGCGGACCGGCACCACGCTGTCCTTCGAGTTCTTCCCTCCGAAGACCGACGAAGGCCAGGCCGCGTTCACGGCCGCGTTCGACGATCTCGCCGAACTGCAGCCGAACTTCACCTCCGTGACGTATGGCGCGCTGGGCAGCACGCGCTCGCAGACCGAGTCGCTCGTGAACGGCCTCAACGCCCAGCACGGCTTCCCGACGATGCCGCACCTCACCTGCATCGGCCACACCCGCGACGAGCTGGCCGAGCTGATCACCAGCTACCGCGACGCGGGCGTCCAGAACATCCTCGCGCTGGCCGGCGACCCGCCGGAGGACGGCAGCGACGCTGGCGACTTCGTCTACGCCGACGAGCTGATCGCGCTGATCCGCGAGATCGGCGACTTCGCCGTGGGCGTGGCTGCGTTCCCGGAGCTCCACCCGCGGTCGGCCAACCGAGACGACGACCGCCGCCGCCTCGCCGCGAAGCTCGAGCTTGCCGACTTCGGCATGACGCAGTTCTTCTGGGACGTCGACCACTACGCGCGCCTCGTCGACGAGCTCGACGCCCTCGGCAACGACAAGCCGCTGCTCCCCGGGGTCATGCCGCTCGTGAGCGTGCCCGGTACCCGGCGGATGTCGGCGATGAACGGGACGGCCATCCCGGACGAGCTCAACGCCCGCATGGATGCCGTCGACGGTGATCCCGACGCCACGCGCGCGCTCGGCATCGATGTCGCCGTCGACCTGTCCGCGAAGCTGCTCGAGCAGGGTGTCCCAGGCCTGCACCTCTACACGATGAACCGCGCTGCCTCGGTCCGTGAGGTCACGGACCGGCTCGGGCTGCGCGCGCCAGCGTGAGCAGGCCCTGATGCCGCCGCAGGATGAGCGGGCGGCCCTCGTCAAGGGCTGGAACCGGGCCGCCGAGGGGTGGGCCCGCCAGCAGCTGGCCTTCGACAGCATCACGGCGCCGGTCACGTCCCGGCTCGTCGACCTGGCCGAGATCGCGCCTGGCAGCCGCGTGCTCGAGCTTGCCTCCGGGCTTGGCGACACCGGCCTCGTCGCGGCCGCCAAAGCCGGTCCCGACGGCACGGTGATCCTGAGCGACGCCGCCCCGAAGATGCTCGAGCGGCTGCGGGAGCGCACCAAGGGCGCCGACAACATCGAGGTCCGCGAGCTGTTCATGGAGGGGCTGCGGTTCGACACCGCCAGCGTCGACCGCGTGCTCTGCCGCTGGGGCTACATGCTCCTGCTCGACCCGCAGGCTGCCCTCCAGGAGACGCGCCGCGTGCTCGCACCGGGCGGCCGCGTGGCGCTCGCCGCGTGGACGAGCCACGAGGACAACCCGTGGACCGGCGTGACGCTGCCGGCGCTGCGCGACCGCGGCTTGATCGGCGACCCGGCCCGCTCGGGCCCGCACATGTTCTCGTGGGCCGACCCGGCCCGGATCGTCGATGCGCTCGCCGACAGCGGCTTCTTCGACCCCGTCGTCGAACAGGTCGAGATGACGTTCTCGTTCGGGTCGTTCGACGACTGGTGGGACGCTCGCCTCGACCTGTCCCCGGACTTCGCCAAGCAGATCTCCGCGATCTCGCCGGAGGAGCGCGACGAGCTCACCGAAGAGCTTGAGCGCGAAGTGCAGCCGTGGCAGCAGGCCGACGGCTCGCTCCAGTTCCCCGGCCGCACGCACGTGGCCGCCGCCGACGTCTGAGGGGCGCACAGCTCTGCCAGCGGCCGCCAGAGCGCGCCCGGCAGCGAACGGGCGGCTTTCCCACGGACCCAGGCCCCGCAGTTAGGGTCGGACGGGAGGGCGCCAGTGCCGGGCGTCCAGGACCGGAGCACGGGGGAGCACATGCACCACTGGGACCTGACCGCCGTCGACGTCGCGCCGCGGCAGCCGCAGATCCTCACGACGACCGATCACGCTCGCGCGATCCTCGTGGGGCTTGAAGCCGGGCGGACGATGTCCGACCACGAGGTCCACGAGAACGCCTGGGTCAGCGTCGTCGAAGGCGAGATCGAGATGACCGCGACGGCCAGCGGCGAGCAGATCACTGCGGGCCCAGGCAGCCTCTTCGAGTTCGCGCCCGCTGAGCGCCACTCGGTCGCAGCCAAGACCGACGCCCGCCTGCTGCTCCTGCTCGCGCCGTGGCCAGGCGACGGGCATCCCGGTGCTACGCCGCCTGCGGAGAAGGCGCAGGCGCGGGAGCGCGCGGCTGAGCGGCGCGCCGGATCAGCCACACCGTGAGCAGCGCCGCGACGGTCGCGCCGCTGGTCCCGAGGACCTCGTCGAAGAGCGTGTCCTCGTAGGCGGTGTCGAGCTCGGTGCCGTGGCGGATGAACGTGTACCACTCGCCGACTTCCCAGATGATCGCGAGGATCGCGCCGAAGCCCGCGACCATGCTGCCGACGGCCCACGCGGGCACGTCCTTGGCGCGGCGCAGCAGGATCCCGATCCCGAACGACATGAACCCCCAGTTGACGAAGTGGTTCACGTCGTCCCACCAGTCGATCTTGTCGTAGAGGTTCAGCGAGTTGCCGGTCACGTCGACGAGGAACGGCTCCATAATGAACGCGACGCCGGCCCACGGGATCGGCGAGTCGCTGCCGCGGCGGCGCGCGACGAACCACCACACGGCCGGCACAGCGAGCATCATCGCCGGGTAGAGCACGAGCCGCGCCCCGAACGCCTTGCTCTTGAACTGCTGCAGGTCGCTGCCGCCGAACGTCGCGTAGGCGAGCTGGGCGACCGTGAGGCCCAGCATCACCATCGCGACATAGAAGGCGGTGCGCGCGGGCTTGGGCGGGGAGGCGGTGGTCACGCGCCGCAACGTACCTGGCACCGCGGGCGCCGCGCGCAGCGCAAGCGAACTGTAATGACCAGTTCCTTGCAGCGGGCGGCGACGCCGGTGTAACGTCGCGCCGGCGCTCGGAGCCTCCGAGCGCGCCCTGCCTTTGTTTGAGAAGCGAGCCTCCATGCTGCCGAGCGTGTTTCCAGCGCCGTCCAAGCGCGACGCGACGAGCCACGGCCGCAGGCCGGCTTCGGCCCGGAGTCTGCGCACCGGGATCGCGATCGCCCTCGTCTGCGTCGCCGGCGGGCTCCCGAGTTCGGCCCTGGCGGTCGGCCCCTCGACCACCTTCTCGTTCACCGGCGGCGAGGAGCAGTACGTCGTCCCCGCTGGCGTGACCTCGGTGCACATCGAGGCGCACGGCGCCCGCGGCGCCTCGATCACCTACACCGACTCTCAGGCCCAGCCCGTCACGCAGACCTCGCCCGGCGGCCGCGGCGCGCTCGTCAACGCCGACGTCCCCGTCACCCCGGGCCAGGTGCTCTACGTCCTCGTCGGCGGCCAAGGCCTCACCAACGGCCAGCCGTCTGACCCGACCGTGAGCCGCGCTCTCGGCGGCGGCTCGCAGGGCTACGGCGGTGGCGGCGGCGCGTCCGATGTCCGCACCTGCTCGCACGGCGCCGTGGTCTGCACCGGCACGCCGACGCTCGTGATCGCCGGCGGCGGTGGCGGCGGCGCCTCCGGGCTCTACGCGAACTCCAGCATCCCGCCGATCCCGGGCGGCGACGCCGGCGCCAACGCGATCGGCGACGGCG
>JAEYAL010000090.1 GCA_023404805.1 Actinomycetes bacterium | reverse complement strand
CCTGGCTGCCCGCCCGCGCGCCGGCACGGGCGTCACCGGTGCCAGCGGCGCCGGAGCCACGCCGCTCGTGACGCACCACGGCGACGTCGTGCACGACACGCGCCTCGGACAGCGACGACGCGAGCGTCTGCAGCGGCGCGTCGGCGCGCTGGCGCGAGAGCAGCGCTCCCAGCGCGACGCCGACCACCAGGATCAGCGCGGCCGCTGACGCGAGCACGATCGCGAGCCGCTTGCGGCCGCTCGACAGGGCGTTGCGCGCGCTGCCATATGGCACGCCGAGGCGGTCGGCGGCCTCGGCGGCGGACAGTCCTTCAAAGGCGGTGAGCGTGAGCAGGATGCGCTCGCGGTCGGGGAGCTCGGCGAGCGCTTCACCGACGTGGGGGACGCCTGGCGCGTCGGTCGTGTGCCGCGTGAAGGGGTGCAGCGCCTCGGGGATCCGCGCGGCGCGGCGGCGGCTGCGCTGCAGGTTGCGCAGCACGTGGTCGGCCACGACATAGAGCCAGGGCAGCTCCTTGCCCTCTGGGATGTCGGCGGCGCGGCGAACGGCGACCGCGAACGTCTCCGAGAGGGCGTCTTCGGCGAGATCCTGGTCGCGGCGCCGCAGAAAGCGCAGCACCTCGCGGTGGTGCTCCTCGAAGAGCAGGCGGGCCCGCTCAGCGGCTAGGTCCGGCGCGGGACCCGTCGCCCCCGGCGTCGGCGGGGGACCGGGGCCCAGCGGCGCCGAGGCGCGCCCGGTGGGCGCTGGCGCGGTGGCGGATGACGGAGGCGGGACCAAGGCGTGTGACGTGCGGCCCGGGGTGGCCGCTCGCTCCGTTCGTGTCCGCCTCGCGGGCGGGTGTCACGCGCGCAGCGAAAGAATGTTCAGCGGGTGATGAAGTCCACGATCGCGGGGTTCCAGTCCGGATGGCGGACCACGCCGAGGTGGTCGCCTTCGATCACGCGGTACTGCGCGTCCTTGATGGCGCCGGCGAGCGTCTGCGGGCGGTTCGCCAGGCCGTCGTTCGACGCCGCGATCACGAGCGTGTCGGCGGTGATGGCGTCGAGCGCGATCGGCGTGCGGTGGCTTGAAGCGATCTGGCAGGCGAGCGCGATCGGGTCGGCATCGACCTGGTCGGCGAACCCGCGCCACACGGCACCGAGCGGGTGGCCGGCCTCGCTCGCCGAGGGCGCCCGCATCGCCTGTTCGATCAGCTCGGGCGGCATCTCGCGGCTGTCCAGCCCGCCGCATTCCACGAGCCCCGCCCCCACGCCGCCGAGCACCAGGCGCCGCACGCGCGGATCCTGCGCGGCGAGGATCGCGCCCGTCACGGAACCCATCGAGTAGCCGATCACGTCGTACGCGTCGATCCCCAGCTCGTCGACGAGCTCGCGCACGTCGAGCGCCATCCGGTCTTCGCCGTACCGCGCCGGGTCGTGCGGGGCGTCGGACTCGCCGTGGCCGCGCGCGTCGATCACGAGCGTCTTGCGGTCGGCGTCGGCGAGCGCGTCGATGAGCCCAGGGCCGCCGAAGTTCAGGTGGCCGCTCACGGCGAAGCCGTGCAGCAGCACGACGGGCGGAGCGTCGCCCGGCGCGGAGTCGTCGAGGTCGTACGCGATCTCGGTGTCGTCGCTCGTCGTGAAGCGGTCCATCGCGGGCAAGTCTCGCAGGCGGCGCCGCTGCGCTGAGGCGCGCGGCGCGACCTCCGGCCGCTTCGCGATGATGCAGCCGCGATGCGCGTCTGGATCGACCTGACCAACAGCCCCCACGTGCTCGTGCTGCGGCCGGTCGTCGAAGATCTGCGCGCGCGAGGCCACGAGGTGCACATCACGGCGCGCGACTTCGCGCAGACGGTCGCCCTGGCCGAGCGGCACGGGCTGAACGCCGAGGTGATCGGCCACCACCGCGGCGAAGAGCGGCTCAAAAAGGCGGTCGGCCTCGCGAGCCGGTCGACGGCGCTCTTGCGGTGGGCCCGCGGTAAGGGCTTCGACGTGGCGCTCGGCCATGGCTCCAACGACGTGACCGTCGCCGCGAAGCTGCTGCGCATCCCGAGCGCGACGATGTTCGACTACGAGTTCGCCACGGTGCAGCACACGATCAACTGCCGCCTGGCGAAGTCGGTCGTGGTGCCTGCGGCGATCCCGCCGGAGCGCCTGGCGCGGTACGGCGCGATCGGCAAGATCCGCGCCTACGAGGGCCTCAAGGAGGAGTACTACCTCGCCGACCTCGACCCGGACCGCGCGGTGCTCTCCGAGCTCGGCCTCGACGACGCCCAGCCGATCATCGTCGTGCGCACGGCGCCCGAGGTCTCGCTCTACCACTCGTCCGGCGGCGACGACCAGTTCGCCGAGGTGCTGCGGCGCGTGCAGGGCCAGCAGGCCGTCGTCCTGCCGCGCACCCCCGATCAGCGCGCGGAGCTGGCCAAGGCCGGCGGCTTCATCGTCCCCGAGCAGGCGATCGACGCGCCGTCGCTGATCGCCTTTGCCGACCTCGTCGTCTCAGCCGGCGGCACCATGAACCGCGAGGCCGTCGCGCTCGGCACGCCTGTCTACACGACGTTCGCGGGCCGGATGGGCGCGGTCGACGAGCGCCTCATCGCCGAAGGGCGGCTGCGCAAGCTCGAGTCGGCCGACCAGGTCGTCTTGGAGAAGCGCGAGCGCGCCGCCGACGGCTCGAGCGCCGACCGCATCCGGCGCGACCCGAAGGTCCTGACGGACCTGCTGCTGAGCGCACTGGATTAGCTGGACTCAACACAGCCGGACGGACCTCGCTGTCCGGGCGACCGCAGACGCCCAACTTGAGCAGTACGGCGTCGCGCGGTCCTGGTAGCCGGCGATCAGCTGCTGGCGTCGATCACGCGCTGCGCCATCGGGGCAAGCACCGTCTCGGCGAAGCGGCGGATCTCGGCGTCGTCGGCGAAGCTCGGGTCCGACGGCGGGATGCTCACGTAGGTGAGGAACAGCCGCGCGAACGCCTCGGCGACCCACAGCTCCTCCTGCGACGGATCGCCGGGCACGCCGCCGTGGAGATAGCTCGCGATGAAGCCGGTGCCGAGCTGCAGCACGCGGGCGCCGTCGGCGGCGACGGTCGCCATCAGCTCGCCGGGCTCCTCGCCGGCGCGGCGGAGCATCGGATGGGCGCGCGCAAACGCGACGGCGCCCGCGAACGACGCGACCACGCCTTCGGCGGTCGACTCGGTGCCCTCGATGCTGGCGGCGACGGCGGCGAGGAACCGGCCGACCTCGCGCTGCACGAGCGCCGTAACCAGGTCTTCGCGCTTCGGAAAGCGCCGGTAGGCCGTCATCCGGGCCACTCCAGCGCGCCGGACGACCTCTTCGTAGGTGACGCGCGCGAGGCCGACCGCTCCGGCTTCGCGGAGCGCGGCGTCGAGCAGCACCTCCGAGGTGCGGTCGGCCGGCGGCGCGGTGTCGCTCGCGGCGTTTCTCGCCACGGCGGCGAGCAGGTGCGCGAGGTACTCCGACATCAGGTCATGAGGGTTCTACCGGACTGGCGCGTGCGGGTGGCCGCGGCAGTGCGCGTCCGCGACGCGGCCCTGGACGCCGCGTCGCCCGCGGCCGCCGCTTCCGTGGACGAGCCGCCAGCCAACCGCGCCTGCGCGAGCGACAGGTAGGCTGGGGTGCCGAGCGCCCAGCGCAGCAGCGCCGCATCTCCCCGCAGGACGGGCCGCATCAGCGGGGCGGTCAGCGGGTAGGGCCGGTGCAGGCCGGTCATCTCGCGCACCCAGCCCGGCGCGAAGAGCAGCGACGCGTGCATGCCGAAGCTCGCGACGGCGCGGCGGGCCGAGGCGCTGGGCAGCTGCAGCGAGAGCGGCGAGTCCGACAGAAAGTCGATGAAGGCCCGGGTCTGCGCGTTGACGGCCAGCTTGGGGCGCATCACCTCGATGTAGTCGTCGAGCTCGGCCATGGTCGTCGGGACGGCGTCGGCGCCGCCCATCAGCCCGATCACGGCCTGCTCGGCGAGGTACCCGTCGCGCTCGGCGGGCGTGAGCGGCTCCCGGACCTCCTCGTAGACGCGCATGATCATCCACGGGATGCACGTGTGGACCCACGCGATCAGCTCGGGATCGAGCGCGTCGTACGGCACGCCGTCGGGCCGGACGCCGTTGACGAATCCGTGGATCCGCTTCACGCGGGCGATCAGCGCGGTCGCGGCCTCGGTGTTGCCGAAGGTGGTCGCGAGCACGTAGCCGAGCGTCGCGGTGGAGCGGCCCGCAGGGTCCTTGCGGAAGCTCGAGTTCTCCTCGACGCCCGCGATCACCGACGGATGCATCACCTCGAGCAGGATCGCCGCGGTGCCCGCGAGCGCGACCACGGCGAGATCGGCGTGGAGCCGCCACGAGACGCTCCCCGGACCGATCAGGCCCGGATCACCCTCGGGCCCGCCATAGATCGCTGGGTCGTCATGGCGACCGGCCCCGCGCTCGAACTCTGCAACGACCGCGCGCCGCAGCGCGCCGGTGATCTGGATCGTCATCTGAATCTCCCCCGAGATCGCGGAACGGGATTGATGGTATAGAGGTCGCCTCATCTATACCACCCCCGGCCCTTGCCTTGCGCCGCGGTGCAGCGGGCGCCGCCCACGCTCTGGGCCGAGGTGGGGAGGGTCAGGATCGGACGCTGTCCCGCGGCGGGAATGCAGCGAGCCCGCGCGGACTTCTACGATCGGTCTCGTGAGCAGCGGGCAGGACCAGGTTCAAGCGGGCGACGACCGGGCAGTCGTCGGCGTCGTCATGGGATCCAGCAGCGACTGGGACACGATGCGCGTGGCCGCCGAGCTGCTCCGCGACTTCGGCGTGCCGTTCGAGGCGCAGGTCGTCTCGGCGCACCGTATGCCCGACGACCTCTTCGCCTACGCCGAGACGGCCCGTGACCGCGGACTGCGCGCGATCATCGCCGGCGCCGGCGGCGCTGCCCACCTGCCCGGCATGCTCGCCAGCAAGACGACCGTGCCGGTGCTCGGCGTGCCCGTCGCTTCGCGCCACCTGCAGGGCGTCGACTCGCTCCACTCGATCGTGCAGATGCCCAAGGGGATCCCGGTCGCGACGTTCGCGATCGGTCCCGCGGGCGCGGGCAACGCCGCGCTCTTCGCGGTGTCCATGCTTGCCGCCGGCGACGCTGCGCTGGCCCAGCGCCTCGACGACTTCCGTGCCCGGCAGACGCAGGCCGCCCGGGCGATGACCGCCGACCTCGTGCTCGAGGACGAGCGGTGAGCGCCCCGCAGCCGCTGCTGCCCGGGGCGACCCTGGGCGTGATCGGCGGCGGTCAGCTCGGGCGGATGTTCGTCCACGCCGCCCAGCAGCTCGGCTACGCCACCGCGGTCCTCGACGCCGATCCGGCCAGCCCAGCGGGCGCCGTCGCGCACCTGCACATCCAGGCCGGGCATCTCGACGACGCCGGGCTGGAGCAGCTCGCGAAGGTCGCGGGCGCCGTGACGACGGAGTTCGAGAACGTGCCGGCGCAGGCGCTCGACACGTTGGCATCCCGGGTCACCGTCGCCCCGAGCGGCGCCGCGCTGGCGGTCTCCCAGGACCGCGCGAGCGAGAAGGCGCACTTCGCGGCCTGCGGCATTCCCGCCGCACCGCACGCGGTGATCGAGACCACCGAGGAGCTGGCCGCGGTCGACCCCAGCTTGCTGCCGGGGATCCTGAAAACCGCGAGCCTCGGCTACGACGGCAAGGGGCAGGTGCGCGTGCGCACGGCCGACGACCTGGCGGAGGCGTTCGCCGACCTCGGCGGCGTGCGGTGCGTGCTCGAGCAGCAGCTGGACCTCGCCTACGAGGTGAGCGTGATCGTCGCGCGCGGCCAGGACGGCCAGCTGGCCCTTCTGCCGCTCCAGGAGAACATCCACGTGGACGGGATCCTCGCCACCACGACGGTCCCGTCGCCGAGCGCGACGCCCGAGGTCGCGGCGCGGGCCCGCGAGGCGGCGGGCGTCATCGCGACGGCCCTGGACTACGTCGGCGTGCTGTGCGTGGAGTTCTTCGTCCTCGCCGACGGGTCGCTCGTGGCCAACGAGATGGCGCCGCGGCCACACAACTCCGGCCACTACTCGATCGAGGCCTGCTCGATCTCGCAGTTCGAGCTGCAGGTCCGCGCGCTGGCTGGCTTGCCACTCGGCGAGCCGGCGCTCGTGCGCCCTGCCGTGATGCTCAACCTGCTCGGCGACCTCTGGCTGCCGGACGGCGCGACGGAGCCGCGCGACCCGGACTGGGGGGCCGTCCTCGCGCTCCCGGGCGCCCATCTGCATCTCTACGGCAAGGCCGAGCCGCGCCGCGGACGCAAGATGGGCCACCTCACCGTGGTGGCCGAGACCGCCGAGGCAGCGGCCGACGTCGCGGCTCAGGCGGGCCGGGCGCTCGGCGCTGCCGTGCCGCGCCCGTCGGCCCCGCTACGCGACTGAGCCGCCGCGCATCTCGGCCAGCGGCCGGGAGCTGCTGGCGCGGATCACGAGCCTGGGCTGGCGCACGATGCTCGTGGGCGGGGTGCCGTTGATCGCGCCGACCAGCGCGCGCGCGGCAAGCTCGCCGAGCTCGGCCTGCGGCGATGAGACCGTCGTGAGCTGCAGCGCCGTCGCGGCTGCGACGTCGTTGAAGCCGACGACCGCCACGTCGCTGCCGGGCACGAGTCCGGCGGCTCGCAGCGCGCTCACGCCGCCAAAGGCTGCGAAGTCGTTGCCGCAGCAGAACACGCCGGTGAACGAGCGCGACCGCCCGAGGAGCCGCTCCATGCCGATCTGGCCGCTGGCGGTGTGGAGCCCGCCGTATTCGGTGAGGTGCTCGGGCACGTCGAGACCGTGGTCGCGGAGCGCCGCGCGAAAGCCCTCAGCACGCTCGTAGGAGACCGGCGAATACTCCGGGCCGGTGAGGAGCGCCAGTTCCGTGTGCCCCTGGGCGACGAGGTGCTCGCCGACGAGCCGCCCGCCCGCGAAATCGTCGCAGGTCACCGCGGGGTGGCCGGGGGCGTTGCGCATGACGAACACCGCCGGGACGCCGAGCGACGCGATCCAGTCCGCGTAGTCCGAGTTGCGGTGCGCGTCGGCGATGATCAGCCCGTCGACCCGCCGCGAAAGCAGCAGGCGCACCCGCTCGCGCTGCGTCTCCGGGTCGTCTTGGGTCGCGGCCACGAGCACGTCGAAGCCGTTCTCGACCGCCACCTTGTCGACCTGCTCGTAGATGATCGCCTGCACGATGTCGGTGAGCGAGTGGGCGACCATGCCGATGACGCCCGACCGCTTCGTGCGCAGGCTCGCGGCGACCGGATCGGGGAAGTAGCCAAGCCTGGCCGCAGCGACATGGACGAGCGCCGCGGTCGGGTTCGCATCTGGTGGGCGCCGCAGCGCACGCGAGACCGTCGAGATCGACAGCCCGGTGTCCTCCGCGACCGTGCGCAGGGTCGGGCGCGCGGGCGCGCCACCTGGCTCGTGTGTTTCGCGCTCCGCCATGGACGGCCCCAGCGTTGCATGTCGGGCGCCGCCGTGCCCTGGACGGGTGGATACCGCCGGCGCCCCGCGTCACGTGGCGACGGGCGCGCCCCCAGGCAGTTCCGGCAGCGCCTTGAGCGGCGGCGCGAACTCGTCGCGCTTGCTCGTGCGCAGCCCCAGCTCGACCAGCGCCCGGGCGGTGGCCGTCGCCGCGCCCACGCCATCGATGACCGGCACGCCGAGATCGGCCGACAAGCGCGCGCAGAGATCGGCCATCCCTGCGCACCCGAGCACGATCACATCTGAGCCATCCGACGCCAGCGCCGCGCGGGATTGCGCGAGCACCTTGGCGTAGGCCTCGGGGTCCGTTTCGAGCTCGACCACTGGGATGCCCGTGGCGTGGACGCCGCGGCACGCCCGGCCGGCGCCATACGCCTCCGCGAGATCCCAGGTGTGCCCGACGCTCCGCGACAGCGTCGTGACGACGCTGAAGCCGCGGCCGAGGTAGCCGGCCGTGCGCATCGCCGCTTCGGCGATCCCGATCACCGGGCCGCGCGCGAGCTCCCGCGCGGCCGAGAGCCCGGGGTCGCCGAAGCACGCGATCACGTAGGCGTCGACGCCGGCCGCCTCGCCGGCGGCCACCTCGGCGATCACGCCGACCGCGCTGATCGCCTCCTCGGCGTGCGACTCGATCGAGACCGGTCCGAAGGCGGGGCTCACGGCGTCGATCGTGACGCCGGGCCCCGCGGCCGCCTGCGCCGCCTCGCCGATGATCGCGGTCATCGACCACGTCGTGTTCGCGTTGATGACCTTGATCAGCATGCGGGGGACGAGAGCAGGCGGGGCGGCGCTTGTCGAATCGACGGCCGGCGCTACGCGGCGACCGGCCGCTCGACCTTCTCCAGGTCGTTCATCCCGGCGACGTTGGCCTGCTTGGCGAGCACGTAGTAGCTCGCGTAGCCGACCGCGCAGCCCAGGAACCAGCTGTACTGCGGGAGCCAGCTGAGCTCGCCCGAGAGCTTGGGGATCACGACCGAGGCGATCGAGATCGCGCCGGAGAAGATGACCGCCTTGACGGCCGCCGGGTTGTAGCCGCGCTGGTAGAAGTACTCGCCGTCTTCCTCCATCGTGAAGAGGGCGTCGACGTCGACCTTCTGCTTGCGGACCGCGTAGTAGTCGGCGATCAGGATCCCGAACAGCGGCCCGATGAGGGCGCCGAGGAGGCCGAGGGTCCAGAAGATCGCCTCCGGGTCGGCGTACCACTTCCACGGCATCAGCAGGATCGAGCCGACGGCCGCGATCATGCCGCCCATCCGCCAGGAGATCTTCTGCGGGTTGACGTGCGAGAAGTCGAACGCCGGCGAGATGAAGTTGGCGACGATGTTGATCCCGACCGTCGCGATGACGAACGTCAGGCCGCCGAGCAGGACCGCGAAGTAGGTGTCGATCTTCTGCACCGTGTGGACCGGGTCGGTGATGAGCTCACCGAAGACCGGCACCGTCGCCGAAGCCGTGAGGACCACGAGCAGCGAGAAGACGATGAAGTTGATCGGCAGCCCCCAGAAGTTGCCCTTCTTGACGGTCTCAAACGACTTGCCGTAGCGGGCGAAGTCGCCGAAGTTCAGCATCGGGCCCGAGAAGTACGAGACCACGAGGGCGATGGCGCCGAGGATCGCGCTGACCTGTGCCCAGCCCGTGAGGTCCTTGTCGGACAGGCTCAGCGACACGTCGAAGTCGGCTTTGAACAGCATGTAGCCGCAGAGGATGATCATCACGGCGTAGACGGCCGGGCCGCAGAAGTCGATGAACTTGCGGATCGAGTCCATGCCACGCCAGAACACCGCGGCCTGCACGACCCAGAGGATCGCGAAGCTCAGGTATCCGAGGTAGGAGAGGCCGAGGAAGCCATGCTGCTCGACGTCGGCGTAGGGGATCGTCGCCGGGAAGAGCTTCATGAACACGATGTTCAGCGAGGTCGCCGCGAGGAACGTCTGCACGCCGTACCACGCGACCGCGATCAGGCCGCGGATGATGGCCGGGATGTTCGCACCGAGCACGCCGAACGACGCGCGCGAGATCACCGGGTACGGCACGCCGGCCACCTGGCTGGGCTTGGCGACGAGGTTGCAGAAGAACTGCACGATCACGATGCCGATGATCAGCGCCGCGAACACCTGGATGGCGTTGAGGCCGAGGGCGAACAGCGAGCCCGCGGTCACGTACCCGCCGACCGAGTGCACGTCGCTCATCCAGAAGGCGAAGATGTTGTAGGTGCCCCAGGTCTGCTTCTCGAGCGGAGCGAGGTCCTCGTTCGCCAGGCGCGGGTGGTAGCCCTTCTTCACCCAGCCCTGCCCCGGCGGGTAGCCAGCGGCTTCGACGAGATCGTCGTACGGCTCTGCGGTTTTCGTGGTCGTGGTCATCGGAGGCCTCCGATGACCAGGCCGCCGCGCGGGCGGCCTGAGGGGCGGACAGTGGTCGGGGTCATGGCAACACCAAGGTTTGGGGGGCGGGCTACAGCTGCCGGGGATGGTCCAAGGCCACGGCGACCCCGCCCTTGGCTCTTGGGCCAACGATTGCAAGCGCCGATTGGCCCGCTGTCTAATTCCCCTGCAAATCGCCGAAAAGCTGAAGTGCAATCGTTTGCACTAGGGTGCAAGACGATGCAAACGTGTTGCAATGTCGCCGGTCTAGGAGCGCCCCTCACCCGCCGAAATCGTTTGCGTTTGCACGCGGTTGCAGAGCTCACGCGACGCGGCGGCCGGCCAGGGCGCGCAGCTGAGCGACGCTGACGCCGGTCGCCGACTCGACTTCGGCTCGGTCCGCAGCGCCCGAAGCGACCGCTCGCGCAGCGTCGGCGGCGAGCGTCTGCGCCGTGGCCGGCTCGTCGAGTGCGCCTCCGCCGGCCGGGCTCGGCGCCGCGGCGGCTGTGCCTTCGCCGGTGGCGGCGAGATAGGCGGCGAGACGATCGAGCTTGCCCGCGAGGCCGCGGCGCTGGACGACGATCGTCGCGAGGTGGCGCGTCACGAGCTGGGCAGGATGCAGGTCCCAGCCCTGGCGGATCCCGTCGGCGGCCGCGGCGACGACGAGCCGCGTGTGCTCGGCCCAGTTCGCGTGCACTGTCGCGGTGTCGCCGACGGGCAGGCGGTTCGTCGAGCCGTCGCTGACCTCCACGCCGGTGCCGGCTGCCGCGAGGCGCATGAACCCCTTCGCCGTCTGCGCGACCGGATGGTCGGCGCGCTGCTCGGCCGCGCCGACGCCCATCGCCGCGGAATAGTCGTAGGTGCCGTAGTGGAGTCCGGTCACGCGGCCCTCGCCGGCGTCGAGCATCGGCCCGAGCGGCAGCGTGCCGTCGGCGCCGAGGACCGTCTGCGGGGTCTCGACCTGGATCTCGAACCGCAGGGTGCCCGCGGGCAGTCCGTGCGCCTGCTCCAGCGCGCCGAGCAGGAGCACGTAGACCCGCACCTGATCGACGTGGATGACCTTCGGGAGCGTGACGACGAAGCCGTCTGGGATTCCACCCGGCGAGGACGCCAGCCGGCCGACAACGCGGTCGAGGGTGCGTACCGCCCGCGTGCGGGTCGACGCCTCCAGGCTGCGGTGGCGGATGCCGGAGCGCCGCGGGCCGGCGTCATCGGCGGCTTCGGCCAGCAGCACTGCGGCGGCGGCGTCGGCGTGCTGATCCTCCTCGGCGTCGGAGTGGGGCCCGTACCCGTCCTCGAGGTCGACCCGCAGATCCTGGATGGGCGCCTCGGCGAGCGCGCGCTGCAGCAGCGGCCAGGCATCCTCGACCTCAGCGCGCGGCAGGCCGGCGGCGCCTGCGAGCGCCTGCGGCGTCGGGGCG
>JAEYAL010000043.1 GCA_023404805.1 Actinomycetes bacterium | reverse complement strand
GGCCGGGGCCGCTGCGGCCGCCGCCGCGACCGCGAGCGCCGCCGCGGCGGTCCGCCGGGTCAAGAGCTGGGGCATCGGCGGACCCGTCAGGCGGGCGTGACGCGGAGTTCGAGGGTGTTGCCCTCGGAGGCGGCGGGAGAAGGCATGAGCGGATCCAGTCTGCACCCGACGAACGCGCCGGTGTCGAAGGTGCTGCGCAGTGTGCCACCAGATGGGCCGAGCTCGCCGCTCCACGGCAGCGCCGCAGTCGTGCTCGTCTGACAGGCGCTGCCGATGCTCACGGCCACCTGCCGCAGCAGCCGCGCGCCGGTGAGCTGGAAGCGCACGGAGCTGGGCGTGGCCTGGAAGAACGGGGTCAGGCCGACGAGCCGCGCGTCAGGCGTCACCACGCGGGTCGAGAGCTGCGCGGTCAGCGGCAGCTGCCCATGCGAGCGCAGCCGCACCGTGGTGTCGTCGAAGGCGATCGATGCGGTCACCACTTCACCCGCCCGTGTGGTGGTGAGCGAGCCGGTCAGCGGGACCGACGACCGGACGGCCTTGAGCCGCAGCCGCCCCTGGAGCTTCCACCGCTGGCCGACCAGGGCTGCGGGGCAGGCGCGCTCCGGGCACGTGTCGCTCAGCAGGACCACGCCCTGGCGCTGCTTGAGCGTCACCGAGGTGACCGGCCGGAGCCCCTGCCCGCCGCCCGCGCCGGGCGTCCCGCCCCAGGCGTACATCGTGCGGCCGAGATCGACGGTGCCCGAGGCACCCGGCGGCGCGACGATCACGCGGCCGCGCGCGAACCGCCGCTCGAGCAGGCCCGCCGCGTCCGCGGGCGGCGCCGGGCTCGATGGCAGCGGGTCGCCGAGGTCGGACGCGTAGCCGTCCCAGCCGCGGCCGTGGAGCTCGCAGAGGTCGCCGACCATGTCGCCGGGCGCCCAGTTCAGGAGCGTCGCCGCGAGGTTGTACTGGGCCGTCGCGGCGTGGGCGGCGTTGCGCGCGGCCGTTTGGACGTCGGCGTCGCCCAGGCACGACGCGTCGCGGTACTCGAACAGGTCGGCGGCGTTCGTCTTCTCTTCGAGCACGCTTCTGCCCAGGGCGTGCACCTGCGCGACGTACAGCCGACGCCGGGCGAAGCTCCACTGCGTCTCGAGGCCGCCCGCGACGAGCCCGTCGGACACGACCTGCCCGTGGTCGTCTTCGCGGCGGCCGTCGATCCAGCCGTTCTCGAGCTCCACGAGGTCGGCGGCCTGGATGAGGCGGACGCCGATGGGGTCGATCGCGACGCCCGCCGCGGGCAGCTCAACGGTGCTGAAGCCGAACGCGCTCCACTTGAGGTTGATCGCCACCTTGCCCTCGTCGGCGCTCAGCACACCGCGCGCCCGCAGGCCGCCGATGGCGCTGCGCAGGTCGACGAGCAGCGCGACCATGCCGTCGGTCCACGCCTTCTTCGTGAACGGCAAGCTCGACCACAGGTCGCGGTTGACGACGGGCACGCCGCTCTGCAGCCGCGCGACCGCCGAGTCGGCGTCGGGCGACGGGTCGTTCTGCAGGTCGCCGAGCACGTCGTCGAGCCACAGGCCCTTGACGTTGCCGCGCCCGCCCGGCGCCCAGGCGTGGTTGCCGGTCTGGCAGGCGAGGAGGTCCAGCGCGCCATAGACGCGCGGGTCGATCATCGCCTGGCAGGCGTTGCTGGCCGGGTCGACAATGCCCTTGCTCGGCCAGTCGGCGCCGTAGAGCCAGAACGCGCGGGCGTCGGCGTTCGAGACGTCGAGCAGCGGCTGGCTGCAGCCTGCCGCCCGGCTGCAGCGGTAGTTGATCGCAGCCAGGGCGCCATCCTGCAGCTTCACGAAGAACCGCGCGGTCTCGGGTGCGGTGTGCAGGTTCAGCTCGCGCAGGTACGCCGTGCTCTTGCGGTAGGCCCACGCGCTCGGGTGCCAGTTGCGCGGCGCCCAGCTCGTCGCCCAGTCGGTGCCGATGTCGAGCACGACCGACCGGTAGCGGCTGGTGAACCACTGCTGCGCGGCGCTCGGCGGCGCGTCGGCGGTCCACGCGTCGGCAGCCGCCACGTAGGCGGCGCGGTCAGCCGGCGTCGAGCGCTTCACCAGCGGGACGGGCGACGCCGACGCCGACGAAGCGGCAAGGAGAGAGACGGCGACAAGGGCACCTGCGGCGAGCCGCGCGGCGCGACCACAGGTGGACACGCGCCGCAACGTACCAAAGCGCGGCCGGTCGGCCTAACACCGATCGAAGCCCGGAGCGCGCGAGACGGACCGCCTCGCGGTGCGTCGCCGCGGGCCGCAGCGTAGCGCTCAGCGCCGGCGCTGGCCGCCGGCTTCGAGCGTGGTGCTTCCGTCGATGACGGACTCGACGAGGTCGGCGCTGTCGCTCACGAGCCGGGCGACGTCGGCAGGCGGCTCCGTGAACCGGCCGAGCACCCACGCCGAGACGATCTCGGGATCGGTCGAGTCTGGCCGGGAGACGCCGATCCGGATCCGGCCGAAGTCCGGCGTGCCGAGCTGCGCCTTCATCGATTTGAGGCCGTTGTGCCCTGCGAGCCCGCCGCCGAGCCGCGCGCGCAGGTCGCCGAACTTCAGGTCGATCTCGTCGTGGATCGCCAGGACGTGGTCGACCTCGACCTTGTAGGCGCCGCGAGCGGGACTCGCGGCCTCGCCGATCAGGTTCATGTAGGTCTGCGGCCAGAGCAGCGCGACGCGCGGGCCGCCCGGCATGGTGCGGCCCTCAGCGACCTGGGACTTGAAGCGCAGCTTGCGGTCGCGCTTCAGCCCCCAGCGGCGCTCGAGCTCGTCGAGCACCATCCAGCCGATGTTGTGCCGGGTGCGCGCGTACTGCGCACCCGGGTTGCCGAGGCCGACCAGCAGCCAGTCGGCCGGCGGCGTACCGCCGAGCCGCATGCCGGCTTAGGACTCGTCGGCGGCTTCGCCGTCGGCGCTCTCGGCGTCGCTGGCGTCGGCCGCAGCGGCGGCACGGGAGCCACGCGAAGCGGCGATCGTGACGACGGCGATCTCGTCGGCGTGCTCAGCGACGATCGAGACGCCCTCGGGCGGCGAGATGCGGTTGAGCAGGAAGGTGTCGCCGAGGTCCATCCACGAGACGTCGGCCACGAGCGACTCCGGGATGGCGGTCGGCAGGGCCGAGATCGTGGTCTCGCGCAGCTGGTGGTCGAGCACGCCGCGGCCGATGACGCCCGGAGCCTCTTCGACGCCGGTGAGCTCGATCGGCACGACGGCCTCGATCGGCTGGTTGAGGTCGACGCGGAGGAAGTCGATGTGGGTGACCTCGCCGCGGACCGGGTGGCGGTCGGTCGACTTGATCAGGACCGGAACCTCAGCGCCGTCGAGCTCGACGTTGAAGAGGGCGGCGGAGTCGATCAGGACGAGGCGCAGGTCGGCGGGCTGGACCGAGACCGACAGGGGCTCGGAGTCCAGGCCGTACAGGACACCCGGGATCGTGCCAGCGCGGCGAAGGCGGCGCGCATCGCGCGAGTTGCCGGCCTCCCGGGACTGGATGGGGAGCGTAAGGGTGTCGTTGGCCATAGCGGCGGTAGATAGTAGCGGCTTCTCCGCCACGACCACCCCTCCCCTCTGCCCGCCACGCCTGCCGCAGGCGATCCTGTCGCGGGCTGCCCAGCGCGGTTAGCCCTGGTCACGCACAGGAACTCCTGCAGTGAGCGGTACCCTGCGAGGCGTGTTTCTCGTGCGCGCCCCCATTTCGGTCGGACTCGGCCTGCTTGCCCGCAAGGGCGCTGAGCATCTGAACGCCGCGGTCCTCGGCCGCGTCGACGGCGTCCCCGGCAACGAGCGCCCCGAGGCCAAGAACCTCCAGGTGCAGCTGCGGTACGTGCTGCTCGCCGCCACGATCGAAGCCATCGTGTTCGCCGTGACGAAGACGCTGGCCGACCGCGGCACCGAGCGCGCCGCCCTCGCGCTCACGGGCAAGAGCGCCCACAAGAACGACTGATGCGCAACGGGCGCGCACACCGATGACGCCCGCTGGCGCGGGTGAGCGCGTCCAGGCCCAGCTCGGCCTGGCCGACGACGAGCTGTGCGACATCCTCGGCCTCTCGCCGGTGCAGCTGCTCGCCGGCGAGGCCGACCTGCTCCCGCAGACGGCCGTCCTCGACGAGCTGCTGCGCGCGGCCGGCGAGCAGGTCAGCGCGGAGGGCATCCAGCGGTGGGTCCGCGCGTCGGGCCCGGCTGGGACGCCGCTGGAACACCTCCTCGCCCAGGACTACGCCGCGTTCGAGACGGCCCTGGAGACGCTGCTGAGCCGCGGGTTCGTCGTCCGCAAGCGCGGCGCCTGAGCACGTGGCGGGCCCCGGGAGCGTCGTCGGCGACTGGCGGCTCGTCCGCGAGATCGGCCGCGGCACGACCTCTGTGGTCTTCGCCGCGCAGCAGACACCCGCCGACGGAGCCGCGGGCGCCGAAGCCGAAGCGGCGCTGAAGCTCGCGCTGCCTGGCACGCTGCGCGACCAGGCCGCCGTCGAGCGGTTCCTCCGCGGTGCGCGCGCCCAGCAAGCGCTGGCCGCGCAGACCAGCGGGGTGCTGCCGGTGCTCGACCTCGGGACCGACCCGGCCGCTGGGCCGTACCTCGTCACGCCGCTGATCGACGGTCCGACGCTCGGCGCCGCGATCGCAAGCGGCGACCTCCCGCCGCAGCGTGCGCTTGCGGCCCTGCGCGACGTGGCCGAGGTGCTCGACGCCGCGGCCGCTGTCGGCGTCGTCCACCGCGATGTCAAACCGTCGAACGTGCTGCTCGGCTCGGAACGCGCGTGGCTGGCCGACTTCGGACTGGCGCGTGCCGGCGGCGACGAGCTCACCGCCACCGGCGCCTTGGCAGGCACCCTCGCGTATCTGGCCCCCGAGCTCGTCCGCGGCGAACCGCCGACCCCCGCCAGCGACCGCTACGCCTTGGCCTGTCTGGCCTTTCAGGCGCTGACCGGCACGACCGTGTTCTCCAAGCCGACCGACGCCGCCGTGCTCTACGCGCACGTCGACGAGGCGCCGCCTGCCGCCAGCAGCCGGCGGGCTGCGCTGCCTGCCGCAGTCGACGCCGTGCTGGCCGCGGGGCTCGCCAAGGACCCGGCAAGCCGGCCCGGCAGCGCGGTGGCGTTCGCCGGCGCCCTGACC
>JAEYAL010000032.1 GCA_023404805.1 Actinomycetes bacterium | reverse complement strand
CGCCGGCTGCCCCCGGCGGCGCGCCCGGCGCCGTGGCAAACGGCGCAGGCGAGCCGCTCGCAGTGGTCGTGGATCCCGGTGCGCGCACCACGATCCAGGACGCGGGCCGCCCGGGCCACGCCCACCTCGGCGTCCCGCCGTCCGGTGCCGCCGACCGCGCGTCGTTCACGCTCGGCAACCGGCTCGTCGGCAACACCGAGGACGCGCCTGCGCTTGAGACGACGCTGCGCGGCCCGACGCTCCGTTTCGCACGGGCTGCCACGCTCGTCCTGACCGGTGCGCCCGTCGACGCGACGATCGCCGGGCGTCCCGTGGCGATGGACGCGCCGTTCGCCGCCCGCGCGGGGGAGGAGCTCGTGATCGGCTCGGCGACGCGCGGCCTGCGCACCTATCTCGCGGTGCGCGGCGGGCTGCTGGCGCCGCGCACGTTTGGCAGCGTCAGCCACGACGAGCTGACGGGCCTGGGCACCCCGGTCCTCGTGAGCGGCGCCGAGCTCCGAGCCGACGACTTGGCGCTCGACGCGCCCGCCGTCGACGTCGCCCCGGTCCGGCGCCCGGCCGTCAGCCCCACCCTGCGCGTTGTCCTGGGCCCGCGCGAGGACTGGTTCGCCCCCGACGCCGTGACGGCGCTGCTCACCGAGGCGTTCAACGTGACCGACCGGGTCAACCGCATCGGCGCGCGGCTCGCCGGTCCGTCGATCATCCCGCGCGAGGTCGCCGAGCTGCGCTCCGAAGGCGTCGTCGCCGGTTCGCTCCAGGTGCCGCCCTCCGGGGCCCCGATCCTGCTGCTCGCCGACCATCCGACGACGGGCGGCTACCCGGTGATCGCGGTCGTGGTCGACGACGACCTCCCGCTGGCGGCCCAGCTGCGGCCGGGCGACCGGGTCCGCTTTGCGGAGATTTCACCGCCCGCGCTGCCGCCCGACACGGACCGGTTGCCGTAGCCGCGAGCGGCGCGAAAACGCGCCAACGGGCCCCGAACGGTGTTAGTCCCGTATGAAGATATGAAATCTGGCCTGCGACACGCGCCGTGTTGCGAGGCGGCTGGTAATCCGCGCTTTGCCCCGCCAATGCTGCGGAAATGGCATTCCGCCTTATGGTGTAAGGCGGAATAATTGCCCTGACAATTCACGGAACGTTCATTCCGGGCGCGAAATCGGTGGTACGATCGGCGCATCGGAGTTGCTCCTTGTTGGGGGGAGCGCTCCGGGACTACAAGTCAAGCAATTCGCTGAAGCTGGGTCAGCGCCGTACCGCTTTTGCGGAGGCGCCGACACGGGCCGCTGCTGATCGATCGAAGAGAGAGTCGACGTGTCACACGTGCCGCAACCGCAAAACATCGACGACGAGCCCAAGATGCCGGGCCGTCCTACCTTGGTTCCAGATCCTCCCGGAACGGAGGGCGGCGTTGTGACGATCAGCGCCGCCGAAATGGTTCGACTCACGGGCGTGGGTCGAGAACGCCTGCGTACCTGGGAACGCCGCCACGACTTCCCGCAGCCGGTCCGCTGCCGCAACAACGTCCGCCGCTATCCGGCGGAGGACGTGCGCCACGTGATCGCCGTCAGCCGCGCGGTCGACCAGGGCGTGCCGCTGCAGGAGGCGATCGAGACGACGCTCGCGCATCGCCACGACGACGCCTCGCTCGGCAGCCTCGGTGCCGCGCTCGACCATGCGCCGACGCCCGCGATCGCCGTGACCGGCCCCGAGCCGCTCACGGTCGTATGGACCAACGGCGCGACGACCGCTGCGCCTGAGGCGCCCGCGGTCGGCACCGACCTGACCGGCGACATGGCTGCGTTCGGCCCCGGCGCCCGCGCCGCGATCCAGCGCCTGCTGATCGGGGAAGGCTCCGACGTCAGCGTGGTCACGCACACCGACTGGATCGGCACCTTCCCGGCGGAGCGCCGCTCCGTCGCTTGGCGCGTGCCGCCGGAGATGTCGATGGAGGCCGTGGTCGTGCTGGTGCAGCTGCCCGAGGGCACTGCGGCCCGCCCGGCCGCCGGCGCTCCCGGCTCCTCGGCTGTCGAGCAGACGGCCGTCTGGGGTGCTGCCGCCCGCGAGGCGCGCAAGGCCCTGCAGCAGGAGCCTGGCCTGGCCAGCGCCCAGCGCGCGCTTGCCGAGCTGGTGAAGGGGACCGGTGGCGTCGACGCGTTCCTGGCGACCTTCCACGCTGGGCAGATGCGCACCGCCACGTCGGTGCGCGGGACGATCCAGCCGCAGACGCTGCCGCTCTCGGGCGACTGCGATGTGGCCCGGGCGATCGCCGACGCCGAGGTCGACTGGGTCGGCCAGAGCACGCTCCGCGCGCTCGGCGTGCCCCCGCGGACCGAGGCCGTCGTGGTCCCGATCATCGCGGGCCGTGAGGCGATCGGCGGGATGTTCCTGCTGTTCCCAGACGAGCTGCCCTTGGCCGATGTGACGCGGGAGCTCCTCCAGAGCCTCGCGACCACGATCGGTGCGGTGCTCCAGCGCGAGCACCACGCGGCTGCCGCAGCCCACGCTGCGCGCACCGCCACCCGCGCCGCCTAGCGGCGCGGCCATCTGCATTGCGGGCGCGTCAAGGGGGTCGCGCCCGCAGTGC
>JAEYAL010000338.1 GCA_023404805.1 Actinomycetes bacterium | reverse complement strand
GCATATGGCCGGGTAATCCATCCCGTACGCCCACCTCAGGCGCCGCAGCGCCCGCCGGCAAACAGCAGAAGACGACCCCGCTACAAGCGAAGCAAACCCGCGACGCCTGCCGGCGCCACAGCGCCCGCCGGCAATCAGCAGAAGACGACCCCGCTCCAAGCGAAGCAAACCCGCGACGCCTGCCGGCGCCACAGCGCCCGCCGGCAATCAGCAGAAGACGACCCCGCTACAAAGCGAACCAAGCCGCGACGTCAGGCGCCGCAACGACGAAGGCCGGGGCGGGGCGGCCCCAGCGGGACCGTTGCGACCGCAGCGACTGAGCGCTAGCGAAGGAGCGGAAGGGTGTCCCGCTGGGGCCGCCCCGCCCCGGCCGCGACCAACCGACAGCCCTAGTCGCGGACTTGTTCGCGCGGCGACCCTTGGGGTTGGCTTCCCGCCGCCGGCGGCACGAACTTCACGCCCGAGTAGTAAGGCGAGGCTTCGGAGACGCCGCCGATGACGACGAGGCCGAGGATGGGGACGCCGAGGCGGACGAGCTCGTCGCGGAGGTCCATCGCGGCGGGGACGGCGATGCGCTCCAGGCGGGAGACGACGAGGACGCGGTCGCTGGCGCGGGCGATGAGCTTGGCATCGGCGAGGCCGAGGAGCGGCGTGGTGTCGACGATGATGTAGGTGTAGCCGAGGCCGCGGATCTTCTGGAGGAGCGGCTCGGCGCTGCCGCTCGAAAGCAGGCGGGCGGCGTCGGACGACATCGTGCCGGAGGGCAGGACGTCGGCGGAGCCGGCGGAGGAGCGGTCGCGGCCGTTGCCTTGGACGATCGCGGCGGCGATGCGGTCCGGGGTGATACCGCCGGCTTGCTCGGCGGCGAGGAGGTCGCTGAAGCCAGGCCGGCCTTCGACGTGCAGCAGCGCGTCGAGGCGGGGCCAGCGCAGGTCGCCGGAGATCAGCAGCGTCTTGTGGCCGCTCGACGCCAGCAGGCGCGCGACGCGCGTGGCGACGGTCGTCTTGCCTTCGGCGTGCATCGAGCTGGTCAGCATCAGGACATGCGGCTGGCCGGGCGGCAGGGCGAGGCGCAGCGCGGCCGACAGCGACTGGTACGCCTCCTGCTCAACGCGCATCGCCGCAGGCGCCGTGCGGACACCGAGGCGGCGCCCCAGTTCCGGCACGGTCGTGACGACCGGCAGCTCGAGGAACTGCGCGAGGTCGCGCTGGTTGGTGAACCGGGGCCGCAGCTGGTCGCGCAGCAGCGCCAGCAGGATGCCGAGGAACAGCCCCACGAACAGCGCGAGGACGCCGTTGCGCACGGGCTTCGGCGAGTCCGGGCCGCCGGGCACGACCGCGGGCCGCGCCAGCGTGACCTGGTCGACCTGCGTGCTCAGCTGCGCGTAGAGCTCATCGCGCTGCGCGCGCAGCGAGTCCTTGAGTTCCTCGGAGTTCGCGTCCTCGATCGCCCGCTCGAGCTGCGCGATGCGCGTCTTCAGGGCGCTGCCCTGGTTGCCAGAGGTGATCTTCACGTACTCCTCAGCCACGGCGTTCGCGTAGGCCGCCGCCAGCTCGGGCTGCTCGGACACCGACGTGATGTCGAGCAGGTTCGCGCCGAACACGGCCTCGGCCGTCGTCGCGCCCCTCAGCTCGTTCGGGTCGACCTTGATGCCGTCCTTCGCGAGCTCCTGCGAGGCGCCCGTCACGACGAGCGTCTGCGTGACCAGCGCCTTCTGCGTCTCGATGTTGCGCTCCTGCGCCACCGCATCGCCGGTGCTGGCCTGCGCGAGGTCGAAGCCGACCGTCGCCGTGGCGGAATACGTCTTGGGCAGGACCAGCGACAGCGCGACCGCGAACACGGTGAGACCGAGCGCCAGCGCGGCGATCAGCGGCAGATCGCGGCGGACGGCCGCGATGTAGCGGCGCGTGTCGACGGCTTCAGCGCCGCCGCCTCCCTGAAAGCGATCAGCCACGGGTTCCTTGCACGGGGGAGCGGGACAAAGCGGGCCAATCCTATGGCACGCACCCCCGGACGATGGGCGTACTAGGCCAGACGGCCGGTCTGGCCGCGCTCACGCGCCACGGTGTCACCGAATTTGGCCTCACTGGTTGGGCCTGTGCGCCATCGCCCGCCAAATCCGTCGGACAGGCGTCCAATACACCGGTATGACCACCGTAGGGATCCGGGCTGCGGCCGATGACATGACCACAACAGAGCATCGCGCCGCCCTCGGGCCAAGCGGTGTCCTCGACAAAGGCAAACCCGTCGTGAGGCGGGGACGCAAAGCAACGGGGCCTTCACGGATGGAGGCAGCCCAGCCGCCGAAAGGATTCACGTGGTACGACGCACGCTCGCAGTCGCGATTCTCGCGACCGCCGCTGCATTTGGAGCAGGGGCCGCCCCTGCCTCCGCCGCGACGGATGCGACCGCCCGTACCGGTGAGGTCCGCTTCGTCAAGCGCATGACGCCCGCTGATGACAAGCACGTCACCAGCAACGACGCCGCCAAGCAGGCGTGGCTGAACGACAAGTACTGGCGCACCGAGGTGTTCGCGCCGTTCTTCAACAACATGACCTCCTGGTACCGCCAGGGCTGGGTCTACAGCGACATCTACGCGATCTACACCGACAGCGCCCTCGCGACGCAGCACCCCGAGTGGATCCTGCGTGACGGCGCTGGCAACAAGCTCTTCATCCCGTGGGGCTGCAGCAACGGCAGCTGCCCGCAGTACGCCGCGGACATCACCAACCCGGCCTTCCGCGCCGACTGGATCGCCAAGCTCAAGGGCACCCTCGCCAAGGGCTACAAGGGCGCCTGGATCGACGACGTGAACCTCGAGCGCCGCGTCGGCAACGGCAACGGCGCCGAAGTCGCCCCGTACAGCGCCGCTCTGGGCCGCGCGATGAGCGCCGCCGACTGGCGCAAGGCGATGGCCGACTTCACCGAGCAGGTCCGCCGCGAGATCCCGGACGCCGAGCTGCTGCACAACAGCATCTGGTACGCCGGACAGGGCGCAGGCCGCGAGAAGAACGCTGACGTCCAGCGCCAGATCGCCTCGGCCGACTACATCAACCTCGAGCGCGGCGTCACCGACGGCGGCCTCACGGGCGGCACCGGCGAGTGGAGCCTGCGCGCCGTGCACGCCTACGTCGACCAGGTCCACGCCCAGGGCAAGGGCCTCATCATCGACTCGGCCGAAGGCAACGACGCCGACCGCGAGTACAGCCTCGCCAACTACCTCCTGATCAACGCAGGCAAGGACGGCGTCGGCGACATGTCGCAGGGCCCCGGCGCCTGGTGGAACGGCTGGGACGCCGACCTCGGCACCGCGACCTCCGGCCGCTACGACTGGCAGGGCGTCATCCGCCGCGACTTCACCGGCGGCATCGCCCTGGTGAGCGAGCCTGGCTCCCCGACCCGCACGATCACGCTCCCCAAGCCGATGGTCACGATCGACGGCCGCACGGTCACGCAGATCACGATCTCGGGCAAGAAGGGCGCCGTGCTCCGCGCCGAGGGCGTGCCGACCGGCAACACCGGCGGCTCCGGCGGGACCACGACCCCCGGCACGACGACCCCGACGACGCCGGCGCCGACCACCCCGGTCGCCACCACCCCGGCCCCCGGGACCGCTCCCGCCACCAAGTGCCGGACGATCCGCGTGACCTACCCGACGCTCCGCTGGGACGCCAAGAAGGGCCGCCTCGTGACGGGCACGGGCTCGGCCAAGGTCTGCATCCCGTCGAACCTCAAGAAGGGCACCAAGGCCCACAAGACCGCGGTGAAGAAGGCCACCAAGCAGGCTCGCAAGGCCTCGATCAAGAAGGCCAAGGCCGCCCGCGTGGAAGCCGTCCGCGCCGCAGCCGCCCGCGCCTGACGGCCAACACACGTAGCGCACCGGCGACGCGACCGGTTCAGAGTCGCGCGCTGCAGACCCGCTCGGGACCGAAGCTGGAGGGCTCGGTCCCAGGCAGCGCCCGCGGACGGCGCGTCTCGGGGGAGGCGCGCCGTCTCGCGTTCTAGGGAGCGCAGCGCTCGTAGACCGTGAAGGCGTTGGCGGGCAGATCTGACGCCGGCGGATGCGCCGTGTCCCCGAACTTCGCGAGCTCGCAGTAGTTGCCGCGCACGGCATGCATCAGCGCGACGTTCACGTCGATGCCGCTGCCCTTGAAGCCCCAGGAGTCAAAGCGCCGCGCCGCGACCACGACGAACCTAGGCCGGACCTCAAGCAGCTTGGCCGCCGCCGCTTCGTCGGATTCGCGGTCCGGCAGGGTGCCCGGCAGGAACGTGTCGTTGTAGAGCGCGGGGCGCGTCCCGAGGAAGAACTGGAAGCCGGGCTCCTGCGGCAGCACGAGCATCGGCTCGCCGGGTTTGACCTTCGGCGCGAGCAGGTCGACGACCTTCTGGATGTTCGGGCCGGCCGTCGCGTCGGCGCGGTAGGTGCCGTGGGGCGTCTTGACTGCGTACGTCTGGTCGGAGTACCGGCCGATGTAGGCGTGCGCCGCGAGAACGACCGCGGACAGCGCCAGGACGCCGGCCGTCACGGGCACCTGCCGCGGGCCGGTCCGCTCGGCCGCCCGGAAGAGGACGATCGCCGCGACAAGCACGACCGGCGGTGCGAAGTAGGTCGCGTAGATGTCGGTCGAGAACATCGCGTAGGCCCGCAGCGAGCAGGCCGACGCGACGGCGATCAGCGAGAGGTCAGCCGCCCAGGACGGCCCACCGAGCGGCGCGGCATCGCGCCGCAGCCAGGCGACGGCGGCCACGGCGAGCATCACGAACGCGACCGCTGGAAGGACCGTCATCGGGAGCAGCAGGCGGCCGGCGTCGCGGGCGACGTCCTTGACCGGGCCGGCCGCGTCGCCGCCGATCACGCCAAGGACCGTCGCCACGACAGCGGTGACCACGACCGCGGCGGCGAACAGCACCCACGGCGACGCCGTGATCCGCGCGGCGCGCCCTGCCGGGATCGGCGGCCGCGTGTAGCCGAACGCCTCGACCGACCGGACCAGCGCCGCCGCCCCGCCGAAGACGACCACGCCGCGCAGCAGCAGCGCGCCGAGGCTCGGCAGGTCGTACGGATGCCACGCCTCCTCGAAGCGCCCGCCGACCGTCCGCACGAAGTCGACCGGGAAGAGGTTCTCGGTGAACAGCACCTCGGCCCCGGCGCGCTGCGCGAAGTACGCCAACACCCCGCCACCGACGACGACCGCACCCGGCACGGTCCACAGCACGGCGCGCACAGCGGCCCGCCAGCCCTCGGTGCGCAGCAGCGCCAGCGCCGCGCCGCCGAGCGCGGCGACCCCGAACGCGAAGAACTCCGGCCGCGTGAGCGCCGACAACCCGAAGGCCACGCCCGCCCAGCCGTAGCGCCCATGGCTCACCGCGAGCAGGATCCCGAGGACCGCCATCAGGCCGGTCGTCGCGCCCGCGGTGTGCGGAAGCTGGAAGTTGAACAGCGACCCGCTGAAGCCGATCGCCAGCACGGCTGCCAGGCCCGCGGCGACCACTGCGGGCGGCAGCCACCGCAGCGCGAGCCGGCGCCACAGCTCGGCGATCACCGCGGTCTGCAGGAAGCCGTAGGCGAAGGCCGACGACAGCGAGGTGCCGAGCACGGCGAACGTCGCCGCGAGCCCGCCGATGCCGAGCGGGCCGTAGAAGTAGCGCACGTCGCGGTAGGGCTCGATGCCGTCGAGCCATCCGGCCGCGACGACGAGGTCGAGGCCGGGGTCGCTGGCGGGGTTGCCCCAGCGCTGCCAGGACATCGCCACGAGCACGGCGGCGAAGCCGGCGAGCAGCAGCCAGGGGGCGGCGGAGCCGGAGAGCCTGCGGGTCGTCACGCGCGCAGATTGTCACGCCGGGCGGGCGGGTGCGGCACACCTGCTGGCAGTCTGCAGGCGCCGGCGGCGCCCATCCGCCCGCCCCGCATCTGCCGGCCGCACCAGGGCGAGGCCGGTCGCGCCCGCCGCTCCACCGCTTCTCCGGCGCTACGGAGCGTCTCCCACGCGCCAATCCAGCTGGGCCGGGTGCCACCGGCGGTGGCGCGGAGTACCGTTGCGCCTGGGACACCTCGCCCGCGGACTGGACCGCGGGCCGCGTCCCTGCACCTGTGACGCCACCGCCACCACGCACCCGCCGCCATTTCCTGCGCGATGCCGGGCTGGTCGGGGCAGCCACGACGACGGCGCCGCTGCTCTCCCCCGCGTTCGGCGCCGCGGCCGGCGACGGCGACGAGGCGCCGTTCTGCCCGCACCCGCACCCGGTCGTCCACGAGAACCGGTGCACGAACCCCGACACGTTCGGCGCCGGCTTTCAGATCAGCGGCACCGGCTCGGTGATGGGCGGCTTCGCGCGGCAGACGTCCTACGACATCGGCGAGCCCGTCGAGCTCGTGATCTCGGGCCCGAACAACTACCTGCCGCGGGCCGGAGAGGGCCCTCCGCTGGAGACGGTCGAGGTCGAGGTCTACCGGCTCGGCTACTACGACGGCCTCGGCGGCCGCCTGGTCTGGTCGACGCCAGCCCCGGTGTCGACGTTCCAGAAGGTCAACGCCCAAGGCGTCCCGGACACGGACGGCGACTACCCGCCGGACTATCCCGTCAGCACCGGCACGGGCCTCTCGGGCCGCGCGAACTGGCGGACGATCGTGACCGTCCCCGGCGACGCCCTCGGGGTGTCGGGCGTCTACGTCGCCAAGCTCAAAGGCCGCTGGTACGACTACCCGTCGGGCGCTCCGTCGATCGAGCGCACGGGCGACTCCCAGATCGTCTTCGTCGTGCGCGACGACGGGCGCCCGCGCGACCTGCTCGTCCTGCTCCCGACGAACACCTGGCAGGCCTACAACTACTGGAGCGGCCGCTCCACCTACACCTACAACTCGCGGTACGGGTCGGCCGGCAGCATCGTCCCCGCGACCGGCACCGAGCGCGCCGCGAAGGTGAGCTTCGACCGGCCCTACAACAACTGGATCGGCGACTACAACTGGGTCCTGCGGACCGAGTACCCGGCGATCTGGTGGCTGGAGCGCCACGGCTACGACGTCGCGTACACCGAAGACGTCGGCCTTGGCATGGACCCGGAGCAGGCCCTGCCGGAGCACAGCAAGGGCGTGATGGTGCTCGGCCACGGCGAGTACTGGTCGGACGGGATCCGCGACGGGCTCGAGGCGGCCCGCGACGCCGGCGGCAGCATCTACAACCTCGGCGCGAACGTCGGCTACTGGCGGGTGCGCCACGAGACCATCGACGGCGACCCGGCGACGAGCGTCGAGGACGCCCGCGTGATGGTGGTCTACAAGACGATCGAAGGCGGCGGCAGCAGCGCGACGACCACCGGCGACGGCGGCGACAGCGGCACCGGCGGCCCGGGCAGCGGCGAATCAAAGATCGCCAGCCAGGCCGACCCCGTCTCCCCCACGACGACGTGGCGCGACCCGGGAAAAGGCCCCGGCATCAACCCGCCGGGCACGACCGCGGCGACGCCTGCCGTGTATGCGGGTCCGAACCGCCCCGAGGCCGAGCTGCTCGGCGTGCAGTACATCGGCGACGACGACGCGCGCAACCGCGGCCTCACCGTGCCGCCGGGCAACGGCCAGGGCGAGTTCGCAGCCCATCCGGCGTGGCGCCACACCGACATCGCCGGCCGCACAGCCGCGACGACCATCGGGCGGCACCTCCTCGGCTGGGAGTGGGACGCCATCCCGCCGCCGGGCTCGCCGCATGCCGGACGACCGCCGGCGACGAAGGACGGCACCGGCGGCGTGCGGCGCCTGACCGAGACCGATCCGCGCGTATCGCCGCCGCCCGGCGCCCAGACCGCGTACCTGCTCGACGGCGGCCGCCAGTACTCGGCGCGCGGCGCGGACGCCCAGCCGCCAGCTGGCGGCAGCGCGGTGTCGCATGCGGTGAGCTACGTCGCGCCGAGCGGCGGCGTCGTGTTCTCGTCGGGCACGATCCAGTGGTCCTGGGGCCTGGGTCCGCACTACCTGCACCGCAACACCGACACCTACGCCAGCGACCCGGTCACGACGATCGACGCCCGCATCGTGCAGGCCACGGCCAACCTGCTGGCCGACGGCGGAATCGTGCCGATCACGCCCGAAGGCCTGTTCTTCGACCCGCCGGAGCCGCCCGAGCCCACCACGCCGACGACGCCCGAAACGACGACGCCGACCACGCCGGCGCCGACCACGCCCGGTGGCGGCCCCGGGCCGCCGGAGCCGCCGCTCAGCGAGCCCCGGCCGAACCCGCCGTCGCCGACGCCCGCGATCCCACCGCTGAAGCTCGCCCTCGTGAGTTCCAAGCCGAGCGCGACTGGCCGCCTCAAGGCACGCGTCAGCGCCTCCCAGCAGCTGCCGCGCGCCGTCAGCGGCACGGTCGAACTGACCTTGTCGGGCAAGAAGATCGCAAGCGCGCGTTTCGCCCTCACACCAGGCGGCAAGCCCGCGACCGTCACGCTCAAGCTCAGCGCCTCGTCGCGCGCCGCGCTGCTGCGCAAGGGCAAGCTCAAGCCGCTCGGGCGGGTCAGCGTCAGCGAGAACGGCAAGCTCGCGCGGACCGATCTCGTGCGGCTGACGGTGAGCCGGGCCGCGAAGAAGCGCTGACGCTGCCGCCGACCGGGAGACGACCGCCGCGGACGGTGCGGCAGCCTGCGGTGCGCGTCTGCTCGTCCGACACGATGCACCGGAGAACAGACTCAAGATCGGGGTCGTAAAGCGACCCTGGACCGCGCGGTCCGTTTAGGCTCGGCGGCTCGGGCGCTCCCAAACCGCGTCCACACCGTCGTTGCGCCGGCGCGCCGGGCGGAGTTGGCGCCCGCCAACGCTCGTCCAGCGGTGCTCTGGAATCCGGCGGGCTTTCCGACCACGGGGGAGACATGAGCTCTCCGAACGATCCCCAGTCCCGCCGGACCTTTCTGAAGCGCGGTGGCGCGACCGTCGCCGGCTCGGCCGTCGCCGGCGGCCTGCCCGTGCTCGCGTTCGGCGCGCAGTCGGCGCTGGCGGCCGACGAGGCGTCGGCGAACCCGGTCGTCAAGGAGAACCGCTTCGCGGACTCGTCGACGTTCTCGGACGGCTACCGCGTGCAGAACATCTCGTCGGTGATCGAGGGCTACGCGCGCCGCAC
>JAEYAL010000303.1 GCA_023404805.1 Actinomycetes bacterium | reverse complement strand
GCCCTGCACCGCACGCCTGCTCGGCGGCCGCGATGCGCGCAGCGCGCTCGTGGAGCACCGCGACGAGGTCGCTCGTCCGCGAGAACGGGTCGGCGATCACGGCGCGGCTGTCGAGCGCGAGGGCGGCGAGCGGCGTGCCGTCGACGATGGCCAGCAGGAGCGGGCCGGCCGGGACATCCGCGCTGTCGAGCTGCGCGAGGCGGAGCACCGCGGCGTGGTCGTCGGGCGTCGCCGGGCGGAGCGTGACGATGGAGTTGGACTTGACGGTCGTTGGCATGGTTCAACCGTGCCAGCCCCGAGCTAGTAGGTCCAATGACATTCCATGACCGCAGCGTTAAGCTGAGCTAATGCTCGATGTGAAGCGGATGCGCGTCTTGCGCGAGGTCGCTGCGCACCGGTCGTTCTCGGCCGCCGCAGACGCGCTGTCCTACACGCAGAGCGCGGTCTCGCAGCAGATCGCGGCGCTGGAGCGGGAGACCGGCGCACGGCTCGTGGAGCGCTCAGCCCGGGGTGTCACGCTGACCGAGGCCGGAGCCGCGCTCGTCGCGCATGCCGACGCGATCCTCAGCCGCCTCGCGGACGCCGAAGCCGAGCTCGACGCGATCGCGGGCCTCCGCGGCGGCCGCCTGCGGATGACGACCTTCGCGACCGCGGGCGCCACCATCGTGCCGAAGGCGATCGTCGAGTTCCGCCGCCGCTTCCCGGACGTCGAGCTCACGCTGTCGCCCGCCGAGCCGCCGGAGATCCCCGAGCTGCTGCGCGCCGGCGAAGCCGAGCTGTGCCTCACGATCGAGAACCCGCTCGGCGCGGCGAAGCGCAGCGACCTGGCCGACGTCGAGCTCACCGACCTCGTCGAGGATCCGATGTACCTCATGCTGCCAGCGGGCCACAAACTCGCCGGCCGCGCGCGTCTCAAGCTGCCCGAGCTCGCCGAGGAAGACTGGATCCTCGGCTCGACCGCGCGCTGCCCGGACTCCGTGATCCTCGAGCGCGCCTGCCAGGCCGCCGGCTTTGAGCCCCGCATCGCGTTCCACTCCGACGACTACCTCGCGGTGCAGGGCTTCGTCGCCGGCGGGTTCGGCGTCGCGTTCATCCCGGACCTGGCCCTCGTCGCCGTCCGCGACGACGTGGTTGTCTTGCCGATCCACGGCTCCGTGCCGACCCGCCGCATCCAGGCCGCGACGCTGGCTGGATCCTGGGCGTCGCCGGCCAAGCAGGCGATGCTGTCGATCCTGGTCGAGGTCAGCCAGGAGTTCGCGCGCTCGCCGCACGTGGAGTTCACGCTGGCCAGCTGATCCGCCCGGGCGCGTAGCCTGAGGGCATGCTGCAGTTCGAGACGGCGATCGGCCGCTGCGGCCTCACGTGGAACGAGGCGGGGCTCACCGGCGTCTACCTGCCGCGCGACCGGGAGCTCAGCCGCGGCGGCCCCGCAGCCGAGGCCGACGTGCCGCCGCCGGCGGTGCTCGCTGCGCGCGACGCGATCCAGGCGTTGCTCGCGGGGCAATCCGCGGACCTCTCCGCGATCCCGCTGGACCGCTCGCTCGTCGAGGGGCTGCAGGCCGACGTGCTCGACGAGATCCGCCGGCTTCAGCCCGGGGAGACGACCACGTACGGCGCGATCGCGCGGGCGCTCGGCCGCCCGCACGACGCTCGTGCCGTCGGCGGCGCCCTCGGGCGCAACCCGTGGCCCATCGTGGTGCCGTGCCACCGCGTCCTCGCGGCTGACGGGTCGCTCCACGGGTTCTCCGCGCCGGGCGGGATCGAGACGAAGCGCCGCATGCTGGAGATCGAGCGCGCTCCCGGGTTCGACCAGCCGTCGCTCTTCGGGTAGACGCGCCCCAGCCGGCGCCGACCGGCCACGCGGGTGACTCTGCACGCTGCCATTTCGCCCCGTGTACAAATCGAACCCTGGTGTGATGCTTGAGTGAACCCCGGCCACACGCGCATCTCCCTGCTCGGGAACATCGCGATCGAGCGCGAGGGCCAGGCGACGCCCCGAGCGGGTCTGAGCGGCCGCCGGTCCGAGGTCGTGTTCGCGTACTTGGCGATCGAGCACCGCCGCAGCGTCAGCCGCGACGAGCTGGCGGCCGCGCTGTGGCCCGACCTTCTGCCGGACACCTGGAACGCGGCGCTGCGCGGTGTCCTGTCCGACGTCCGCCGCTTCCTGGAGCGGTCCGGCCTGGAGCCCGCCCAGACGCTCATCACGGAGCAGGGGCGCGTGCAGCTGCGCCGGCCGGACGGCGCCACGGTCGACGGCGACGAGGCGCGCGCCGCGCTGGCCAGCGCCCGCGCGCTCTTGGCCGCCGGCGATGCTGCCGCAGCCGGACGGGGCGCCGCCGGCGCCGCCGACCTGGCCGGCCAGACGTTCCTCCCTGGCCACGACGACGGCTGGGCCGCCGACGTGCGCAGCGAGCTCGACCAGCTCCACGTCGAGGCGCTCGAGCTCCAGGCCGAGGCGTTCACCCAGGCCGGCGACCAGCGGGCGGCGCTCTCGGCGGCCGACCGGATCGTGCGCGCCGAGCCGTTCCATGAGGGCGCCCACCGCCTGCGGATCACGCTGCTCGGGCGGGCGGGCGATCGCGCCGGGGCGCTGAAGGCCTACGAGCGCTGCAAGGCGTTGCTGGCTGCCGAACTCGGCATCGCCCCCTCGCCGGAGACCGCCGACGCCCTCCGCGCAGCCCTTCAAGGGCCAGGCGGGGCGAACACCGCGCCGGACCGGCCAAGCGCGGCACCCGCGCCGACGCCAGCCGCAGCCCGCTTCAGCAGCTACTGCGTGCTGGTCGTCGAGGACCACGACTTCCAGCGGCGCACGACGCTCACGCTGCTGCGCAGCCTGGGCGTCGGCGAGCTGCACGACGCCTGCGACGGCGCGGCCGCGCTCGAGCTGCTGGACGCCGTCTCGCCCGACGTGATCATCTGCGATATCGACATGCCGGGGATGGACGGCGTCGAGTTCATCCGGAACGTCGCCGAGCGCAGGCTCGCCAGCGCCGTGGTCTTCGCCAGCGGGCTCGACGGCCGCGTGCTCGACACCGTGCGCGCCGCCTCGGAGGGCTACGGCATGCAGGTCCTCGGCGCGGTCGCCAAGCCCCTGACGGCGGTCGCGCTGGAGAAGCTGCTCTCCGCCTACCGCCCGCACCGCAAGGCGGCGGCGTCGAGCGGTGAGGCGTCGGGTTCGATGGAACGGCTCGCCGAAGCGCTCGTGGCCGGCAGCCTGGCCGTCGACTTCGAGGCGATCGTCGACCTCGCCACCGGACGAGTCGCCGGGCTCAGACCCGCAGTGCGCTGGCCGTTCGCCGACGACCTGCTCGTCGCTGCCGACGAAGCCGGGCTCGGCCGCCGCCTCGTCGAGCACGTCCTGCGCGAGACGCGGGCCGCGACGCGGCGGCTCAACCTCGATGCGTTCGTCGAGCTCACGCCGAGCCTCCTGACCGATGTGTCGCTCGCTGACGGGCTCGCGGCGATCACCCGCGAGCGCATCGTGCTCGTCGCCGGGGCGGGGGCGCTGGCCACGCAGGACAGCCCCGCGATGCTCGACGTGCTCGCGCGCCTGCGCGTGAAGGGCTTCGGGCTCTGCCTCGACGGGTTCGAGCCTGGTCCGCTGGAGCGCCTCCCGCTGACCCACATCCAGCTCCCGGCCGACGCCGTCATGACGGCTGCGTCGGCCGGCGACTCGGCTGAGCTCGCGGCCGCCGTCGATGGGAGCCGCCTGCTCGGCGTGCCGCTCGTCGGCCGCTGCGAGACCGCCGACGAGTTCGAGCTCCTGCTCGCCGTCGGCTGCTCGTTCGCGCACGGCCCGTTCCTGGCGGCCGGCGTGCCGCTGGCTCAGCTGGAGCGGGCGGTCACGGACTGGACCGCGCCGCCCGTCGCGATCGACGGGCTCCGATGAGCATCCGCCGCTGGACCCTGCGCCGCCTGCTGGCGAGCCTGCTGGCGCTCCTCGGCGTGCTGGTCGGCGCGCTGTTCCTCATCGCGTCGATGCAGCTCCACGCCTCGCGCGCGCAGACGGATGCCGAGAACCGCCGCGCGGCGTCGTTCCTGATCGCCGATGGCCTCCGCCAGAGCTCAAACGACCTCACGAACATGGTCCGGCTCTACGTCGCGACGGGCAAGCCCCGGTTCCGCGAGTACTACGAGGAGATCCTGGCCGTCCGGGCCGGCACGGCGCCGCGTCCGAAGGACTACGACAGCTCGTTCTGGGACCGCGTCCTCTCGAGCGGCAAGGGCTTTGTGAAGTACGGCCCGGCGCAGTCGCTGGACGCCCAGATGCGAGCCGAGCGGTTCGCGCCCAAGGAGTTCGAAGCGCTGTCGACGGCGCTCGCCACGTCGAACGGGCTCGCGCAGGTCGAGAAGGACGTCATGCGCAACGTGGCGCCGCGGATCGCGGCAGGCCTCGACGTGAGCTACTCGCAGGACGTGGCCGGGGCGTATGCGCGGCTCGTCGACCCCGACTACCTCGTGCAGAAGGGGCGGATCATGCGGGCGATCCGCCGTTTCACCACGCTGGTCGAAGCCCGCACCGCGGCCGAGGTGGCGCACGCGGCCGACGCCAACCGCCGCCTGGCCGTCGTGCAGATCGCGATCGTGGGCATCATCGTGGTCATCGGGCTCCTCACGATGGTGCTGCTGTCGCGGGTCGCCCTCCGGCCGTTGGAGCGGCTCCTCTCGTCGACGCGGCGGATCGCCGCCGGCGACTACGCCGAGCGCGTCGACATCAAGGCCGTCTCCGACCTCGAACAGCTCGCGGGGGCGTTCAACGAGATGGCCACAGCCGTCGAGACCGACATCGCCGCCCGGAGGGAGGCCGAGCGCGAGGCCGTCGTCGCGCGGGAAGCGGCCGAGCAGGCCAGCCACGCGAAGTCGCGGTTCCTGGCGGCGATGACGCACGAGCTGCGCACCCCGATGATCGGCGTCACCGGCATGCTCGAGGTGCTGGCGCACACCGACCTGACCCGCCACCAGCGGGGCATGATCGCCACCGCTGAGGGCTCCGCCCGGTCGCTGCTGGAGATCATCGGCGATGTGCTCGACTTCTCGAAGATCGAGGCCGACAAGCTCGAGATCGCGCCGACGACGTTCGACCTGCGGGGCGTCGTGTCGACCGCTGCCGACTCGTTCGTGCACGCGGCCTCGGCCAAGGGGCTGCTGCTCACGTGGGACGTCGACGAGCGGCTCGCCTCGGCGCACGTCGGGGATCCGCTGCGGGTCCGGCAGATCGTGACGAACCTCGTCTCGAACGCGGTGAAGTTCACCGAGGTCGGCGGGATCGAGGTGAGCGCGAGCCTGAACGGGCGCCAGGAGAACAGCGCGGGGGAGATCGTCGAGGACGTCGTGGTCACCGTCACCGACACCGGGATCGGCGTGACGCCCGATCAGCAGGCGCGGCTCTTCGAGGCGTTCGGCCAGGCCGACGCGTCGACGACGCGCGAGTTCGGCGGCACCGGGCTCGGACTCGTGATCTGCCGGCGGCTCGCGCTGATGATGGGCGGCGACGTGACGATGGACAGCCGCCCGGGCGTCGGCACGACGATGCGGCTCCGGGTGCCGCTGCCCGCTGGCGATCCGGCCGACCGCGACCCGCGGCAGGTGTCGCTCGTCGGCCTGTTCACGGGCCGCCGCGAGAAGCCGTCCCGCGCGGTGGCCGAGGCTGAAGGCAGCTTGGTCCTGCTCGCCGAAGACCATCCGGTCAACCGGACCGTGATCGTCCAGCAGCTCGACCTCGTCGGCTTCCACGTCGATGTCGCGGAGGACGGCCAGGAGGCCTTTGAGCGGTTCGCGACGGGCAAGTACGCGCTGGTGCTGACCGACCTGAACATGCCGCGGATGGACGGCTACGAGCTGGCGCAGGCGATCCGCCGCCACGAACGCCGGCACGGGCTGGCTGCGACGCCCGTGATCGCGCTCAGCGCGAACGTGATGCAGGGCGAACCCGACCGCACCCGCGACGTCGGGATGGACGACTTCATGGCCAAGCCGACGACGATCCCGTTCTTGGCGAGCAAACTGCGCCAGTGGCTGCCTGGCCTGGAGTGGGCCACGGGCAGCTCTGCCAGCGAGCTCGCCGCGGCGGACGAGCCGCTCGACGACGGCGGTCTCGACGTCTCGGCGCTCGACCTTCTCACCGGCGGCGACGAGGCGCGGGCGCGGGCCGTCTTGCTCGACTTCGTCGCCTCGACGCGCGGCGACCTGCAGGCGCTCGACGCCGCGCTGGCTGCCGAGCTCGCGCCCGACGTCTACCGAGCGGCCCACCGCATCAAGGGCGCCGCGCTGATGGTCGGCGCGCGGCCGATGGCGCGGCTCACCCAGCAGCTCGAGGACGCGACGGCCGCTGGCGCCGAGACGGATTGGGCCGCCGTAGCCGAGCTCGCCGAGCGGCTCGGCGAGGCGTTCGTGTCGACCGCTGCCGCGGCAGAGGCCGGCGCGGCGACCGCGGGCTGACGGCGCGCAGCGGCGCTGTCGGCGCACGGCGGCCGAGCCGTCGGCTTGCCGGAATGGCAAGCGCTCTTGGCAGACGATGCCGTGAGCGGCACGATCGCAGGGTGACGCACGACGCCGACGCTCAGACCACGCCCGCCTCCTGGTGGCACGACCGCTACGCCTCCGGCGAGATGCGCTGGAGCGGGAAGCCCAACGACCTCCTCGTCGGCGAAGCCGCAGGCCTGCCGCCCGGCCGCGCCCTCGACCTCGGCTGCGGGACCGGCGGCGACGCGATCTGGCTCGCGTCCCTCGGTTGGCAGGTGACGGCGGTCGACATCGCGCAGTCTGCGCTCGACCAGGCCGCGGGGCATGCCGCCGACGCTGGCGTGGGGGACCAGATCACCTGGGAGCTCCACGACTTCGACGAGTCGTTCCCGGCAGGCGAGTTCGACCTCGTCTCGGCGTGCTACCTCCAGTCGCCTCTGGCGTTCGAACGGCTCGCTGCGCTCTGCCAGGCCGCCGCTGCGGTCTCATCGGGCGGCACGCTCATCGTCGTCTCGCACGAGTCCTCGCCGCGTCAGGCTGCCGCGGACCACGCGACCTACATGCCGAAAGCGCCAGAGCTGCTCGCCGATCTCGGCCTGCCCGAACGCGATTGGGAGACCGTGCGCGCCGAGGGCCTCGACCGCGAGCGCACGATGCCCGATGGCCGCGTCGTGGAGTACCGCGACAACGTGCTGCACCTGCGCCGCCGCTGACCCCGGACCCGCCGACCGAGCGGTGCTAGCATGCTTGCATGCATCAGTTCTCCGTGCGCCTCAGCGATCAGCGCGCCGAGGCCGTCAAGCGGCTTGCTCGCTCCCGGGGGCGCAGCGTGAACCAGACGTTCGACGATCTCGTGCTCGCGGCGACGGACCCGGCCCACGCCGCCGACGACATCGCAGCGCTGCGCGAGCGGCTCGAAGCGGCGGGCCTCACGATCGACTTCATCGTCGGCGAGTCGCCGACGACCCGGCCGGATCCCGAGCTGCTCGCACGCGCCCGCGCCGCAGCAGGCAAGGGGACGCCGCTCTCGGCCATCGTCTCGGAGCAGCGGCGCTGAGCGCCTTCTGGGATAGCTCGGCCGTCGTCAAGCTCTACGCCGACGAGGCGGAAGCCCGCGACGTCCGCGGCTGGAGCGGTCCCATCCTCATGAGCTCCTTGACGGTCGCCGAGGTGACCGCGGCGCTGTGGGGGAAGACGCTCCGCGGGGAGCTCGATGCTGAGCTGGCAGCGGGCCTTGACCGGGAGTTCACCGCCGATCGCGAAGACGGGCGTTTTCTGCTCACCGCAGTGTCTGCCGCGGTGGTCGCCCGCTCACTCGACGTCGTCCGACGCCATCGCCTTCGCGGGGCCGACGCCATACAGCTGGCCACGGCCATCGCGGTCCGCGAGGCCGACCAGTCGGTCGACACGCTGGCGGTCTTCGACACGCGGCTGCGCCGCGCCGCGGCTGCCGAGGGGTTCGCGCTGCTGCCCGCTCTCGTGGAGCCGTAGGGGAACGGCTGGCAGGCGGGCCGCCGCAACGCGCGTGCAACGGACGGGCGTCACACAGCTGCTGAGTGGGTTGCGCCGCGTGCGATTGCGTTGCGCAGCGTGCGTAGAACTGCTGGGAACGGGTGCTCCCAGCCCCAATCACCCCGATCTCGTCGAAGGCGCGCGAGAGGAGAGCAATGTTCGTATCCGCAGGAACCCTGGAGCCGCTGGCCCTGAAGAAGTCCGGTGCGACCGTGGGCATGAAGCCCGGGTGCTGCGACCTCAGCGTCCCGTACACCGGCACCCTCACGCCGCAGGCGCAGAAGGTGGTCACGTCGGCGCTGCGCAGCCTGATGGTGCAGATGCGCTACGGCACGCGGCTCAAGGGCGTCGCCGTCCGCACCGACGACCAGGTCCTCACCGTCACGGCCACCGCCTCGAACTTCGCGCTGACGCAGTGGCTCGACAGCGGCGAGTTCATCGCGGCCGTCGATTCGGCCGTGCGCCACGCCAGCAACGGCGGGCGCTAGCGCTCCCAAGGCGAGCACCTGCGCGGCAAACCGGGGCTTTTCAGTCCGGTTTGTCGCCCGCGCCGGATGCGCCGCGAGTTTGACTTCAAGCGCGCTTGAAGCTGCATACTCATCGGCCGTATGGCCTTTGCACCCCAGCCACCCCCGCCGGAGGACGCCGCCCAAGCTCCGACCGGAGCGCGCGTCCCCGCCCTTGAGATCACCGATCTCGTCAAGCAGTACCCGACCGGCACCAAGGCGCTCCAGGGCGTCTCGCTTGAGATCCCCGAAGGCAGCTTCTTCGGGCTGCTCGGGCCCAACGGCGCCGGCAAGTCGACGCTGATCCACTGCACGACGGGTCTCGCCGTCCCGACCGGCGGCACGATCCGCGTGTTCGGGCATGACGCGGTCGCGCACTACACCGAGGCCCGCAAGGCGGTCGGCCTCGCGCCGCAGGACCTGAACCTCGACCACTTCCTCACGCTGGAGGAGACCCTCGACTTCCACGGGGGCTACTTCGGCATGCGCAAGAAGGACCGCAAGGAGCGCATCGGCGAGCTGCTCGACGCGTTCTCGCTGAGCGAGAAGCGCCACAACCGCGCGCGCGAGCTCTCGGGCGGCATGAAGCGCCGGCTGATCCTGGCCCGCGCGCTGATGCACCGCCCGAAGTTCCTCATCCTCGACGAGCCGACCGCCGGCGTCGACGTGGAGCTGCGCCTGGAGCTGTGGCACTACGTCCAGCGGGTCAACAAGGAAGGCACCACGATCCTGCTCACCACGCACTACCTGGAGGAGGCCGAGCAGCTCTGCGACCGGATCGCCTTCATCAACGGCGGGCAGATCGTCGCCGAAGGCACCAGCGCCGACCTCGCGGCGCAGTACGGCGTGGGGTCGCTCGAAGACGCGTACCTGGAGCTGGTGGGGCGCAAGGAGCTCTCGCGGGCGAGCCTGGGGGAGGACCTCGCATGAACACCAACGAAGGACTTATCCGGTTCGGCGCGCTCCTCAACCGCGAGGTCAGCCGCTTCTGGAAGATCAAGCGCCAGACGCTCGGCGCGCCGCTGCTTGAGACGTTCCTCTACATCAGCGTGTTCGGCGCGGCGCTCGGGTCGCGGATCGACACGCTCCACGGCGTCGAATACGTCGTGTTCATCGTGCCTGGCCTGATCATGATGGCCTGGGCGATCAACGCGTTCTCGAACAACTCCTCGTCGATCCTGCAGCAGAAGTTCCAGCGGGCGATCGACGACCAGCTCTCCTCGCCGGCCTCGCCGCTCGAGCTGCTGCTCGCGTTCTCGCTCGGCGGGTTCTTGCGCGGCTTCCTGATCTCGTTCCTCACGTTCGCGACCGCGTCGGTCCTGATCGACCTGCCGATCGAGCATCCGCTCGTGCTGGTGCCGTCGATGTTCCTCGTGGGGTTCTTCTTCTCGCAGCTCGGCGTGCTCGTCGGCGTGCGGGCCGAGCAGTTCGACGACGTCTCGTTCGCGCAGACGTTCATCCTGCAGCCGCTGATCTTCCTCGGCGGCGTGTTCTACAGCGCGGCGCTGCTCCCAGAGCCCTACGAGACGCTGACCCACCTGAACCCCGTCTACTACATGATCAACCTCGTGCGGTACGGGTTCCTCGGCTACACCGAGGCGAGCATCCCGCTGTCGCTGCTGTTCCTCACGGCCGCCGTCGCGGCGCTGTTCGCAGCGAACCTGCGGCTGTTCACGAAGGGCTACAAGCTCCGTTCGTGACGCTCGTCGGCGGCGGCGCTCAGCCGCCGCCGAACAGGCCGCCGAGGGAGTCCGGGATGCGGTCGATGACCTGCTCCCGGACCTCGGCGATCGCGGCGTCGCGGATCGCATCGCGGACGGCCGGCTCCCAGGCGCTCGGGTCAGACGCGTCGTCGAGCAGCGCGGCCAGGTCGAGCTGCTCGATCGCGCGCTTCACGACGGCGCCCGTCGGCAGGAACTGGTCGACCATGTCGGCCGGCACGCTCTTGACCGCCTGCTCGGCCAGCCCGCTGAGGCCGAGCTCGCCGGCGTAGGCCTGCACGAGCTGGGAGGCCTTCGGCAGCCGGCCGGCGGCATCCATCGCGTCGACGGATTCGAGCATCCCGGCCTTGACGGCGGCGATCAGCTCCTCGTCGTTCTTGCCGGTCTTCTGCGCAAGGGCGGCCCGCTCGGTCGGCGAGGGGAGGGCCAGCAGCAGCTCCTCGCGGGAGATGCCGAGGTCGCAGGCGGCGTCGGTGACGCCCGCCACGACGACCTGCTGGGTGACCTGGTCGAGGTCCGTCGACGCGGCAGGCAGCTGCCGCTCCTCACAGGGGTTCGCGACCGCGGTCGGCACGAAGTCTCCGCCGCCTGCGACGAGCTGGAAGCCGAGCAGCCCGGCGACCGCCAGGACTGCCGCACCGGGAAGGGCCCACGCGCGGGCCGTCATGCCGGTGCGATCCATGGAAGGGGCTCAGTGTCGCCGTCGCGCGGTGGTGGGGGACTGGCTGGTGGTCGGGCGCTGCCGCCCCCCGGGTCGTCGCCGGAGCCTCCGTCGCCGCTGGCGCCGCCATCGCCGCCGAGGTCGCGAGGCTCGTCGCGCTCGACGTCGCGGATCAGCAAGGCCGGGCCGATCGCGAGCAGCGCGAGCAACCCGGCGATGAGGAACGCGTCGCTGAACGCCTGCGTGGCGGCGCGCTCGAGCTGGTCGTCGAGCGCTGCGGCGAGCGACCGCTTCTCGGGCTCCTGGTCAGCTTCGACCGGGGCGGCGTCGAACGCCGGATCGAGGTCGGGGATGCGGCCGTTCTCGGACTCCAGCTGCTTCTGGAGCCCTTCCGCGAGCGTGAGCTTCGTCGTGACCGGCAGGGGCGCGTCGATCACGAGGCTGGTGATCGCCGCCTGCGCGGGAGCACGTGCGTCCTTGAGTCCAGCGACGAAGATCGGCGTGAGGATCACGAGCCCGACCACGATGCCGAGGTGGCGGCTCGCGATGGTCCAGCCGCCTTGCAGCGCCCGCGGGAACCGGTCGCGCAGCGCGAACGCCGTGAGCGACTCGACCGTCATGCCGAGGCCGAGGCCGATGAAGACCTGCGGCAGCACCGTCCAGCCCGGTTCGGCACCGGGCAGGAACGCCAGCGCGATGAGGCCGCCGCCGATCAGGATCGCGCCCGCGATCGCCTCGCCGCGCGTGCCGGCCTTCGCGGCCCGGGCGAGCCAGCCCGACGCGATGGCGGCGACGGGGATCACGGTGACCGTGAGCGCCGTGACGACCGGCGAGCGCTGCCAGCCTTCGATCATCAGCAGCACGAGCAGGAAGAGCGCCGCCGTGAGCGCCGCCGAGAGCATCGCCAGGGCGAGGTTCGCGGCGACCCGCGGGCGGTCGGCCGCGCCGTTCTCCGCAGGCTGCAGCGTGGTCGGCGCTTCAGCCGCCGCCGCAGCCTGCGCGTCGCGCAGCTGGAGGGCGACCGGAACGGCGAGCAGCACGAGCGGCACCTGGACGATGAAGATCGACTGCCACGACAGCAGCTCGGTGAGCAGACCGCCAGCGACGGGGCCGATCGCGGCACCGGCTACACCTGCGGCCGCCCAGCGCGCGGCGCCGCGGCGGTCGTCGCCGGTGGCGAGCACCAGAAGCTCGAGGCACGCGGTGATCACGAGCGCGCCGCCGACGGCCTGCACGGCGCGGGAGCCGATCACGAACTCCAGCGACCCGGCGAGCGCGCAGGCCGCCGACGCGCCCGCGAACAGCACCAGGCCGGCCGCGCCCGCGGCGGGAGCTCGCGCAGGACTGATGCTCAGCCGCGCGGCCGGCACTGCCGCCAGGCCGAGCACCAGGTTGTAGGCGGTGAGGACCCACGCGACCTGGCTCACCTCAGCTTCGAACTCCCGCAGGATGTTCGGCAGGGCGAGCGTCACGATCGACGAGTCGGCCAGGACGATCCCGACGGCCAGGGACAGGATCCAGACCTTCACACCGCGATCGTAGACCTGACGGTCGGCGGACGCGCCAAGTACCCCGACCGGGTGTGCGCACCCCCAATCGACAACGGCGCTGGCCGAACCGGCTCGGGCGGGCCTAGGATCGCCGCAAGTCACACGCTCGGTGCCACCCCTCGCCGCAGCTCCGCCCTCTGCCGCGCCCGCCTGGCGGGCGCACCCAGGAGTCATCTTGCGAGTCCAGACGATCAGGTTCGTGCGCGCCGCTGCGGCAGCCCTCGCGCTCGGCGCGGCAGCCGCTGGGGCCGCGGACCCTGCGGCGGCCGCCACGGTCGAGCCGCTGAACCAGTACGAGGTCAGCGGCCGTGTCACGGCCGACCAGCTCGCCCGCGACGGCTACGACCTGTCGGAGTCCGGCAGCGGCCAGGGCGTCTTCGAGATCGTGGCCACCGCCAAGCAGGCAGCCGCGCTGCGCGCCAAGGGCGCCACGGTGGTCGCGCCGGCGGGCGAGGCCCGCGCGCTCAAGGCAGCGCCGGCCGATCCGCTGACGGACCCGACGCACGGCTACAACGTCTTCCGGCCGTGGAGCCTCACGCCGGCGCCGTGCCCTGGCACCTGCAGCACGCCGCTCAAGCCGCTGAAGCAGTGGTACGCCGAGCAGGCCCGGGCCAACAGCGACATCGTCAAGGAGGTCGTGATCGGCCACAGCGTGCGCGGCCAGGAGATCGTCGCGTACAAGCTCAGCAAGAACGCACGGCGCACCGCCGACGGCAAGAAGCCCGTGACGCTCTTCGAGTCCACGCAGCACGCCCGCGAGTGGATCTCAGCGGAGACCAACCGGCGGCTCTTCAAGTACTTCATCGACCACCGGCGCGACCGGGTGATCGAGCAGCTGCTCGCGAGCAACGAGGTCTGGTTCATCCCGCTCATGAACCCGGACGGCTACGACTACACGTTCACCGCGAAGGCGAACCGGCTGTGGCGCAAGAACCTGCGCGACGTGAACGACGACGGCGCGATCGACCCGGCCAGCGACGGCGTCGACCTCAACCGGAACTGGCCGGAGAAGTGGAACTTCGACCTCGAGGGGTCGTCGGACCAGCCCGACAGCGAGACCTACCACGGCGCCGCGCCGGCCTCGGAGCCTGAGGTGCAGGCGTCCCGCGGGCTGCACAAGAAGCTCAAGCCGAGGTTCCTCATCGACTACCACTCGTACGGGCCGCTGATCCTCTACCCGGAGGGCTGGCAGGTCGAGACCGAATCGACCGACGCCCCGCTGATGAAAGCGCTCGCGGGCGACGATGAGCATCCGGCGGTCGAGGGGTACGACCCGGACGTGTCCGGCGAGCTCTACATCACCAACGGCGACGTGACCGGCGACGCGTACAACGCGTGGGGTTCGCAGGCCTACACCGTCGAGCTCGATGGCGGCAGCGGCGATCCCGTCGGCGGCACCGACGGCGAGGAAGGCTCGGAGCCGGAGGGCTTCGTCTTCCAGGATTCCGAGGCCGACGTGCAGGCGGTGTTCGAGAAGAACCTGGCGTTCGCGCTCGACCTGGCGAAGTCGGCCGCTGAGCCGGACGAGGCGCAGAGCCACCTCGGAAACCAGGTCCCCGACTTCGTGCCGACGACGTTCGCGGTCTCGCACGGCAGCCCGCAGACGGTCGAGGTCAATGCGAAGAAGTCGCTCGGCCGCGTCACCGCGCATTGGCGCGTGAACGGCGGCCGCGAGCGGTCCTCCTCGACGCGCGAGTTCCGCGGCGGCGAGCGCTTCGGCGGTCCCGGGGAGTACTTCCACCAGCTCCGCGCCGACGTGCGCGGGATCAACACCGGCGACAGCGTCCAGGTGTGGTTCGAAGCGGGCAACGGCCGCAAGACCAAACGCTCGGCGCCGTTCACCTTCACGGTGAAGACGAACTCCGGCAACAAGGTGCTGCTGCTCACTGCCGAGGACTACACGGGCCGCACCGCCGGGGCGCCGTCCGGGCCCGAGCCGCACCCCGGTCCGCTCTACCAAGACGACTACGAAGCCGCGCTGCAGGCGGCCGGCGTCAAGTACGACGTCTACGACGTCGACGGAAACGGCCGCACCGCCGCGTCGACCCTTGGCGTGCTCTCGCACTACAAGGCCGTCATCTGGCAGACCGGCGACGACATCTACCCGCGGGAGCCGAGCCAGCCCAACGGCACCGGCGCCTCGAAGCTCGCCGACGACGAGATCCTCGCGGCGCGCGCCTACCTCAACGAGGGCGGCAAGCTCCTGGTCGCCGGGCGCTACGCGCTGCAGGCCGCATGGGACCAGGTCCTCTACAACCCGGGCGGCGCTCCGCCTGCGCCGTTCTGCACGGCGACCGACACGCCCGCAGCGTGCACGCTGATCTCGAACGACTTCCAGCAGTACTGGCTCGGCGCGTTCCAGCCGATCGGGGTGCCGGGCGATGCGCCGCTGGCCCTGCAGGGAGCGGGCGGGCTGTTGGGCAGCACGGCTTTTGGGCTCAACGGGGCTGATTCGGCCGCGAACCAGGACCAGATCTACTCGTTCCTGACCACGTCGAGCGTGCTCCCCGTGGAGGACTACCCGCAGTTCAAGAGCGAGCAGGCCGTCAAGCTCGACCGGCCCCCGGCGTTCGAGCCTCCGACGGGCACGCATTACGCGTTCTCGCAGACGTCGAACGACAGCTACAAACGCCTCAGCCGCACCGTCGACCTGACCGGCAAGACGAGCGGCGCGCTGTCGTTCACGACGTCGTTCGACACCGAACCCGGCTGGGACTTCGTGTTCGTCGAGGCGCACGTGGCAGGCCAGGACGACTGGACCACGCTCCCCGACAACAACGGCCACACCAGCCAGGACGTGGGCGCGAGCTGCCCGGAGATCCCGACACCCGATGAGCACCCGTTCCTGACGCACTACCTGACGTACACGGCGCCGCCGGCGCCCGGTGAGTCCGCGTCGTGCGAGCCCACCGGCACAACCGGCGCGTGGCATGCGGCGACGGGCAATTCGGGTGGCCAGCAGCAGTGGTCGGTCGACCTGACGGCGTATGCGGGCAAGCAGGTCGAGCTGTCGATCACCTACCTCAGCGACCCCGGCATCCAAGGGCTCGGCGTCTTCGTCGACGACGTGAAGGTGTCGGCCGATGGCGCGACGCTCACCGAGACCTCGTTCGAGGACGGCCTCGGCGGCTGGGATGTCCCGGGCGCGCCCGAGGGCAGCACGGGCAACGCCAACGACTGGATCCAGACGGAGTCGGTCGGCTATGTCGAGGGACCGGGCGTCGCCACCGCCGACACGCTCTACTGGGGCTTTGGCCTGGAGGGTGTGACCGGCGCCTCGACCCGCGGGACGCTCGTCAAAGACGCCCTGCGCTACCTCGGAGCGGCTCGCTGACGGGTCGAGCCTGAAACACGGCGGCGCGCGGGAGGTCGCAAGGGCGGCCTGCCGAGCGCCGCCGTCGGCCGAGACCGCCCGGCGCGCCGCGTCTCAGATCGCCGGCAGCGCCTCGGCCGGCGGGTTGCGGCGGCTCATCACCCACGCGAACGCGCCGCCGGTGAACAGCATGAAGGAGCTGTAGACCGCCGCGGGGATCGAGAACGCGGCGGTGAGCGACGCGCCGACGGCGATCGCGAGCGCCGCGTTGTGGATGCCGAGCTCGAGCGCGATCGCGGTCGACTGGGCGTTGCCGAGGCGCGCCAGGCGCGAGATCACGAAGCTCAGCCCCATCGACGTGACGTTCAGCGCGAGCGCAGCGCCGGCGACCTCGGGGGCGTAGGCGATCACCGTCTCGTGCTGAGTGGCGATCGCCCCGATCACGACGATCGCGAAGACGCCCAGCGCCGCCGCGCGGACCAGCTTGTAGCGGGCGGCGACCTGGTCAGGGAACCGCTGCCGCGCGAGCAACCCCGCGGTCACGGGCAGGATGGTCACGAGGAAGACGAGCCCGATAATGCCGCCGGCATCGGGGTCGGATGCGGCGCCGAGCCCGAAGTGGCTGGTCGCGAGCTCCAGGAACAGCGGCACCGTCACGACGGCGGCGATCGAGCTGATCGCGGTCATGGTCACCGACAGGGCGGTGTCGCCACGAGCCAGGTGGGTGAGCATGTTGGCCATCATCCCGCCGGGTGATGCGCCGAGCAGGACGAGGCCGACGGCCAGCTCGGCCGGCAGGTCGAAGAGCGTCGCCATCACGAACGCCAGCGCAGGGGCGAGGACGGCGAGGTTGAGCATGCCGACGGCCACACCCCGCGGCGCGGTGAACACCCGCCGGAAGTCGGCGGGCGTGAGCGCCAGGCCGAGCGCGAACATGATCACGCCGATGCCTGCGGGGACGAGCAGCGCCGCCGCCCCGGTCGGCGCGTGCATCACCCACTCCTGGGGAGCGCCGCTGCTGCCCAGGACGTGCACCGGATCAGGCGCCGAGCTCGCCGACCGCCGCGCTGAATGCAGCGGGGTCGCGGAGGACCGGACCGTGGCCGAACAACACGAGCTCCGGCTTGAGCTCCGCCAGGCGGCGCGCGGATGCGCGGTTGACCGACGGGTCCGGGCTGAGGATCGGGTAGGGCTCGCGGACCCCGCGCTGGAAGGTGAAGGGGTTGTTGCCCCACATCACGTCGCCGCAGACCAGCACGCGGTCGGACTCGCGCCAGTACGAGACGTGGCCGGGGGAGTGGCCGGGGGTGAAGAGCACCCGGAACCCGGCGACATCGTCGCCTTCGACGAGCTTGCGCGCCACCGGATGGCGCTTGGCGGCGGGGAGCAATCGCTTGCCAGCGCCGGGGATCCGCCCGACCTGCTTGCCGACCTCGACCGCCGCCGCGTCGTGCTCGCCCACCCACAGCGGGATCCCGAGCGCTTCGCAGACGCCGTGGCTGGCGCCGTAGTGGTCGAAGTGCGCGTGGGTGATCGCGTGGGCCGACACGGAACGGCCCTGCAGCTGCCCGAGGATGTTGCGCTTGTTGAATCCGAGCCCGGAGTCGATCAGCACGTCGCCGAGGAGGTAGACGTTCAGTCCGTTCTCGGGCGTGCCCTTGAGCTGGAAGACGCCGTCGGCCAGTTCTTGCATGCGCGCAGCCTAAACGCCCGCGTGCGCGGCTGCGCCCGTCGATCTGGCGGCGCCCGCGGCGCATCACCGCGGCGGCCTGGCGTCAGCCCGCGCTGGTGCGCGAGAGGCTGCCGTCGAGGTACGCGCTGCGCGTGGCCTTCCGGGCGATCTTGCCGCTGCTGGTGCGCGGGATCGTGTCGGGCTCGACGAGCACGAAGTCGTGGAGCGCCACGGCGTGCTCGCGCGATACGGCGTCGCGCGCGGCGGCCGCGGCTTCGTCGAGCTTGCCGGTGGCGTCGGTGTGGCGGTAGCGCTCGGCGACGACCACGAGCTCTTCGCCCGAGTCGGTGGCGATCGAGAACGCCGCGAGGCGGCGCTGGGCGACCACCTCGTGGGCTTCTTCGACCGTGTATTCCACGTCGTGCGGGTACACGTTGCGGCCGTCGATGATGATGAGGTCTTTGATCCGGCCGGTCACGAAGAGGCGGCCGTCGACGATCACGCCGAGGTCCTCGGTGCGCAGCCAGTGATCGACGGGCAGCTCGGGCCCGGCCTCGCCGCCGTCGGCCGGCAGCGTGGTCGCAGTCCCGTGGCGGACGCCCGCCTCGGGCAGCACGAGCTTGGCGTTGAAGAGCGCCTCGGTCTCGTCGGGGCGCTGCCAGTAGCCGACGCCCACGTTCGCGCCGTTGAGCCAGATCTCGCCGACGCGGCCGTCGGGGAGGAGCTCGCGGGTCTCGGGATCGACGATCGCGAGGTGCTGGCCGATCGCCTGGCCGCAGGCGACGAGCTTCGTCGGGCGGGTGCCTTCGGCGACCTCAGTCGTCGCCACGCCGTGCTGGAGCTGCTGCCAGTCGACCTCGATCACCGTGCCCGCTTCGTCGAGCGGCGTCGTGGCGACGAACACGGTCGCCTCGGCGAGGCCATAGGTCGGCTTGACGTCCTTCGGCGAGACGCCCTGCGGCGCGAAGCTCTCGCGGAACCGCTCGAGCGTCGACGGCAGGACCGGCTCGGCGCCGTTGATCCAGGCGATCACGCCGGAGAGGTCGAGCCCCTCGCGGTCGTCGTCGCGCACGCGCTTGACGGCGTAGTCGAAGGCGAAGTTCGGGGCGGCCGTCATCACGTTGCGCCGGCCGCTGATGGCGTGGAGCCAGCGCGACGGCTTGAGGATGAACGCGACGGGGTCGAGCAGCACGGCTTCGAGGCCGCCGATCACCGGCGAGGCGACGCCGAGGATCAGCCCCATGTCGTGGAAGAGCGGCAGCCAGCTGACCGTCGACGCTTGCGTGAACTTGAGGTCGTAGCCCTCCTTGAGCTGGAGCGCGTTCTCGACGAGGTTGGCGTGCGTGAGGCAGACCCCGACCGGCGTGCGCGTCGAGCCAGACGTGTACTGCAGGTAGGCGATATCGCTCACGGCGGCCGTCGATGGGAAGACGTACTCGGCGGCGAGCCCCGTGTCAGAGCGGAAGTCCTCGATCACGACGATCTGCGATTCGGGGACGTCGTGCGTGACGCACAGGTCGCGCACGAGGTCGTACTTGTCGCGCGTCGTGAGCACCGCGGCGGGGGTGCAGTCAGCGACGACGGCGTGGAGGCGGTCGCCCTGGCCAGGCAGGTCCGGGGCGAAGAGCGGGACGCTGATCGCGTGCGAGCGGATCGTGGCCGTGAAGGCGGCGCCGTATTCAGCGCCCTGCGGCGCCAGCAGCGCGACGCGGTCGCCCGGCGACGTGATCTGCTGGATCTTGGCGGCGAGCGCGCGCGTCCAGAGCCCGAGCTCTCCGTAGGTGACGGCGTGGTCGACGCCGCGGCGGTCGGCGCCGTAATCGATGTACGTGATGGCGCGGCGGTCCGGAAGCTCGCGTTCCCAGTGGTCGAGATACGACGCGACGAAGGTCACGTCTCCGAGTTGCTCAAGGCGCGGCGCGGTGCCGCTTTCTTCTACGCGTGCGGTCACGGCTTCAGGCACCGGTCGGGGTGGTCGCGGTAATGCGAGCCGAAGATTGGCGAAGGGGGACAAACATCACCATCGAAACTGTCGACAGACTACTCGGGAAATGACGCTTCCGCGGACAGATGTCTGCGAGAACGTCCGAAGAGGATGCCTGCCGACCGGAGCGCGCTGGTACTGCTGGGTTCTTGGAGCTTCGCTCGAAACTTCCCGCTGAGACCGGTTTCTCAGGTGAATGCAGGGAAGGATGGGTGACCGCGCGCACACCGGCGCCGTTGCGAGGCGCGAGCAAAGTAGAGACGCGTTCACCGGGCGCGCCGGCGCCATGGTCCGCGTGACAGTCGTCTCGCGGTAACGGTCGTGACCGGGAGGTGGCACGACTCGCCGCGCCGGGAGCGGTACTCGCCGTGTCCCCCCGCGTCCGCGTCCGGCCTCCGGCTGCCTGACCGGCGGTGCCCGATCAGGCGGCGGTCGCGAGGACCTCGATGACGGCGTCCGCCCGGGTCTCTGGGTTGATGAACGCCAGACGCAAGACGGTGCGCCCGTGCCATTTGGTCGGGATGCAGAGCATTACGCAGCTGTCGGCCACCGTCTTCGACCAGGCGGCGTAGTCAGCGTCCGACCAGCCCGGCCGCTCGAAGACCACGATCGACAGCTCGGGCTCGCACGCGAGCCGCAGATGGCCCGAGGCGCGGATCGCGTCGGCGACGGTCCGCGCGGTCGCGAGCGTCTGCTCCACGGCCCGCGTGTAGCGGTCGGTCCCGTGCGTCGCGAGGCTGTACCAGAAGGGCAGCCCGCGGGCCCGGCGCGACAGGTGGATCGCGAGGTCGGCCGGGTTCCACGCTTGGCGGTCCAGCTGGTCGAGATAGCCGGCCGTCTGGGAGTGCGCGGCGCGGGCGAGCGCCGGATCGCGGTAGAGCAGCGCGCAGCAGTCGTAGGGCGCGAAGAGCCATTTGTGCGGGTCGACGATGAAGCTGTCGGCGCGCTCGATGCCGCTGAACCGGCCGCGGACGCTGGGCGCGGCGAGGCCAGCGCCGCCGTAGGCGCCGTCGACGTGGAGCCAGACGCCGAACTCCGCACAGACGCCGGCGATGTCGTCGAGGTCGTCGATGAGCCCGGCGTTCGTCGTCCCCGCGGAGGCGACGACCGCGAACACGTCTGGTTCGCCTGCGAGCACGGTGCGGAGCGCGGCCCCGGTGAGATGGTCGCGTTCGTCGCCGGGGACGGCGACGACCTCGGCGTCGAGCACCTTCGCGGTCGAGCGGATCGAGGAATGGGCGTCGGCGGTGCAGGCGAGCTTCCAGCCACCAGGCGGTCTGCCACCGCGGCGCTGCGCCGCCGCCTCGCGCGCGGTGATCAGCGCCGACAGGTTGCCGCTGGTCCCGCCGGAGACGAAGCAGCCGCCCGCCTCGGCTGGCCAGCCGAGCAGGCTGACGATCCAAGCGAGCGCCTCGTTCTCAGCGAAGATCGCGCCGGCTCCCGCCTCCCAGACGCCGCCGAAGATGTTGGCCGCGCTGGTCGCCAAGTCGAACGCGACTGCGGCGCGTGTCGGCGCGGACGGGATGTACGCGAGGTTCATCGGGTCGTCCTGCGCGCGGGTCGCTGGCACGAGCACCTCGTCGAACACGCGCATCGCCTCGGCCGAACCGATGCCAGCCGGCGTGATGGTGCGGCCCGCGTCGGCCGCGATCGCATCGGCGGGCCGGGCGCCGGTCTTCGGATCGGTCGGCCGGATCACCCGGCCCGTCGCCCACGCGAGCGCGGCGAGCACCGCGCCGGACTCGTCGCCCCAGGCCTTGAGGTCGTCAGCTGCCCCGTCACCGTCCACGCTCCGATCATGGCATTGCCGCGTGGACGGATCTGGGCCATCGCCACCCGCCGGGACGGCGTCCCCCGCAGGTCGGTTGCGGATTCGGGCAGGATCCGGCCGGGGCGTCTGACGCTCGGCGAGGCGCCAGTACGATCGCCGGCGTGGACGCCGAACCCGACGACGAGCCCCGCTTCTCCGCGGAACCCGCCAGTGCGTACCGGCCGCCGAAGCGCAAGCCGGGGCCTGGCCCGTACCTGCGCGCGCTGCGCAGTGCGCCGGACGCCGAATGGCCAGAAGGGCACGGGTTCCCGTTCAACATCCCGGCGCTGCAGCAGTTCGATGGGTTGTCGTTGGACGCCCCGGTCACGCTTCTGGCCGGCGACAACGGGACCGGCAAGTCGACCATCGTCGAGCTGATCGCCGACGCGATGGCGTTCGCGCCCGAAGGCGGCGAGTTGATCCGCTCCGGCGTGCTCCCGCCGAAGCCGCGGGCGGTGCTGGGCGGGCCAGGAGAGCCGGGAACGCTCGAGCCCGACCTGTCCGCGACCTACCCGGCGGGCGGCTACTTCCTCCGCGCCGAGAGCTTCTTCAACATCGCCGAGTTCGTCGATGGCGGCTCGATCTTCGCCCCCGACATCTCGCTGTACGGCGGCGTCGCGCTCCACGGCCAGTCGCACGGCCAGTCGTTCCTGGCCCTCGCGGCGAACCGCTTCGGCCCGGGTGGCTTCTACCTGCTCGACGAGCCCGAGGCGGCGCTGTCGCTCAGCGGCTGCCTGGCGCTCGTCGCGATCGTGACCCGCGCGGCGCGCGCGGGGGCGCAGTTCATCATCGCCACGCACTCGCCGGTGCTGCTCGCGATCCCGGACGCGGTCATCTACGAGCTCGACGAGGGCGGGATCAACCCGTGCGGCTGGGACGCGCTCGACGTGGTCCGCGACACGCGCGCGTTCCTCGATGCGCCGGAGCGGTTCATCGACGCCGCGCTCGACGGCCTGGACTAGCCGCCTGGCCGCGCGGCGCCGCCGACGTGCCGGGTCGCCTCGGCGTCATCGAGGTCCAGGACCTGGTCGCAGACCTGGTCGACGAGCGCGAGCCGGTGCTCGACGAGCACCACGGCGAGGTCGCGCCGCGGGCTCGAGACCAGCGCGGTGAGGCGGTCGCCGAGGTCGTCGACCTCAGAGGCGTCGAGGCCGGCCGCCAGCTCGTCGAGCAGCAGCAGGCGCGGGCTCGACATCAGCGCTGACGCCAGCGCGACGCGCGAGCGGAGGTGGAGGGGGAGACCGCCGATCTCCTGATCGGCGACCGGGCCGAGCTCGAACTCCTTGAGCAGGGCGAGCGCGTGCTCGCGGCCGCCCTGGGCGCCGCTGCCACGCCCCGGCAGGGCGCGCAGCGCCGCCTGCAGGCCGTTGCGCGCCGGAGAGACGGCGGACTCCATCAGCTGGTCGGCGACGAGCTTGCCCGCGTCGAGCCCGAGCCCCTGGACGGTCCGGGCGATGCCGAGCTGCGAGAGCTTGTGGGGTGCGGGAAGGAGCGGCTCGCCATCGAACCGCAGCTGGCCGGCCGACGGCTGCACCTCGCCGGCGACCACGCGCAGGAGGGTGGTCTTGCCGGCGCCGTTGGCGCCGATCACGCCGGCGATCGTCCCGGGCTGGACCGCCAGGCTCACGCCCGCGAGCGCCGCGCGGCCCCCGAACTCGACGGTGATCTCGTCGAGTTCGAGGCGCGGCGTGTCGGCGGGCGTCGCGGTCATCGCCCGCGAGTGTACGGGCGGCCGTGCCGAGTGTACGGGCGGCTGGCGGCCTAGCTCGTCTTCTTGAGGGTGATCGGCTTGGTCGCCGTCTGCGCGCCGACCGTGGCCGTGGCGGTGGCCTTCAGCGAGCCCTTCTTCAGCGCCGACTTCGCGGTCGCCGAGAGCTTCAGCGAGACTTCTCCCGCCTTGCCGGCCGCGAGCTTGAAGGTCGCCGTCGCGAGCGTCTTGGTCTTCTTGCCGATCTTGGCGGTGAGCTTCAGCGAGCCTTCGCAGCTGCCGGGCGCGACGCCGGCCGGATCGACCGCGGTGCACGACACGGTGACGGCGACGCGGCCCTTCTTCGACGGCTTGGCCTTGGCGGGCAGCGCGGCGAGGACCGGCTTGAACACGGTCGCGGCGGGCGACAGGATCGGCTGCTGCGGCGTCGCGCCGCCGCCGACGGGCGGGCTGTTCACCGGCGGGTCGTTCTTCGGCGGGTCGCTCTTCGGGACCTCGGTGCAGTTGAGCTTCCCGGTGCGCAGCGCGTAGCCGCCGGTCTGGCTGTCGTCGGCCCAGAAGACCGGCTTCAGGCCGCCGGAGCACTCGGCCTGCGGCGTGATCGTGAAGCCCTCGTTGTTGAGGTTCGCCATGCCGGCCGGCCGCGCGTAGGTGTGCGAGATCACGAACTTGCCGGCGTCGGCGCCGGAGGTGGCGATGTCGAACGTCGAGGTCTTGCCCTCGCAGGTGTCATCGCAGACGGCCCACAGGTGCGTGGTCTCGGGGTCGTACGCGAGGTCCATGATCTTCGGGAACCCGCTGGCGAACGCCGCGACGCGGGTGAAGCTGTCGTTGGACTGGTTCAGCGCGTAGGCGATGATCCGGCCGTCGGCTTCGACGCCGACGAAGAACAGGCCGTTGCCGTGGTTCGGGTGCGTCGCCGGGTTGTAGGCGGCGCCGGTCGACTCGTCCTTGAACCCCTTGGCGGTCAGGAGCGAGTCCGGCACCCAGGTGACGGCTTCCAGGCCCGCGTTGGCGCCGAGTCCGGGGATGTCCGCGCTGAGGTTCCAGTCGCGGGTGGCGGTGAGGGTCGTTCCAGCGCCGGTCACGTCGAAGCGCAGCACGCCGGGGCGGCTCGTGTTCGCGAAGCCTCCGAGGTCGTTGCGCTCGATCGAGACGAAGACGCCGCCCGCGTCGCCGCTCGCGAGCGTGACGCCTTCAGCGTCCGGAACGCCGCCGCCGTCAGGGAAGACGAGCGTCTTCCCGGCAGCCCAGCCGTTCGCGGTGTCCGGGACCCATGTCGTCCCGTCGTGGACGAGGCGGAACAGCGTTGAAGGGCCGTTGCGGACCGCCCAGAGCACGCCGGGCGCGGAAGTGCCCGACGGCTGGTAGGCCAGGCCGCTGAGGTTGCTGCCGAAGAAGCCGAGCTCGCCAACGGTGGACACGGCGGTCGCGCCGGGCCAGGTCTCGGCGGGCAGCGGCACCGGCGGCGTCGAGCAGTCGTTGGCGGCGCCGGCGGTGACCGTCGTGGTGTTGACGAAGGCGCCCGTGCCGTCGGGGCAGCGGCCGAAGGTCACGCCGGCATGGTCGGTCCACGAGTAGCTGTCGATCGGGGTGACGAGGTCGCCGGGTTCGAAGACGCGTGCCGAATCGGCGCTGCCGAGCCCGAACCCGAGCGCGTTGGCGACGAAGTACCCGCCCGCGTCCACGGAGGTCGCGGCCGGAATGGTGAAGCTGTTCCCGTTGTTGTTGTCCTTGAGGACGTAGCCGCCGATGTCGACGGCAGCGCCGCCGGTGTTCTTGAGCTCGATGAAGTCGACGGCGCCGTCGGACTCGACCTCGTTGATGACGATGGCGGCGGACGCCGGAGCAGCGATGGCGGCAGGCGTCAGGACGGCGACGGCGGCGAGCAACGCGCGCGCCGAGGCGCGGCTAGGGAAAGACACGGCAGGGGACTCCCAGTGGTGGCGGACACGGGGCGGCGCCCGGCTTTGACGCGTTCCCGGTGGGTGCCGCCACCGTATACGCAGTGGGGGCCGCGGGGCCCCTCAGGGCCCCCCCC
>JAEYAL010000263.1 GCA_023404805.1 Actinomycetes bacterium | reverse complement strand
GCGCAAGGGCGCGCAGCTCCGCGGCGTGCTCGGCGTCGGCAAGCGCCCGCAGCCGCTCATGGTGCTCGCGCAGCACGCTGCGCTCCGCGTCGAGGAGCGCAGCGAGGCCGGGCGGCCCGGCGCGCGTGTGCACGGGCCGCGAGCGGGTCCACGGCGAGCCGGGCGGGAACGGGTTGGGCGGAGAGGACAAGCGGGGAAGGAGCTGGCGCAGCGGGCCTGCAAGAGGTTGGACCGCCCAGAGCGTAGGGACAAGTTCCGATACGAGCGTCAAAACCCTCTATCGCGGCGCGAAACCGCGTTCACCGCCCGCGGTTATAGGGGTAACTTCGGTGACCCAAAGTGGGTAATCAAAATGATCCATTTGGGGTAATCACACTGACCGTCAAATCGCTGGAAGTGCGGTCAATCACACGCTACGGTTCACCGGGAGATCGCCGGTAGCCCCGGTGGTCTCGAGTCCCAGCCGCTTCGGACGCTGTCCAGGACGAAGCGGTCCTTTCCCAGGAGAACAACGTGTCCCTCAAGTCCCGCAAGGCGGGCATGCTGGCGATCGCCGGCACTGCCGCCCTTGGTGCGTTTGGTGCTTCCACCGCGCAGGCCGCTCAGACGGCCACTGTCAACTACAAGTGCAAGTTCCCGCTGATCGGTACGCAGCCGCTTTCGCTGGATATCACGCTCGATATCCCGAACTCGTGGCCGGTCGGTGAGCCGACCGCTCCGTTCGCGATCACCGCCAAGGCTTCGGCTGGCGGCACCACCTCGCAGGGCCTCGGCCTCATCGAGGGTCTGAAGACCGTCGGCGGCGTGACCGACGCGCAGAAGCCCGGCAAGGGCACGGCGTCGCGCGCTCGCGTCGAGCTGCCTGATGGCACCAACGTGAACGTGCGTGTTCCGATCAATGTCGAGCCCTACACGGTCGTCCCGCCGATTCCGAACCCGCTCGTGCTCAACGCCTCGGGCACGACGCCGTCGCTGACGCTCGACGTCCCGGGTACCGCGAAGATCGTGCTCAGCGAGCTGATCCTCAACCTGTACGGCCACTACGCCGACGGCTCGCCGGTCGAGGGTCTGACGACACCGCCGACCGACATCGACCGCCAGCCGTACGCCGACATCGACGGCGATCCGGGCACCTTCAACGTGCCTTGCAAGCTCGACCCAGCCGGCCAGAACCTCCAGCTGGCGACGTTCCAGCTGACGGACGGCGGCCCGACTCCGACCCCGACGCCGACTCCGACCCCGACGCCGACGCCGACTCCGACCCCGACGCCGACCCCGACGCCGACGCCCACGCCGACGCCCACGCCGACTCCGACTCCGACCGGCACGGTCGACTACTCCTACACGCTGAAGGGTTCGACGAACCTCAACACCCTGACGCGCGGCACGCTGCCGCTGACGGGCGGGATCGACGCCAAGCTCAAGCTGGCTGACGGTTCGTTCACCGCCGATCTGACGCTGAACGACACGTCGGCTCGCCTGACCGCCGCGGGCTTCCTGCCGGTCACCGCCCGCGTCGGCCTCGTGCCGTCGGGCAAGACCACGGGCACGCTGGTCGACGGCGTCCTGAAGACGAGCTCGAAGGTCCGGATCAAGCTCAAGGAAGTCAAGCTCTTCGGCGCGATCCCGATCCAGGGCGGCAACAGCTGCCAGACGAAGAACCTGTCGACGATCAACCTGCAGTCCACGCAGGAGGAGTTCAGCCCGCTCGTGGGTGGTCCGATCGCCGGCAAGTACGCCATCAGCGACCTCAACGGCTGCGGTCTCCTCAACGGGATCATCTCGCCGCTGACCGCTGGCGGGAACAACTCGATCAACCTCGATCTGATCCCTGCCTCCTAGGGCGCACGGACACTTCTAGGAACACGCTGGTGCGGCGTGCGGTGCCCATTGGGCGCGCGCGCCGCACCTGGCGTTGCGGGGCGGTGTATCGCGGTCCCGACAGGGGTAACGCTGGGGACCGCGCTGGGCCCTGACGCTCTGACCGGGGCGGTAGTGGAAGTGCGCCGGATCACACTGCTACGATGCGCTGCGAGAAGGCGGGTTACCCTGCGTTCTCAGTCCCAACAGCGTCGCGTTGCTGTCCGCGCGAGACGTGTGTCCCTCTAGGAGAAACCATGTCCCTGAAGTCCCGCAAGGTGGGCCTGCTGGCGGTAGCCGGCACCGCCACCCTCGCTGCGTTCGGTGCTGGCACCGCGCAGGCCGCCCAGACGGCAACCCTCAACTACAAGTGCAAGTTCCCGCTGATCGGCACGCAGCCGCTCAAGCTCGACATCACGCTCGACATCCCGAACACGTGGCCGGCCGGCGAGCCGACCGCTCCGTTCGCGATCACCGCTAAGGCTTCGGCTGGCGGCACCACCGCTCAGGGCCTCGGCCTCGTCGAGGGCCTGTCGGTCATCGGCGGCGTCACCGAGGCGCAGAAGCCCGGCAAGGGCACCGCTTCGCGTGCTCGCGTCGACCTTCCCGACGGCACGGGCGTCAACGTCCGCGTGCCGATCGACGTCGTGCCGTACACGGTCGTCCCGCCGATCCCGGACCCGCTCGTCCTGAACGCTTCGGGCACCACGCCGTCGCTGACGCTCGACGCTGTCGGCACCGCGAAGATCACGCTCACCGAGCTGATCCTCAACCTCTACGGCCACTACAGCGACGGTACGCCGGTCGAGGGTCTGACGACTCCGCCGACCGACATCGACCGCGCGCCGTACACCGACATCGACGGCGATCCGGGCACCTTCAACGTGCCCTGCAAGCTCGACCCGGCTGGCCAGAACCTCCAGCTCGCCACGTTCCAGCTGACCGGCCCGACGCCGACCCCGACGCCGACGCCGACCCCCACGCCGACGCCGACCCCCACGCCGACGCCGACGCCGACCAACCAGGCGCCGAGCGCCCCGACGGTCCCGCAGCCGAGCGACTACATCGAGTCGGACTTCCAGTGCGACTCGATCAACATCAAGTGGCGCCCGGCGACCGACGACAAGGCCGTCGTCTCGTACATCATCGATTACGAGGGTGCCCCCGCTGGTGGCGTCGTCGTCCCTGCTGGTGCGAACACCGGCGTGTTCTCCAAGAAGATCACGGGCCTCGGCTCTGACTCGGAGTACATCTTCACCATCACGGCGAAGGACGCTGAGGGCCTCGTCGGCGAGGGTCTCGAGCAGACCCACTACACGACCGTCGAGTGCGGCCCGGTGCCGAACGTCGCTCCGGGTGCTCCGGGCGCGCCGACCGGCACCTCGACCGAGACGACCATCGCCCTGAGCTGGGGCGCTGCCACCGACTCGGACGGCACGATCGCCAAGTACGACGTGTACGCCGGCGCGACCAAGGTCGCTTCGACCACGGGCGCTACGACGACCACGATCACCGGCCTCCAGCCGAACACCAACTACACCTACACCGTCAAGGCAACTGACGATGATGGCGCAGAGGGTCCGGCTTCCGCCGCTGGCACCGTGAAGACCAAGGCCGACACGACGCCGCCGTCGAACCCGACCGTCACGGGCACGACGACGACGAACTCGGCGACGATCAACTGGTCCGCGTCCACCGACAACATCGGTGTCACGGGCTACGAGGTCTACCAGGGCACCGGCACCACGCCGGTCGCCTCGGGCACCGGCCTCACCGCGACGATCAACAACCTCACGCCGAACACGCCCTACACCTTCAAGGTTGTGGCGAAGGATGCCGCGGGCAACAAGTCGACGGGCGGCACGGTCAACGTGACCACCAAGCCCCTCCCGACGACGCCGCCCACGACGCCGCCGATCAAGTACAGCTACAGCCTCACCGGCTCGACGACGCTGAAGACCCTCACCAAGGGCTCGCTTTCGCTCACCGGCGGTATCGCCGCGGAGCTGACGCTGGCCACTGGCGCAGTCTCGGCTGACCTGACGCTGAACGACACGTCCGGCCGCCTCACGGCTGCTGGCTTCCTCCCCGTCACCGCCAAGATCGGCTTCGTGCCGTCGGGCAAGACGACCGGCAGCCTCAAGGACGGCGTCCTCAAGACCAACTCCAAGGTCCGCATCAAGGTCAAGGAAGTCAAGCTGTTCGGTGCTATCCCGCTCGCGGGTGGCAACAGCTGCCAGACCAAGAACCTGTCCGACATCAACCTGAAGTCGACGCAGAACGAGTTCCTCCCGCTCTCGGGTGGCCCGCTGGCTGGCACGTACTCCATCAGCGACCTCAACGGCTGCGGCGCCCTCAACGGCCTCGTCTCGCCGCTGACCTCCGGTGGTGGCAACACGATCAACATCACGCTGAAGCCGAAGGCCTAAGCGCTAGCCGTAGAACTCTCTACGCATATGAGCTAGGCTTCTAGCTCTTCGCAAGACGCCCCCGTCGCCATCTGGTGGCGGGGGCGTTGCGCGTTCTAGGCGCTTTGTCCGGCGGCTAGACCCTGTCCCAACAGTCCGAAAGTCCCTGTGTCACTTCTCCGCATCCGTGGTGGGGCGCGAACCGGCTGGCGCGCAGCGCTTGCCACCGCATTGCTCCCCGCGTCCTTGCTTGCCGCCGCGCCGGCCGCTCAGGCCGCGCCGATCTCGGTCAACCTCAATTACACGTGCAACTTCCCGCTGATGGCGCCCCAGCCGCTGTCGCTGAAGATCACGAGCGACATCCCCGCCACGGTCCCGGTCGGTGAGCCGACGGGCGCCTTCGCGATCAAGGCGTCGGCCGACGTGTCGGCGCAGGCCACGTTCGGCCTCCGCGCGCTCGAAGCGGTCTCGATCGAAGGCACGGCCAACGCCGCCGCCCGCCTCAAGAAGCCGGACGGCTCCGGGCTGAACCTCAGCGTCCCGACCGTCATCGAGAAGACGACGCTCCCGACGTCCGGCGGCTTTACGACGTCGGCTACCGGCGAGACCCCGTCGCTGACGCTCGACGACCTCGGCGACCACGTGATCACCATCGGCGACCTCGTCCTCGACCTCACGCCGCGCCTGCCCGACGGGACGCTCAGCGGCGTCGACCGCTTCGAGTCCGAGTGCTTCCAGGCGCCGGGCCAGAACAACACCTTCGCGACGATCAAGGTCGTCGACGAGTCGATCGACAACCAGGCCCCGAGCGTCCCGGGTGGCCTCTCGGCCGTTCCGGGCGAGACCTCCGTCGCGCTGTCCTGGGCTCCGTCGACCGACAACGTCGCCGTCGCCGGCTACGACGTCTACCGCGATGGCGCGCTCGTCACGAGCGTCAGCGGCAACACCACGACGGCCACGATCCAGGGCCTCACCGCGAACACCGGCTACGGGTTCAAAGTCCGCGCCCGCGACGCCGCAGGCAACGCCTCGCCACAAAGCGCCGAGCTGCGGGTCACCACGACCGGCGGCGGCATCACGAGCAAGGTCTACAACACCGCCGGCGCCGCGCAGATCAAGACGCTGACCCGTGGCAGCGTGCCGCTCAAGGGCACCGCGAACGCCGCATGGACGTCGGCGGGCGACCTGTCGGCCGACCTCGTGTTCAACCTGGCGTCGGCCCGGTTGACGGCCCTCGGGTTCCTCCCGGTCACCGCGAAGGTGGCCTTCGTGCCGTCCGGCAAGACCACCGGCAAGCTCACCTCCGGTGTGCTCACGACGAACACCAAGCTCCGGACCAAGGTCCAGGAGGTCAAGCTGTTCGGTGCCATCCCGCTCGCGGGCGGCAACAGCTGCCAGACGAAGAACCTGTCCGACGTCAAGCTCGTCAGCAACGCCGGCTTCACGGTCGCTGCAGGCGGCACGCTGAACGGCACGTTCTCGATCAGCGACCTCAACGGCTGCGGCGCCCTCAACGGCCTCGTGAGCCCCGTGACGGCCGGATCCGGCAACACGATCTCGCTCACCCTGACCCCCCAAGCCGCGGCTTAGGGCGAGGAGCACGGACATGTACCACTTCCTCAAGTCACGCTACGGCAAGGCAGCCGCCGCGACCCTCGCGGGCCTCATGCTCGCCGGGCCGCTGAGCCCCGCCGCCACGGCGATCGCCGCTCCGGCGATCGACCGCAACCAGCCGGCCCCGACGCCGAACGCGGATCCCGATCCGTTCTACACGCCGCCGGCCTCGATCCCGGTCGGCGCGCCGGGCGACATCATCCGCGCGCGTCCGGCCAAGGCCGGCCCGCCGACCGCCCGCAAGCTGGCGAACGCCTGGCAGGTCATGTACCTGTCGACGAACACGCTCGGCCAGCGCAACGTCGTCACCGGCACGATCCTCGTGCCGAAGACCGCGACCGCGTCGACTCCGGTCGTCGCGCTCGCCCCGGGGACCACCGGCCAGGCGTTCCGCTGCGCGGTCTCGCGCTTCATCAACTCGGGCGCGTTCTATGAGCAGGCCGCGGTCAACGACATGCTCAAGGCGGGCTACGCCGTGGCGGTCACCGACTACGAGGGCTACCACGAGAACCCGAAGACCACGTACATCGTCGGCAAGGCGATGGGCGCGGCCCTCCTCGACGTGGCCCGCGCTGCGAGCCGCCTCCCCGAGGCTGGCCTCTCGGCGACTCCGAAGGTGATCCTCCGCGGCTTCTCGCAGGGTGGCGGCGCCACGATGTGGGCAGGCCAGATGGAGCCCACCTACGCGCCGGAGCTCGACCTCGTCGCCGTCGCCGGCGGCGGTGTGCCGTCGAGTCTCGCGAACGTCGCCCTGAGCCTCGAGCGCAAGCCGGCCTTCGGCTTTGAGCTCGCCGCGATGGTCGGCCTCAACAACGCCTACCCGGACGAGCTGAGGCTCGACGACTACCTGCTGCCTGAGGGCGTCGACGTGATCAACAAGGTCGAGACGACCGATTGCACGATCGAGCTGCTCACCGGCTACTCCGGCAAGCAGTCGGCGGACTACACCGACCCGAGCCCGTTCGGCGCGCCCGAGTGGCTGACTCGCGTCGGCGAGAACACGCTGGGCGCCGATCCGATCAACGCGCCGGTGTTCCAGTACCACGCGTCGAACGACCCGATCGTCCCGTTCAACCAGGCGAAGACCCTGCGCGACCGCTACTGCGCGGCTGGCGTCAAGGTCCAGTGGAAGGTGTTCGACACCGGCCACATCACCACGGTCGCCCGTGGCAACGCCGACGTGAACGCGTACATCGCCGACCGGCTCGCCGGCAAGCCCGTCCCGTCAAACTGTTAGCAACCTCTCTTAGGAAGCTCTCACGTGAAGCTACGAATCACCACGATCCCCGTCGCCGCAGTGCTTGCGGCGGCGGCGCTCGCCGGCTGCGGCGACGACGACAAGCCCAAAGGCGACGCCCAGGCGACGACGGGGGGCGAGACCACCCCCCGGCCGTCGACACCCGAGACGAGCTGGGCCGCGAAGCTCTGCACCACGATGGCTGGCAAGGCCTCCGAGGTGCAGCCGCCGAAGGTCGATGCCAAGTCGCCCGAAGCGACGAAGAAGGCGCTCATCACGTTCTTCTCCGACGTCGGCGAGCAGCTCGAGGAGCAGGTCGACACCGTCAAGGAGGTCGGCCCGCCGCCGGCCGCTGCTGACAAGGCCGCCTGGGACAAGGCGGTCAAGCGGATGAGCGGCGTCGAGGACGACGTCGCCAAGATCCGCCGCAGTCTGCGTGCCGCTGAGGCCCAGAACGCCGCCGACATCAACTCGGTGGTCGCCGACCTCGGCAAGCAGATGACGAAGCTCAACCAGTACCAGGGCCCGGTCGCCGAGCTGTCCGAGCACAAGTCGCTCTCGGACGCGCTCGTCAACGAGCCGGCTTGCTCCAAGGTGAGCTAAGCGCTACGTACCGTTTGGCACGGCGTTCAGTCGTGCCAGTCTGGCGTTCGGTGGGCGTCGGCGGCTTGCGCTGCCGGCGCCCACGGCCGTTGAGGCCGTGATCAGCCGAAACGCCCGTACTTTCGGGTGGCGAGGTACCGGGCGATCCGGTGCATCGCCACCCGTTGTCATTGGGACTGACAAAAACCACCACAATGTGACTACGCCCACATATAGTGGAGGTCGTCATCACCTCGGCGGTGTCCGGCAGTCCGCGCCGGCCCGCCCCTGTCCCACCCGAGGAGCCGGATGTCCCGCAAGTCCCGTGAGGCGCGCAAGCTCGCCGTCGCCAGCGCCGTCGCTCTCTCCGCAGCCGCCTCGTTCGGAGCCTCAGCCGCGAGCGCTGCGCAGGTCTCGACGATCAACTACACGTGCAAGTTCCCGCTGATCGGGGCGCAGCCCGTCGCGCTTGAAGTCTCGGCCAACCTCCCGGACCGGGTGCCTGCGGACCAGGAGCTCCCTCCCTACAGCGTGTCCGCGAAGCTGTCGGTCGGTGGCATGTTCCCGATGGGGCTCGGGCTGATCGAAGGCCTCGACCGCATCGTCGGCGTCACTGAGGCAGAACGGCCCGGCAAGGGCTCCGCGCTCAGCAGCCGACTCAGCCTCGCCGACGGCTCGGGTGTCAGCGTGCCGGTCCCGGTCGACATCGCGCCGCTCCCGATCAAGCCGCTGATGCCGAGTCCGGTGGTGTTCAACGGCGGCGGCGCCATGCGCCCGCTGACCCTGCAGCCGACTGGTCCGGCCGCGCTTGACCTGCAGGAGCTCACCCTCAACCTCCGGGCCCTCTACTCCGATGGCACGCCCGTCGACGGAATGGTCACCCCGCCGACGAACGTCGACCGCCAGCCGTACGCCGATATCGACGGCGACCCGGGCACGTTCAACGTCCCGTGCAAGCTCGACCCGGTCGGCCAGAACCTCCGCCTCGCACAACTGCTCGTCGACCATGACGACGGCGAGCCGATCACCGCGCCGGGCAACCCCAGCCCTGGCGAGTACGTCCCGGGCGACTTCACCTCGACCTCGGTGAACCTGCGCTGGGGGCCGTCAGCTGGCTGGCGGGTGAAGGAGTACCGCATCGACTACGAGGGCGCGCCGGCTGGCGGCCTCCGCGTGCCGGCGCCAGCGACCAGCAAGCTCATCACCGGCCTGACGCCCGACTCCGAGTACATCGTCTTGGTGTCGGCCATCGACTTCGCGGGGAACGAGACGGAACCCCTCGAGCAGACCGTCTTCACGGATCCGGCGCCGACTCCTACGCCGACCCCGACCCCGACTCCGACTCCGACTCCGACGCCGACTCCGACTCCGACTCCTACGCCGACGCCGACTCCTACGCCGACGCCGCCGGTCCCAGGCGACGCGCTGCTCTACCGGTGCAAGTTCCCGCTGATCGGCACGCAGCCCGTGACCCTCGACGTCGATGTCGACTTCCCGGCTGCGTGGACCGCGGGCGAGCCCACGCCGGGCTACCCCGTGGCCGTCACGGCCTGGATCGGGGGCACCGCTGCCCAAGGCTTCGGCCTGGTCGAGGGGCTTAGCCGCATCGAGGGGGTCACCGACACGCAGCACCCCGGGAAGGGCCTCGGCCTGCTCGGAGCCGTCGAGCTCGGCGACGGTTCGTCGATGGACCTGCGCGTCCCGCTCTCCATGGAGACCTATCGCGTGGCCGTGCCGATCCCGGACCCGATCGTGCTGACCGCGACGGGGACCACGCCCTCGGTGACGTTCGACGCGGCAGGCCCCGCCCGGGTGCTGCTCAAGGAGTTCCAGCTGAACCTCCGAGGCCTCTACGAAGACGGCACCCCGGTCGAGGGGCTCTCCACCCCGCCCACGAACATCGACCGTCAGCCGTACCAGGACATGGACGGCGACCCCGGCACGTTCAACGTGCCCTGCAAGCTCGAGGCCGGCTCCAGCAACGAGCTCGACGCCGTGGATGTCGGGGACGGCGTCTTCGTGCCGCTCGGATCGCCCGGCCGCCCCGATGACAGCGCCTACACCGCGGGCGACATCACCTCGGAATCGGTCAATCTGAAGTGGACGCGGGCGGCGGGCTCCGACCTCAAGGAGTACATGCTCCGTTACACGGGCGGCCCGGCAGAGGGCATCCGCGTCCCGCGGTCGGCCACGAGCAAGCGCATCTCCGGCCTGGAGCCGGAAACCGAGTACACGTTCTCGCTCACCGCCGTCGATGGTGCGGGGCACGAGTCCACGCCGCTCGAGCAGGTGTTCACCACCAAGGCGGGTCCGGTCAACCAGCCCCCGACCGCTCCGGGAGCGCCGTGGGCAACGAGCGCGACGCCGACGTCGGTGCACCTCTCCTGGCTGTCGTCGTCCGACGACAACGCCGTTGCCGGGTACGACGTCTTCCAGGACGGCGCGAAGATCGCCACGGTCACCGGCACGAGCTTCACCGTCAACGGTTTGCAGCGCTCGAACACCTACGCGTTCCGCATCGAGGCGTTCGACGCCGCAGGCCTGCGCGCGGTCGGCCCCGAGTCGCAGATCACCACGCCTGAGACGCAGCCCGAGCCGACGACGCCGGGACCCGGTGTCGACGCGACGCTCAACTACAGGTGCAAGTTCCCGCTGATCGGGACGCAGCCGCTGCGCCTGGACATCTCCCTCGACTTCCCGGACCGGTGGCCGGTGGGCGAGCCGACGGCGCCGTTCGCCATCAAGGCCAAGGCATCGGCCGGCGGCACCACCGCTCAGGGCCTCGGCCTGGTCGAAGGCTTGTCGGTGATCGGCGGCGTTACTGAGGCGCAAAAGCCCGGCAAGGGCACGGCGTCCCGCGCCCGCGTCGAGCTACCGGATGGCACCGGCGTCAACATGCGGGTGCCGATCGACGTCGAGCCGTACACGGTCGTTCCGCCGATCCCCAACCCGCTCGTGCTCAATGCGTCCGGCACCACGCCGTCGCTGACGCTCGACGCGCCAGGCACCGCGAAGGTCGTGCTCACGGAGCTGATCCTCAACCTCTACGGGCACTACAGCGATGGCACCCCGGTTGAGGGTCTCACGACCCCGCCGACCGACATCGACCGTGCCCCCTACGCCGACATCGACAATGACCCCGGCACGTTCAACGTGCCGTGCAAGCTCGACCCGGCCACGCAGAACCTGCAGCTGGCGACGTTCCAGCTGACGAGCCACACGCCGACGCCGACCCCGACGCCGACGCCAACCCCAACCCCGACGCCGACGCCGACGCCCACGCCAACGCCGACGCCAACGCCGACGCCGACGCCAACGCCGACGCCCACGCCGACTCCGACTCCGACGGGGACCGTGAAGTACAGCTACGCGCTGAAGGGCTCGACGACGCTGAAGACGCTGACGAAGGGCACGCTGCCGTTGACGGGTTCGATCGCCGCTGATCTCAAGCTGGCGACCGGCGCGTTTACGGCCGATCTCGCGTTGAACGACACCTCGGGCCGCCTCGTCGCGCTCGGTTTCCTACCGGTGACGGCCAAGGTCGGGTTCGCCCCGTCGGGCAAGACGACGGGCACGCTGGTCGACGGCGTCCTGACCTCGAACTCGAAGGTGCGGATCAAGGTCAAGGAGGTGAAGCTCTTTGGAGCTATTCCGCTGGCGGGTGGCAACAACTGCCAGACCAAGAACCTCTCCGACATCTCCCTGAAGTCCACGCAGGCGGAGTTCAGCCCGCTCGCAGGTGGTCCGATCGCGGGCACCTACAAGATCAGCGACCTGAACGGATGCGGAGGCCTCAACGGCCTGGTCTCACCGCTGACTGCCGGTGGCGGCAACACGATCAACCTCAGCCTCACGCCCAAGGCGTGACCCGACCGCCCATCGGAGAACAGCGATGACGCTCAAGTCCCGCGAGGTGCGCCGGCTCGGCGCTGCCGCTGCGATCACCCTCTCGGCTGCCGCGCTCAGCGCCTCGGCCGCTGAAGCCGCCACGTACACGATCAACTACAAGTGCAAGTTCCCGCTGATCGGCACTCAGCCAACGCAGTTCGACGTTGCGGTCGACCTGCCGGGCACCTGGCCTGAGGGCCAGGTGCTGCCGGCTCGCCCGGTCACCGCCACGGCGACGCTCGGCGGGACCAGCGCCCAAGGGTTGGGATTGGTAGAAGGCCTGGCGCGCATCGAGAGCGTCAGCGACACCGAGTACCCCAGCAGGGGCTACGCGGCACTGCTGCGAGCCGATCTCGCTGACGGAACGTCCGACGCCGTCCGCCTGCCGCTGGACATGACGCCGTTTCGGCCGACACCGTTCCCGGGGCCGACCTACGAGCAGGTCGTGCTCGAGGCGTCAGGAACCCTGCCGGAGCTCACGTTTGCGGCCTCGGGCCCGGCGCGGATCGTGCTCAGCGACCTGAACCTGAACCTCAAGGCGCTCCACGAAGATGGCACGCCGGTCGAGGGCATGACGACGCCGCCGACCAACATCGACCGCCTCCCGAACGCCGACATCGACGGTGACCCGGGCACGTTCAACGTGCCGTGCAAGCTCGACCCGGCCAGCCAGAGCGCGGAACTCACCACGATCGAGGTGGGGGAAACGGGCGTCGTCGTGCCGCTGGGCACGCCGCAGCCGCCTGCGGCCGGCGCCTACGGGCCGAACGACACCACGACGAATTCGATCAACGTCAAGTGGAAGCGCCCGGCTGGCTCGGACCTCAAAGAGTTCGCGATCCGCTACCCGGGCGGCCCCGCCGAGGGTGTGCGCGTGCCGCGATCAGCCACGAGCAAGCTCATCACTGGTCTGACGCCGGACACCGCGTACACGTTCTCGATCACCGCCGTCGACACGTCCGGCAACGAGACGGCGGCGCTTGAGCAGACGCTGTGGACCAAGCCGCTGCCGCCCAATCAGCCGCCGTCCACGCCCGGCTGGCCTTTGCCTGAATCGTTGGGTGCGTCGGCGGTCCAGCTCGTGTGGTCACCCTCGTTCGACGATCGCAGCGCGGTCGGCTACGACGTGTTCCGCGACAACGAGCGTGTCGCGACGGTGAGGGATCCTCGGGTCACGCTCACCGGCCTGCAGCCAGAGACCGCGTACGAATTCCGCGTCGAGGCGTTCGATGAGGAAGGCCTTCGCGCCGTCGGTCCCACGTCGACGATCACGACGCCGTCGACCACGCCGACTCCCACGCCCACGCCGACGCCAACCCCGACGCCGACCCCCGGACTCGACGCGACCCTTGAGTACAAGTGCAAGTTCCCGCTGATCGGCACCCAGCCGGTGCAGCTCGAACTCTCGCTCGACACGCCCAGTTCGGCGTATCAATATTTGTCGATTTCACCGTTCGCGGTGAGCGCAAAGCTGACGGCGGCCGGGACCGCGGCGCAGGGCCTCGGCCTCGTTGAAGGCCTATCGGTTCTCGGCGGCGCGTCGGAGGCGGGGAAGCCCGGAAAGGGGACCGCCGTGCGCGCCCGTGTGGAGCTGCCGGATGGCTCAGGCGTGAACGTGCGCGTGCCGATCGATGTCGAGCCGTACACGGTCGTCCCGCCGATCCCGAACCCGCTCGTGCTCAACGCGTCGGGCACCACGCCGTCGCTGATCCTCGACACCCCTGGGACCGCGAAGATTGTGCTCACCGAGCTGATCCTCAACCTCTACGGGCACTACAGCGATGGCACGCCGGTCGAGGGTCTGACGACGCCGCCGACCGACCTCGACCGCGCGCCGTACGCCGACATCGACGGCGACCCGGGCACGTTCAACGTGCCGTGCAAGCTCGACGCCGCCGACCAGAACCTGCAGCTTGACACCTTCGAGCTGCTGCCGGTCCCGACGCCGACCCCGACTCCGACGCCCACCCCCGTGTGGGACCCGACGCCAACGCCAACGCCGACGCCGACGCCGACGCCCACTCCGACGCCCACGACCACGACACCGACGCCCACGCCGATCCCGATCAACCCGGTCGTCAAGTACGGCTACGCGCTGAAGGGCTCCACGTCGCTCAAGACGCTGACGAAGGGCACGCTGCCGTTGACGGGTTCGATCGCCGCTGATCTCAAGCTGGCGACCGGCGCGTTTACCGCGGATCTCGCGTTGAACGACACCTCGGGCCGCCTCGTCGCGCTCGGTTTCCTGCCGGTCACGGCCAAGGTCGGGTTCGTGCCGTCTGGCAAGACGACCGGGACGCTGATCGACGGCGTCCTGAAGTCCAACAGCAAGGTGCGCATCAAGGTCAAGGAGGTGAAGCTCTTCGGAGCGATCCCCTTGGCTGGCGGTAACAACTGCCAGACGAGGAGCCTCTCCGACATCACGTTGAAGTCCACGCAGGCCGAGTTCAACCCCATCGCCGGCGGCCCGATCGCGGGCACCTACAAGATCAGCGACCTGAACGGATGCGGAGGCCTCAACGGCCTGGTCTCACCGCTGACGGCAGGAAGCGGCAACACGATCACGCTCAACCTCACGCCCAAGGCGTGATCCGACGGTCCATCGGAGGAACCGGTATGTCTCCCAAGTCCCGCCGTGTTTGCCAGCTCGCGCTGGTGAGCGCCGCGCTTGCGGCGCTCACCGCGCCAGCCGCGCACGCGCAAACGTCGACCATCAACTACAAGTGCAAGTTCCCGCTGATCGGCACGCAGCCGCTGGCACTGACGGTGGCGACCGACGCACCGAGCGAGGTGCAGCCCGGTGTCCCGACCGACAGCTGGGACGTGACCGGCACATTCTCGTTCGGTGGCACGTTCGCACAGGGCTTCAACCTGGTCGAAGGGCTCGACAAGGTCACCGCCGTCTCCGGCTCCCACGCCACGGCGCTGAACGAGAAGCTCACGCTCGCCGACGGCTCAGAGATCCGGATCAAGGCACCGGTTGACGCTGAGGTTTGGGACGCCGCCGCCAACACCGGTGGTGCCGGCCCGGTTGAGATCGACTTCACCAGCCAGGTCCCGTCGCTCGCGCTGGAGGCCCCCGGACCGGCCGCGCTCACGCTCGAAGACATCACGCTGAACTTCAAGGGCACCTACGCCGACGGCACGCCGGTCGAGGGGCTCACGACGGTCCGCACCGACAACGACCGCGTCCCCTACGCCGACATCGACGGCGACCCCGGCACGTTCAACGTTCCGTGCAAGCTCGACCCGACAACGCAGAGCGCGCTCCTCGCGCAGCTGCAGGTCGGCGAAGGCTCCGGCCCGCTCACGGCTCCGGCCGCTCCGGCCGAGGGCGACTACGTCTCGTCCGACATCACGACCACGACGGTGAACCTGCGCTGGCGCTCCGCCACGGGCGCGGGCCTCACGGAGTACGTGATCCGCTACCCCGGTGGGCCGGCCGGTGGGATTCACGTCCCGGCTCCTGCCTCCAACAAGCGCATCACTGGGCTGACGCCTGACACCGCCTACGCGTTCTCGGTCAGCGCGGTCAGCGCGGCGGGCGAAGAGAGCGACGCGCTCGTGCAGACGTTCACGACCCGCGCGGTCGAGGAGAACCAACCCCCGAGCCGCCCCGGCGACCCGGTCCTGGACGGCGCGACGCCGTACTCGCTCACCTTGTCATGGTCGCCAGCGTCCGATGACCACGGTGTGGCGGGCTACGAGGTCTTCCAGGACGGCTCGATCGTGGCAACCGTCACCGGGACCAGCGCGACCGTGAGCGGCCTGACGCCCGCCACCGCGTACGACTTCCGCGTGGTGGCGTTCGATGCCGAGCGCCAGTTCACGTCCAGCGGCACGACCTCCCTACGCACGACTGGCGGCGGAACGAACCCGAACCCCGCGGGCGCCATCAGCTACCGGTGCAAGTTCCCGCTGGTCGGCACCCAGCCGCTGACCGTGAAGACGACCGTCGGCTGGCCCAGCGCGCCGCTGCAGCCTGGCGTGCCGACGGAGCCGTTCGCGGTGCACACCGTGTTCACCGTCGGAGGGACCTTCGCCCAGGGTGTCGCGCTGGTCGAGGGGCTCCACAAGCTCGGGTTCGTGTCCGACGAGCAGAAGCCCGGCAAGGGCACCGCGCTCCGCACCCGGCTCGCCCTGCCCGACGGCGCTGGCCTGAACGTACGCGTCCCGCTCACGGTCTCGTCGTTCATCGCGGACGGTCCGATTCCGAGCCAGCTCGACGAGTTTGTCGGCAACGGCCGCTTCCCGTCGCTCACGGTCGACACCCCCGGCCGGATCGGCGCGTCGCTGGAGCGGCTCGACCTGAACATGCAGGCCACGTACACCGATGGCACCCCGATCGAGGGTCTGACGACGCCGGTCACCGACGTCGACCGCGTGCCGTATGCCGACATCGACGGCGACCCGGGCACGTTCAACGTGCCGTGCAAGCTCGAGCCATTCCAGAGCACCGATCTCGGCGGCTACGACAACGGCGCGGACACCGGTGAGCCGATCACGGCCCCAGGCCTGCCCGGCGAGGGCGCCTACACCGACGCCGACATCTCGGCCCGCTCGATCAACGTCAAGTGGAGCCCGTCAACCGGGGCGCGGGTCAAGGAGTACGTGATCCGGTACGAGGGCGCGCCCTCGGGCGGCATCCGCGTCCCCAAGACGGCGACGAGCGAGGTCATCACCGGCCTCACGCCCGACTCGGAGTACACCGTGCTCGTGTCGGCGGTCGACATCGCTGGCAATGAGACCTCGGCGGTGGAGCAGATCTTCACCACGAAGACCGCTCCGCCGAACGCCGCACCGTCGAAGCCAGGTGCGCCGCAGTTGATTTCGGCGACGCCGAACTCGCTGACGCTCTCATGGCAGGCATCGACTGACGACGTCGGCGTCGCCGGCTACGACGTCTACCAGGGTTCGCAGAAGGTCGCGACGGTCTCGGGTGCCACGGCGACGGTCACGAACCTCACGCCGAACACCTCCTACACGTTCCGCGTCGAGGCGTTCGACGGCGACGGGGCCCGCACCGCGGGCGACCCCGCGTCGGCGCGCACGGGCCAGGCGTTGCCGGGCACCAGCGCGACGCTCTCCTACAAGTGCAAGTTCCCGCTGATCGGGACGCAGCCACTGACCCTCGACATCGGACTCGACCTCCCAGACCACTGGCCGGTGAACACGCCCACGCCAGGGTTTTCGGTCGGCGTGAAGGCAACCGTGGGCGGCACGACCGCCCAAGGCCTCGCCCTCGTCGAGGGCCTGCGCTCGATCGTGGGCGTGAGCGAGGCGGAGGCCCCCGGCAAGGGGACGAGCGCGAAGGCGCGGGTCACCACCCCGAGCGGCTTCGGGATCGATGTGCGGGTCCCGATCAACATCGACCGGTACCAGGTCGCTTCGCCAGTGGCGGACCCGGTCGTGCTGACCGCGTCCGGCGTGACGCCGCCGCTGACGTTCGACGACCCTGGCACCGCCCAGGTCGTCCTGCAGGAGTTCACGCTCAACCTCAAGGGCCTGGACGCCGACGGCAACCCGATCGAGGGGCTGCGGACGCCGCCCAGCGACATCGACCGCAACCCCTACACCGACATCGACGGCGATCCCGGCACCTTCAACGTGCCGTGCAAGGTCGACCCTGCGGGCCAGAGCCTCGAGCTCGCGTCGTTCGAGCTGTTCGCCAGCGACCCGCCGCCGGCGAACGTGGCGCCGACCAAGCCGACGAACCTGCGGGCGGTCCCGACCGCCACGGCGGCGACGCTGACGTGGAACTCCTCGGTCGATCCGGACGGCACGGTCGCCAAGTACAACGTCTACCGCGACAGCAACCCGATCCCGGTCGCGACCGTGACGGGCACGACGGCGACGATCACCGGTCTGACGGCGGGCGCGCAGTATTCGTTCACGGTCGAAGCCGTCGACAACCAGGGCCTCAGGAGCCCGAAGAGCGACCCGCTGCCGCTCCGTGTGCTCGAGAACCCGGTCGACCCGACGACGCCGGCCCCGACCACGCCGCCGACCGGTGGGACAGGCACCGTCAGCTACGGCTACGCGCTGAAGGGCAGCACCACGCTCAAGACGCTGACCAAGGGCACGCTGCCGCTGACTGGTTCGATCGCTGCGGACCTGAAGCTGGCGACCGGCGCGTTCACCGCGGATCTCGTGCTCAATGAGACGTCGGGCCGCCTGGTGGCGGGCGGGTTCTTGCCCGTGACCGCGAAGGTCGGCTTCGTGCCGTCGGGCAAGACGACGGGCACGCTGGTCGACGGCGTGCTCAAGACCAACTCGAAGGTGCGGATCAAGGTCAAGGAAGTGAAGCTGTTCGGAGCGATCCCGCTAGCGGGTGGCAACAACTGCCAGACCAAGAACCTCTCGGACATCTCCCTGAAGTCCACGCAGGCGGAGTTCAAACCCATCAGCGGCGGCCCGATCGCGGGCACCTACAAGATCAGCGATCTCAACGGCTGCGGCGGGCTCAACGGGCTCGTGTCGCCGCTGACTGCCGGTGGCGGCAACACGATCAACCTCAATCTCGCGCCGATCGCGCGCTAAGGGCGGAACACCCTGAGGCGGCGCGGGCCGGGTGCGGTGGGGGAGGCCTCGGCGCACCCGGCCTTCGTCGTTCATCGAACCTCAGGTTCGACTCGAACCGGACGCCGGTGGAGATGGCGAAGCGGTCCCGTCCGGGACCGCTCGGGCGGCGAGTTGGTTCTGCCAGTTGATCGAGCGTCCCGGCCTCGGACCGACCCTCGAAGGCCCCGGATTTGCCCGACTTGACGCCGAAATCCTTCAGTCGTGCCACTTCAGTGTCGAAATGGTCGGAATGGCCCGATCGGTGCGCAGCGGCCTGATCCCCCGAGTTCTCGGGCGGTGCCGCGCCGGCTGACCGGGCGAACACCTTCCCCGGGCCGTGGGGACGCTCACAGAACGGCAAACTGTGAGGCTCGCCACGTTCTCGTGGCTGTCACCAACACCAGGCGTTGTCCCTATGTCCATAGCGCGCCGGTACTACCGAGGAGTCAGAGTGTCTCTCAAGTCCCGTGAGGCGAAGAAGCTGGCCGCCGCCAGTTTCATCGCCGCCACTGCGATCGGCGCCGCTGCTTCCAGCGCCCAGGCCGCACAGACGGCCACGCTGAACTACAAGTGCAAGTTCCCGCTGATCGGCACGCAGCCGCTCTCGCTGGACATCACGCTTGACATCCCGAACTCGTGGCCGGTCGGCGAGCCGACGGCACCGTTCAAGATCACCGCCAAGGCTTCGGCCGGTGGCACGACCGCGCAGGGCCTCAGCCTGGTCGAGGGTCTCCACACCGTCGGCGGCGTGACTGAAGCCCAGAAGCCCGGCAAGGGCACCGGTTCGCGTGCGCGCGTCGTCCTGCCGGACGGCACCGGCGTCAACGTGCGCGTGCCGATCGACGTGGAGCCGTACACGGTCGTCCCGCCGATCCCGAACCCGCTCGTCCTGAACGCGTCCGGCACCACGCCGTCGCTGACGCTGGACGTCCCCGGCACCGCGAAGATCGTGCTCACCGAGCTGATCCTCAACCTCTACGGCCACTACGAGGACGGCACGCCGGTCGAGGGTCTCACGACGCCTCCGACCGATATCGACCGTCAGCCGTACGCCGACATCGACGGCGACCCGGGCACGTTCAACGTCCCCTGCAAGCTCGACCCGGCCACGCAGAACCTGCAGCTCGCCACGTTCGAGCTGACGGAGCCGACGCCGACCCCGACCCCCACGCCGACGCCGACCCCGACGCCGACCCCGACGCCGACCCCGACCGGCGTCGTCAACTACAAGTACGGCCTCGCCGGTTCGACGAAGCTGAAGACGCTCACCACGGGCACGCTGAACCTCAAGGGCGGCATCGCCGCTCAGCTCACGCTGGCCACTGGCGCCGTCTCGGCCGACCTGACCCTCGACGACACGTCGGGCCGCCTGACGGCTGCGGGCTTCCTGCCCGTGACCGCCAAGATCGGCTTCGTGCCGTCGGGCAAGACGACCGGTACCTTCATCGATGGCGTCCTCAAGACGAACTCGAAGGTCCGCATCAAGGTCAAGGAAGTCAAGCTGTTCGGTGCTATCCCGCTCGCGGGTGGCAACAACTGCCAGACCAAGAACCTGTCCGACATCAACCTGAAGTCGACGCAGCCCGAGTTCCTGCCGCTGTCCGGCGGCCCGATCGCTGGCACCTACGCGATCAGCGACCTCAACGGCTGCGGCGCCCTCAACGGCCTCGTCTCGCCGCTGACGGCTGGTGGTGGCAACACCATCAACCTGACGCTGACTCCGAAGCCGTAACGGCTCCGGGGCACTAGCCACAGGAACAATTTCGGAGCGGGCGCGCGGCCTTGGGTCGCGCGCCCGCTTCGGCGTTTCTGGGGGCAGTCAGCCGATCCGGCCTGCATCGCGCTGTGGGCCCTGGTCGGTTGCGACGGGTTCGCTCCGCCGGGCCGCTGCAGCGAGAGCCGCGACGACGAGTGGGAAGGCAGCCACGGCGAACGCCGCGTCTGCTGGCGCGTGGGTGAGCAGCGCGCCGCCAAGCGCAGCGCCGAGGGCGGCGCCCACCATGAGGCCGGTCCCGAGCCACGCGAACCCTTCGGTGAGGCGCCCGCGGGGTACCGCGGCCGCGACGAGACTGAACACCGTCGCCATCGCCGGCGCGACCGTCAGGCCGTTCACCGTGACGGCGGCGGCCATCGCGGGCAGCGACGCTGGAATGACCAGCAGGAGCGTGGTAGCCGCTTGGAGCGCGAGCAGCAGCGCGAGCAGCAGCGCGAGCCGCCGGGTTGCCGATCCCGGCGGGGGCAGTCGCGCCACCGCGAGCCCGCCGGCCAGGCTGCCCGCGGCGCTGAGCGCCAGCAGCCAACCGACAGCAGCGCGCGTCCCCTGGTGCTCGGCGAACGCTGTGAGCGCCACGTCGATCGTTCCGAGCGTGCAGCCCAGCCCGAAGACCACAGCGACCAGCGCGCAGTAGGCCGGGGTCGCGAGCCGGACCGGTCCTGACGCCAGGTGGGGGTTCGGCCGCCACTGCCGCGAGGCGGGGCTCATCGCGAACCACGTCGAACCGGCGGCGGCGAGCGCCGCTGCGGCGATGAACGCGTTGCTCGTGCCTGCGTGGCCTGCGACGCCGCCGACGAAGATCGCCGGCGCGGAGATGAACAGGACCTCGACGCTGCCCGTCTCGAGCGCGAACCCTGCCGTGCGGCGGCGCTCGTCCGGAAGCAGCTCGACCAGCAGCGTGCGGGCCATCCCGCCGACCTGCGGGTAGCTCGCGCCGATCAGCGCGCCGGCCAAGGCCAGCACGCCCGGCGACGCGGCGGCGGCCGCCAGGCCGAACGCTGCGGCGTTGAGGGGGATCGTCACGGCCAGCACGGGCGTCTGGCCGCGGCGGTCGGCGAGCCGCGCGATGAGCGGCTCGGTGATCCCGGATACGGCGGCGTACGCCGTGACCACCAGCCCGGCGGCCGCGTAGGTGCCACCCAGGTCGCGCGTCCGCAGCAGGAGCAGCACCGTGACCGCGGCGAATGGGAGCCGGGCGACGAGCGACGTCAGCAGCGTCCGGCTGACGCCCGGCGTGCGAAGGGTGTCTGCGATCGGCCCGCGCCGGGCTGCGTCGCCCGGTGCGGGTCGCGCCATCGGCGCAGCTTACGTGGCAGGGAGCGGGGTGAGGCGCACGTTCGCGTGGTTGCCGCTGCCTGCTGCGACGGCGCTGAGCAGGCCGTCGAGGATGCCGCAGCCGGCGAGCGGGCTGATCGCGAAGCCGCTGCCGGTCGTGGTGAGGGTCGCTGCCGCGAACGGATCGGTGACAGGGCTGGCCGCGTCGGACTGCAGGTCGATGACCGACGGGCGCCGGGTCGCGCATTTGCCGCCGCCTGCCACGAGGACGCTGCCGAACGCCAGCAACCGCGGGTGCCGGATGCGGGCCGCGACATGAAGCTTCATGACGCCGTCCCGCCAGCTGCCGCTCACGGGTTCGGTGAAGATCCAGTCCGTCTCGGCGACCACGGGGATGCCGAGGGCCGTCACGTGCGCGCGGGTGGGGACGAGGCTGAACGCTCCGGTGAACCGCTGGGTCGACGGGTCATAGGTGCCGCCGAGCGTGCCCTTGATCGCCACCTGGCCGCGGATGCCGGTGCGGACCTGCGCCGCGCCGTCGACCTGGAACGCCATCGGCACGGGTTGGTCGGGCGTGGCGGCTGTTGCGGGGGCCGGTGCAGTTAGGGAGGACACGTTGGCGGGGCTGGCGGGTGCTGCGCTCGCAGCGAGGAGGCCGGTCGCGCAAGCCGGAGTAAGCGCGCGAAGGCCGAACCCGAGCCGGGCGCGGTGCGTTGAGGAGAGCCGGAAGGAAGCGGACATGCGCCATACCGTACCGTACGGTACGGCCGCGGTCGAGGACGCCGCGGGTTCTGCTGGCTTCGCGGTGGCGAGGGCCTACGATGGCGCCCGTGGAACGTGTGACCGGCATTGGTGGCGTCTTTCAACGCAGCGCGGGGGAGGCTGCGGCGCTGCGGCAGTGGTACGCCGACCATCTCGGCATCGAGCTCACCGCGTGGGGCGCCAAACCCTTCGAGTGGACGCCGGGCGGCTCGACCCAGTGGGCGGTCTTCGACGCCGACACCGAGTACTTCGGGCGGCGCGGCCAGGCGTTCATGGTGAACTTCCGCGTCCGCGATCTCGACGCGATGCTCGCCCAGCTGCGTTCCGGAGGTGTCGAGGTGGTCGACGCGCTCGACGAGTCCGAGTTCGGACGCTTCGGCTGGGCCGTCGACCCCGAGGGGAACCGCTTCGAGCTGTGGGAACGGCCCGCCGGCGGATAGGCTCGCGCCCATGCCGTTCACGCTCAAGAACCTCGCGTCGGACCCAGACGACGTGGGCTCCAACTTCGGTGGGCCCGCGGACCTCGAGTTCCGCATGGCGACCGATGCCCTCGAGCTCGAGCAGTCCGGCCTGACGTACCAGCGCGTGCCGCCCGGCTACCGGTTTCCGTTCGGCCACACGCACGAGACGCAAGAAGAGATCTACGTCGTCGTCGGCGGCGGCGGGCGGATGAAGATCGACGACGAGATCGTCGACGTCCGCAGGTTTGATGCGGTGCGCGTGCCGCCCGGGACCTGGCGCGGATACGAAGCCGGACCAGACGGTCTGGAGCTGCTCGTGATCGGCGCGCCGAGCCTCGGAGAAGGGCGCCGCGAGGACGTGACCGGCGCGCGTGACTGGTGGACGGGCGACTAGACCCAGGTGCGGTCTCCGGCCGCAGCTAGGCTGGCGCTCGTGCGCGCCATTGCCCCCTTCACCGTCTCGTCGTTCGTCCCCGCGGAGATCACTCCGCCGCCGGCCGAAGTGCAGACCGGGAGGCCCGTCGGGCTCGCGATCATCACCAAGGAGTTCGACGGGCAGATCACCGGCAGCTCCGTGACGTTGTTCACCGCGGCGTTCGACCAAGCCGCCGGAGCGGGGACATACGTCGCGATGGAGTCGTTTGAAGGGACGGTCAACGGCCTGACGGGAACGCTGAACTTCGCGCACTCCGCGACGACCACAGGCAGCGACCGCCTCGACGAGTTCTTCACGATCGTCCCCGGCAGCGGGACCGGCGAGCTGGAGGGGATCACAGGAGGCGGAGGCCTGCGCGTGACGGCCGGAGGCGACCACGAGATCTGGTTCGACTACGAGCTGCCGCTCGACTAGACGCCATGACCTAGCCGCGCCGCACCACCGCCGTGGCCGCGCCCAACGCTCTCTCCACCTCAAAAGTATCGCGACTCAGGGGGCTTGTTTCAAGCCCCGGCCGTGCCCCATACTGCCTCGCCGCAACCGGGTGAAGGGACTGGCAATGGGGACGAACGCACACATGACGATCCTGCAAATCGAGGAGATCTCCGGCGAGCAGGTCGCGCTCGCCGGTGGCAAGGGCGCGCAGCTGGGCGCGCTCACACGCCTGCCGGGCGTCGCAGTGCCGCCGGGCTTCTGCGTGACGACGGAGGCCTACCGGGTGGCGGTCGCCGCCGACCCGGCGGTGCTCAGACTCGCCGGGCGTCTCGCAGACCTCGACGGCACCGACGAGCCGCCCACGATCCGCGAGCTGAGCGCGGAGCTGCGCGCCGCGGTGGCCGCTGTCGAACTCCCGCCCGCGATCGCGACGGAGATCCGCGCAGCCGTCGCGCGGCTCGGCGCCGTCGGCGCCTTCGCGGTGCGGTCGAGCTCGACGGCCGAAGACTCCGCGGGCGCGTCGTTCGCCGGACAGCACGACACGTTCCTGGACGTCGTCGGCGCCGATGCGGTGATCGAGCACGTGCGGCGTTGTTGGGCCTCGTTGTTCACCGAGCAGGCCGTCGCCTACCGCTTGCGCAGCGGGCTCGACCAGCGCGGCGCCGAGATGGCGGTCGTCGTGCAGCGGATGGTTCCGGCCGACGCCGCGGGCGTGATGTTCACGGCCGACCCCATCAGCGGCAACCGCACGGTCACCTCGATCGAAGCAGTGCGTGGACTCGGCGAGGCGCTGGTCTCCGGCGTCGTGACGCCCGAGGGCTACCGCGTCAAGGACGGACAGCTTGAGGCTGACCGCGTCGGCGGCGACGCCGTCCTCACCGCGGTGCAGGCCGTGCAGCTCGCCGACCTCGGCCGGCAGATCGAGGAGGCGTTCGGCTCCCCGCAGGACATCGAATGGTGCCTCGCGGACGGCGAGTTCTCCGTCGTCCAAAGCCGGCCGATCACCACGCTGTTCCCTGTTCCGGACGCGGGCGACGGAGGCCGCCACGTGTTCGTCTCGGTCGGGCACCAGCAGATGATGACCGACCCGATGAAGCCGCTCGGGCTGTCGCTCTGGCAGCTGACGGCGCTGCCGCGGATGCACGAAGCGGGCGGGCGGCTGTTCGTCGACGTCGCCGAGCGCCTGGCGGTCCCTGCGGCCCGCGACGCCGTCGTGGCGATGCTCGGCAAGGGCGACCCGCTGATCGGAAACGCGATGCAGGCGATCGTCGACCGCGGGTTCATCCCGGAGCAGGCGCCGGAGGCCGCCGCCGCGCCGCCGCGCCCCCTGCCGCACGCCGCGCCGACCCCGCCAGACCCAGCGGTCGTCGACGAGCTCGTGGCCGAGACCGAAGCTTCGCTCGCGCAGCTCGAGCGCGACATCGCGGGCCGCACCGGCCCGGCGCTGTTCGACTTCATCCGCGAGGACATCGAGGTGCTCAAACGGATCACGTTCGACCCGCGCAACATGCCCGCGATCATGGCTGGGATGGACGCCGCCTGGTGGCTCAACGACCACCTCGAAGCGTGGCTCGGCGAGAAGAACGCGGCCGATGTCCTCGTGCAGTCGGTGCCGGGCAATGTGACCTCGGAGATGGGCCTCGCGCTGCTCGATGTGGCTGACGCCGTCCGGCCTCACGAGGAGGTGGTGGCGCTGCTTGAGAGCGGCCCCGGCGACGACTTCCTCGATGCGCTGCCAGCCGTGGCGGGCGGCGAGGAAGCCCGTGCCGCGATCGCCGGCTTCCTCGACCGCTACGGCGTGCGGTGCGTGGGCGAGATCGACATCACGCGGCCCCGCTGGCGCGAACATCCGTCGGCGCTGGTCCCGGCCATCCTCAGCAACGTGCGCGGCTTCGAACCGGGGGCGGGCCCGCGCCGTTTCGAGGAGGGCCGCCGGGAGGCCGAGGCGAAGACGGCCGAGATCCTAGCCAGGCTCCTCGAGCTGCCAGACGGCGCTGCCAAAGCCGACGAGGCCGCTGCGGTGATCGCCCGCCTGCGCGCGTTCAGCGGCTACCGCGAGTTCCCCAAGTTCGGGATCGTGCGGCGCTTCTTCGTCTACAAGCTGGCGCTGATGGCCGAAGCCGGGCGGCTCTCCGCGGCCGGAGTGCTCGATGCGGCGGAGGACTGCTTCTTCCTGCGGTTCGACGAGTTCCACGCCGCCTCGCGTGGCGAACGGGTCGACGCGCAGCTCATCGCTGAGCGTTCGGCAGCCTTCCGCAGCTACGAGGCCCTCGACCCGCCGCGCGTGATCACGTCAGAAGGCGAGTCGATCACGGGGACCTACGGCCGCGTCGACCTGCCCGACGGCGCGCTCCCAGGACTGCCCGTCTCCATCGGCGCGATCGAAGGGCGGGCCCGCGTCGTGAACGACCTCGCCGACGCGGTGTTCGAGCCAGGCGACATCCTCGTGACCGCGTTCACGGATCCAAGCTGGACGCCGGCGTTCGTCGCGATCAGCGGCCTCGTGACCGAGGTCGGCGGCCTCATGACGCACGGCGCGGTCATCGCCCGCGAATACGGCCTGCCCGCCGTCGTCGGAGTCGAGCACGCCACGCGCCTGATCCGCGACGGCCAGCGGATCAGGGTGCACGGGACGGACGGGTTCGTCGAACTGCTCGGCTAAACCAGCACCGCCGGGAGGCGGACCGTCGCGACGAGGCCGCCGCCGGCCCGCGGCGCGAGCGTGAGCGTGCCGTCGTGAGCGTCGGTGATCCGCTGTGCGATGGCGAGGCCGAGCCCGACGCCGCCGTGGTCGGTGCGGATGCGTTCGGAGCCCCGGCGGAACGGCTCGGTCAGGGTGTCGACCAGTTCGGGGGTCAAGACGCCGCCGCTGTTCTCGATCGTGAGGGTCGCGGTGCGCCGGTCGGCGTTCGCGGTGACCCAGACGGTTCCGCCGCCTGCGGCGTCGTTGTGGACGATCGCGTTGTGGACGAGGTTCGTCGCGAGCTGCAGCAGGAGCGGCGGCGAGCCGATGGCCGGCGCGGTGCCTGAGGAGGTCTCGATCGCGACGCCGCGCTGCTCGGCGAGCGGCAGCAGCGTCTCGGCCGCCTCCTCCGCGATCAGACCGAGATCGGCCGGTTCGCGGACGAAGGAGCGGCGGCCGGCGCGGCTGAGCAGCAGCAGCGCTTCGGTCAGCTCGATCGCGCGAGCGTTCACCGTGTGGAGCCGTTCGACAAGCTCGTCGGGCTCGCGGGACGGATCGCTGCGGGCGACGTCGAGCAGCGTCTGCGTGATGGCGAGCGGCGTGCGGAGCTCATGTGAGGCGTTGGCCGCGAACCGCTGCTGCTCGGCGACGTGCGCTTCGAGGCGCGCGAGCATCCCGTCGAAGGCGTCGGCGAGCTCACGGAACTCGTCGCTGCGGCCAGGAAGCGCGATGCGGTGGCTCAGCGAGCCGGTCGTGGCGACGCGGGTCGCCTCGGTGATCCGGTCGAGCGGGGCGAGCATCCGGCCGGCGAGCAGCCAGCCGCCGACCAGCCCGACGAGGAGGAGCAGGGCCATCAGCAGCGCAAACGGGACCGCGAACCCGTGGAAGGGGTCGCGGTGGCTGGTCGGCAGCCACGAGAACGTCTGGAACGCGACGCCGTCCTCGATGTAGCGGAAGATGAACAGCCACATCCCGGCGAGGAGCAGGAAGCCCGCGACCATGAGGAAGCCGGCGTAGCTGAGCGTGAGCTTGAGGCGGACGCTCAGGCCCGGCTCCCTACGCATCGACCGCTCCGCCGCCCAGATCCGGCGTTGCCGCGATCCGGTAGCCGACGCCGGCCACCGTCGCGATGACCTCGGGTTCGCCGAGCCGCTTGCGCAGGCCGGACACCGTGATGCGCACGGCGTTCGTGAACGGGTCGGCGTGCTCGTCCCACGCGCGCTCCAGCAGCGCTTCGGCGCTGACGACACCACCTTCGGCTGCGACGAGCACCTCCAGGACGGCGAACTGCTTGCGCGTCAACGCGACGTAGCGCCCGTCGCGGTAGACCTCGCGGCGGAACGGGTCGAGCCGCAGCCCGGCGATCTCGTGGACGGGCGGGCGGTGGTGCGCGCGGCGGCGGTCGAGCGCCCTGAGGCGCAGGACCAGCTCCTGGAACTCAAACGGCTTGGTGAGGTAGTCGTCGGCGCCGAGCTCGAACCCGCTCGCCTTGTCGTCGAGCCGGTCGGCGGCCGTCAGCATCAGGATCGGCATCCCGCTGCCGGACGCCACGATCCGGCGGGCGACCTCGTCGCCGCTCGGGCCGGGGATGTCGCGGTCGAGGATGGCGATGTCGTAGGCGTTGATGCTCAGCAGGCTCAGCGCGGCGTCGCCGTCGGCGGCGATGTCGGCGGCGATCGCTTCGAGCCTCAGCCCGTCGCGGATGGACTCAGCCATGTACGGCTCGTCCTCGACGATCAATACGCGCATCCCTCGAAGCTAACGACCGCGCATATCGCCGGCGTATCGAAAAGCGCATACGGGGTGGCAACGCCGCGCCGCGTTCGATGGTGGCGTGCCGTACAGAAGCTCTGCACCCACACCTGCCGATCCCGTGCTGCGCCGCGGGCTGCGCGTCACCGTGGTGTTCGCGCTGCTCGTCGCAGGGGCGTTCGCCTACCAGTGGTGGGCGGCGTCGTCGCTGACGGCCTCGCAGGCGTGGCGCGTGGCGGCGCCGACGCACGCTGCTGACCCCGAACGCCGAGATGGCGGCAAGCGCACCCGCGCACCTGCTCCGGCCGAAGCACCTGGCGAACTCCCCGCGGATGCCGGGCCGCGCGCCGGGCATGGAGCGCTCGGGGAGGCCGACGGAGCGCTCCCCGACGGCACGAGCGTGTTCGACGACCGCCTGCCTGGCATCGCGAATCTCGATGCGAGCCTGCGCAGCGCCGTGCAGCGCGCCGCGGCTGACGCGTCCGCGGCTCGGGTGCACTTCGTCGTGGACAGCGGCTGGCGCTCGGCCGCGTATCAGGAGCAGCTGCGCCGGGAGGCGGTCGCGCAGTACGGCTCAGAGGAGGAAGCGGCGCGGTGGGTCGCCGCCTCCGACCGGTCGGCGCATGTGAGCGGCGACGCGATCGACCTCGGTCCAAAGGACGCGGCGAGCTGGCTTGCCGAGCACGGCGCGGCCTACGGCCTCTGCCGGGTGTACGCCAACGAGCCGTGGCACTACGAGCTCCGCCCCGACGCCGCGGCCGGCGGTTGTCCGGCGCTGTACGACGACCCGACCTACGACCCGCGGCTCCAGCCATGAACGGCCGCGCAGCACCCACCCGAGACGCGCGCGTCCCCGCCGCGTCCGACACACCCCACGCAAGGAGCCCCCGCATGTCCAGACGCTCACGACGGCTGCTGGCCGGACTGCTGCTCGGCGCCGCCGCCGCAGCCGCGGGCTGCGGCGAGACCCCGGAACTGAACGGCGCGAAGCCCGGCGGCACCAGCGGACCGCGCGGCGGCGCCGAC
>JAEYAL010000189.1 GCA_023404805.1 Actinomycetes bacterium | reverse complement strand
GGCCGGCGGTGCGGGCTGCGCCGCCGGCGGCGGGGTCGTCGGACGCGCCGGCGGGCGCATCGACGGCGGGACCGGAACCGGGAGGTGCACCGGCGCGCGGACCGGAGCCTCGTCGGTGCGGTCCTCGATCTCCGGCAGCGGCGTCGTGTCGGTGCGGCTCTCGATGGTCGGCGTCGTCGACGGCGTGGTGGTGCCGGTGGTGCCGTCGGGGAAGTCCGCGCCGGCCGGGGTCGTGATCGCGGTCGTCTCACGCGGCTCGTCGTCGGGCGTCGTCGCCGGGGTCGTGCCGGGCGTCGTCTCCTTGGCGTCGGCCTCGGTCTTGCCTGCCTTGGGTTCGGCCTCGGGCGTGCTGGCTGCGACCGCCGTCGGCGCGATGCCGCCAGACGGTGCAGTGGTTCCGTGGACCGCGGGCGGCGCGCCCGTGACGCGCGCCTGCTGGCGCTCGGTGATCGCGGGGCGGGACGGGGTCGTGACGTGCTTGACCTCGACGGCGGCGCCCGTCACGGCGACGGCCGCGGCCAGGCCGGTCATGGTCTTGGCGGAGAGCACGCCGCCGATCGAGATGATGCCGCCGCCACCAGCTGCGGCTGCACCGCCCGCGGCGCTGCCGGCCGCGGCGCCGCCTGCGTGGCTGCCGCCCAGGGGCGCGAGCACCGACTTGACCAGCAGCACGAGGCCGAACGCGGGCGCGAGCATGGCCAGCGCCTTGTTGGTGTCCTTGAGGTCCTGCTGGAAGCCGGCGCAGCTCTTGCAGTCCTTGAGGTGCCGGCGCGTGGGCGGCGTGAGCTTGTCGACGAGGCCCTCGGCGTGCTGGCCGAGCTCGAAGCGGACCTCGTCGCAGGAGAGCCGGCGCGACTCGGCAGCCTCGGCCAGGCCGACGCGGGCGCGGACGAGCAGCGACTTGACGGCGGCGACGGTGTTGTCCATCGCCAGCGCGATCTGCTCGTACGAGAGGTCGTCGATCTCGCGCAGCAGGATGGCGGTGCGCTGCGTCTCGGGGAGCGCCTGGATGTCGGCCAGGAGCTGGCGGACCTCGGCGCGCTGGTGCACCGTCTCGGCGGTGCCGATGCCCTCGTCGACGACCGTCATCTCCATGGCCTCGATGCTCGGCATCGGATCGCGGCGCAGATGGTTCAGGCAGCGGTTGCGGGCGATGCGGTAGAGCCACGGCCGCACGTTGATCGGGCGGGTGTCGCCGAGCATCGCGCGGTAGGCGGAGGCGAACACCTCTTGGAGCACGTCTTCGGCGTCGCGGCGGGCCGAAGCGCCGAGCATGTGGCGGCAGAAGGCGAGCAGCCGCGCTTGGTAGCGGGCGACGAGCACTTCAAAGGCGGCTTCGTTGCCGCGGCGCACATGCGCGACGAGGCGCTCATCGGCTTGCAGCTTGAGCAGCGTGTGCGACGCGCGGCCGCCACGGGCGGCGCCGGCGCCGGAAGTGAATGCGGATTCGGGGGTGCTCATCGGGTGGGGCAGAGGCGGCGGGCCGGAGGGCCCGGGAGGACTGGGCCGGGGTGCGTTGCGCGCTGCCTCTCCCCAAAACCCAGCCTAGAGGCAGAAGTTGCGCGGCGCGCCCGACGAATTTTCGATGCGGCGCGCATCGCTCACCGCCGCAGGCTCGCCGACTCGCTGGCGATCACTTCGAGCGCGGGGCGGGAGGTGCCATCCTGGCGGATCAGGCCCGAGTCGAAGAGGTCGGTGCAGGTATCGGCGGTCCAGTTGTACATGTAGGCCCGATCGAGGCCGCCTGCCTCGAGCGACCGCAGGTGCGAGAACATCCGGCGCGTCCCGGTGACCTGCCGCGCCTCGCTGCACGGGCGCGTGCGCGTGGCCGCCACGCCGCCGGTCTCGGTCATCCAGAAGCGCGTCGGCTTCGCATAGCGGCGCGCGAAGCGCATCAGGTCGCGCGAGCGGTACGGCCCCTTGCTCTCGATGAGCTCGCCGTAGTTGTGGATCCCGATCACCTTCACGAGCGAGCGCTTGCTGCCGAGCGCGGTCATGAAGCGCTTCAGATAGCCGCGGTACGTCGCGCCGCCCGTCGACGACGGCGTGCCCTGCGTCAGCAGGTCGAGGGCGACGACCGTGCAGCCGGGGCACGCCGCCCGCAGGTCGAGGAAGTACTGCGCCGCGCGGTCGGGCCGCTTGATCGTGGGCTGCGTGCTGTGGTTGGCCTCGTTCCACGCGCCCCAGGTGTTGACGCCCATCGGTCGCAGGAGATCGACGAGCTGCTGCATCGCCACGCGGTACTGCCCGCGCGTCGGCAGCGCCTCTCGCGAACCGCCTGGGCCGACCTGGCCCGTGAGATGCACGAGCGTCTCGACGCCTGCCGCGTTCGCCGCGGTCACGTAGTCGACGACGCGCTGGCGCTGGACCGGATCGGTCGCCGCGTTCCACGGCACGTTGTAGCGGGTGCGCGTGAGGCCGAGGCTCTGCCACCGCGGGTCGGTGAACATCGCCGTGTGCTGGTCCGCGATGGCGAACCGCACCTTGCTTGCGGGCGCCGCGCCTGCCGGAGCCGGGGCGACCGCGAGCACCGCCGCGAGGGCGAGGCTGGTGAGCGTGGCGAGGAGCCAGGGGAGGAGCAGGCGGTTCATCGCCTGCTCCAGCACCTCGCCAGCTCAGAAGTTGCGGTCGCGCCGGAGCTGCTTGCGTCAGCCCGGCGTCCGCCGAATCAGGCCGGCTGAGCCGGGGCAGCGACCGGGCCGGCCGCCGACACCTGCGTGAGCACGTCGAGCGCGAGATCGCGGTCGCCCGCCACCTGCAGCGCCTCCGAGCTGCCGCCCGGGCCGAGCGCGGCACGCCACGCTGCCTCGTTGCCGATCAGCGCGCTGGCCGGTTCGGAGTCGAGGTCGCGGGTGAGCCGGCCGACGCCGTCGCCCAGGGCGACGCGCCAACGGGTCTCGCCGTGCGCATCGTCGAGAATCACGCAATCGACGTCGCCGACCTTGTCGGTGACGATGCCGCCGACCGTGGCGCGCAGAATGGCGCCGATGTCGACGTGCTCGCCGGCGAGGGCGTCGCTCCACGCGTGCTGGTAGCCCCACCGCGCGATGGCGGCGATGGCCGGCAGCAGCGCGCGGGCCTCCTCGGTGAGCTCGTAATCGACGCGGGGCGGTACCTCGCGGTATCGCGAGCGCGTGAGCAGCTCGTCGTCGACCATGCGGTTCAAGCGAGACCGGAGCTGCTCCGTCGAGATGCCCGGCAGCGTGCGCTGCAGGTCGACGAAACGGCGCGGGCCGTCAGCGAGATCGCGGATGATCAACAGGGTCCATTTGTCGCCGACGCGATCAAGCGCGCGAGCGTCCGGACTCCATTGGTTGTACGGATGTCTCTTGCTACCTAGTGCGGTCACCGTGGCTCCTCCCCAAGAGCGGTTGGCGATGAACGGCGGGGCCCAATTGGTAGGTCCCGCACGAACTCGCGCCAACCATAACGTGCGAACCTCACAGAGACACAACGTTTGGCGGTTGAATGAGTTTTTCCAGGCCATTCGTCCGACATGCGTCCCTCGTAAGGGGGACGGTACCACTGCTTCCCGGGAGTTTCCATGCCTGATTTGCCGCATGGCGGTCGTTTGGCCGCGGCGCGCCTCGCCCAGCACGGCGTCAGCCACCTCTTCACGCTCTCGGGCGGGCACCTGTTCTCGCTCTACGACGGCGTCAAGCACGAGGGCCTCACGCTCATCGACGTGCGCCACGAGCAGACCGCCGCGTTCGCCGCAGAGGGCTGGGCGAAAGTCACTCGGACACCTGGCGTAGCGGCGCTCACGGCAGGCCCGGGCGTGACCAACGGCCTGAGCGCGATGGGCTCGGCGCTGACGAACCGCAGCCCGATGGTCGTGCTCGGCGGACGCGCGCCGCAGATGCGCTGGGGCCAGGGATCGCTGCAGGAGATCGACCACCTGCCGTTCGTCACGCCGCTGACGCGCTCGGCGCGAACGGTCACTGGTCCAGACGACATCCAGCCCTCGCTCGACGCCGCCTTCGCTGCCGCCCAGGGCCCGCCCGGCGGCCCGGCGTTCGTCGACTTTTCGCTCGACCACGTGTTCATGGAAGCCGCAGCCCTCGACACGCCGCCGCCGGCCCTGGCCGCCGAAGCACCGGTCGACGGGGGAGACCTCGAGCGCGCGATCGAGCTGCTGCGCGGCGCCGAGCGCCCGGTCGTCATGGCTGGCACCGACCTCTACTGGGCCCACGGCGAAGACGAGCTCGTCGCGTTCGCGGAAGCGCTCCACACGCCCGTCTTCACGAACGGCCAGGCCCGCGGCTGCATCCCCGCCGACCACGAGCTCGCGTTCTCGCGCGTCCGGTCGCGGGCGCTGAAGGAGGCCGACGTCGCCCTCGTCGTCGGCGTGCCCCTCGACTTCCGGCTCGGCTTCGGCGGCTCGTTCGGCCCCGAGACGAAGATCGTCACCCTCCAGCGCGCGCCGTTCGACGCGCAGCCTCCGCGGGCCGCGGATGTGGCGCTCATCGGCGACATCGCCGCCGCGCTCGCCTCGCTGACGAGCGGGGTCGCCGGTGCCGCAGGCCACGACGCCGCCAACCTCGCGGCGCTTCGCGAGGCCGAGACGCAGGCCCGCGCCGCTCAGACCGGCGACCTCACGAGCGACCAGCACCCGATCCACCCGATGCGGATCTACGGCGACCTCGTCGACGTGCTCGGCCGCGACGCGATCGTCATCTGCGACGGCGGCGACTTCGCGTCGTATGCCGGCCAGGTCGTCGACCGCTACCAGCCCGGCACCTGGCTCGATCCCGGCCCGTTCGGCTGCCTCGGCGCTGGCCCAGGCTACGCCCTCGCCGCCAAGCTCGCCCACCCGGACCGCGAAGTCGTGATCCTCTATGGCGATGGGGCCTTCGGCTTCAGCGCCATCGAGTTCGACACCCTCGCCCGCCACGGCGTCCACGTCGTCGGCGTGATGGGCAACAACGGCATCTGGGCTCTTGAGAAGCACCCGATGGAGTTCATCTACGGCTACTCCCTCGCCGCTGACCTGCGCCCCGAGACGCGGTACGACGAGCTCGTGAACGCCCTCGGCGGCCACGGCGAGCTCGTGAAGAACCCGGCCGACGTGCGCCCCGCGCTCGAGCGCGCGCTCGGCGCCACCGGCCAGCCCGCGCTCGTGAATATCGCGACCGACCCCGACACGAAGTACCCCCGTAAGGCGAACCTGGGTTAGCGGCGGCGTGTGGGCGGCGCCTCGCACGCACGCTGAGCCACCCGCGAGCCTCAATGGGCTAACGCCCACCTCCGTTCGCGTGCGGCCCATCGCACGCACGATCCACGACCCACACGCCACCACTCGAATCGGCGGCGAGCGAGTGTCACGGCGGTGACACTCGCTGCGTCGCGCACGGCGCAGACGGGGCCGCGGCGCCCCAGGAATCTGTGGACATGGCCGTCCGGACATCGGACCGGCCTCAACACGCACCACCACAGAACGCCTCACCCGCCATGTCTCCGATCCGCCGCACGCCCGCTCCCGCGGTCCTCTCCCTGCTCGCCGTCCTCGCCGCCCCCGCCGCGGCGCACGCCGCCGACTACTGCGTCGGCGCCGCGCCCGGCTGCTCCGGCACCTCCAAGCCGTTCACGCAGGCCGGCCTCCAGGAGGCGCTGAACCTCGCCGCCGCCGACCAGGCCACCGCTGACCGCGTGATGATCGGCCCCGGCACGCTGCCGATCACGAGCACGGTCGGCCTCAACTCGGCAGCCGTCGAGGTGATCGGCGCCGGCCAGAACCAGACCACGATCTCGGCGGCGATGGCGTCCGACTCGATCGCGGTGAACCTCAATGGCGTCGGCAGCGCCACCACCAAGTTCCGCGACCTGACGATCAAGCTCGCGTCTTCGGCGTCGCCCCAGCCGCGCATCCTCTCCGCGGCGACGACCACGGTCGAGCGTGTGCGCCTCATCGACGAGTCAGGGGCGTCGAACATCGTCGCGCTCAGCCTCAGCGCCGGCAAGTTCGTCGACGGCTCCGTCGTGACCCCGGCGTCCAGCGGCACCGGTGTGATGCTCCACAGCCCGCAGGGCGGCGACGTCTTCGGCTCCGTCGTCGAAGCCGAAAACGGCATCCGGATCTCTGGCGGCTCCCACCAGATCCGCCGCACGATCGTGCGCAAGTCCAAGATCGCGCTCACGATGGACGCCGGCGTCGTCGACATCGCCGACTCGCTGTTCGACCTCGGCGCGACCGCGAACGCCAAGGGCATCGAGATCGCGAACCCGAACAACGGCGTGCTGTCGATGACCGCGACGGTCAAGCGCTCGACCGTCGCCGGCTCGGGCCCGAACCAGAAGGGCGTGTTCGTCCAGGCCGACTCCGCGGGCGAGACGAGCACGGCGTCGATGACCGACACCGTGTCGTCGCTGACGGGCCAGGGCTCGGTCGACGTGCGCTGCTCGCAGGCCGCGATGGGCACCGCGACGCTCACGACCAAGACGAGCGCGTTCGCGACCCTCGAGCAGACGGGCTCGTGCATGCCTGCCAGCACCGGCCGCATCGCGCTGGCCGCGGCGGCGCTGAAGTTCGTCGACCGCGCCACCGGCGACTACCGCCTGCAGGCCGACTCTCCGCTCGTCGACGCCGGGACGTCGGTGCCCGGCGTGGACGAGACCCTCGACGTGCTCGGCAAGGCGCGCGTGGCGGACGGCAACGGCGCCGGCGGCGCCCAGGTCGACATCGGCGCGGCCGAGTACCAGCTCCCGGAGCCCGACCCGCAGAGCGGCGGCCAGGGTGGCATGCCTGAGCCGCAGGGCGGCCAGGGCGGCGAGACGCCGCAGGGCGGCGGCCAGGGCCAGGGTGGCGAGACACCGCAGGGCGGTCAGGGCGAAGCCCCGCAGGGCGGCCAGGGCGGCGAGACGCCGCAGGGCGGCGGCCTGGGCGAGGCACCGCAGGCCGCTCCGACCGTGGCGGTGACGGCGAAGCCGAAGTCCGCGCTGCTGCGCGGAAAGACCGGCTTCTCGCTCGCGAAGGGGGCCTCTCGCCGCACGTTCGGCCTGACGCTCGGCTCGGCCGACGCGGTCCAGCTCACGGTGGCCAAGCGCACCAAGGGCAAGGACGTGGCGCTCAAGGGCAGCGCGACGGTGAAGACCTCCAGCCCGGCGGTCCGGCTCGCCTTCGGCGGCACCTTCGGCCGCAAGCGGCTCGCCGCCGGCAGCTACCGCCTGACGGTCACGCCGCTGCGCGGCAACGCCAAGGGCAAGCCGGTCACGATCGGCTTCCGGGTCGCCAAGTGAACGCGCCTCGCAGGCGCTGCCGCCGACGCGCGGTCCTGCAGCGGGCTAGGCCCGGGACGTCGGTTTCGCCAGCCCGATCGCGGCGCCGAGCAGGATGTCGTGCTCGGACACGGTGACCTCCTGCAAGCGGAACGCGTCAAGCGCGGCGAGCAGGATCGCCAGGCCCGGCACGATCACCAGGGCGCGGTCGGGATGCACGCCGCGGACCCGCTGGCGCTCGGCCAGCGGAAGCTGGCGCAGATGGTCGAGCTGGCCGGCGAGCGTCGCGCGTGAGAGCACATGCCCGTGGACGCGGGCCGGGTCGTAACGCACGAGGCCGAGGTCGATCGCCGCAGCCTGGGTCGCCGTGCCAGCGACGGCGATGCCGCGCAGCGACGGGAGGTCGAGCCCGCGTGGCAGCGCCGCCGCGATGATCGCCTTCGCCTCGGCCTGGAGCGACGGGAGCTCGGCCGGCGTGGGCGGGTCGTGTTCGAGGTGCCGCTCGCCCTGGCGGACGACGCCGAGCTGCGTCGAGGTGTGGAAGTGCACGCGGTTGCCGCGGCCGATCACCAGCTCCGTCGAGCCGCCGCCGACATCGATCACCAGCACGGCGCCGGTGTCCTCGATGCCGGTCGTAGCGCCGGCGAACGTGAGGCGCGCCTCCTGCTCGCCGCTGAGCACCATCGGCGCGATGCCGTGGCGGTCGCGGATCGACTCGGCGAACGCGGCGCCGTTGGTCGCATCGCGGACAGCGCTGGTCATGAGGGCGACGGCCTTGTCGATCCCGACCTCCTGCATCCGCGCGCGGTAGTCGTCGACGACCTGCCAGGTGTCGTGCATCGCGGGCTCGCCGAGTTTGCCGTCGGCATCGACGCCGCGGCCCAGGCGTGTGACCGTGGAGCGGCGGTCAAGCTCGCTGAGGCGACCCTGGTCGTCGATCTCCGCGATCAGCAGCCGGGTGGAATTGGTTCCAATGTCGACGACGCCGATGCGCATCTCGTGGGACGACACTATTGCCCCCGGCGGCGTACGGGTAGCGGATTTCGCACAGGCGCGCCCAGGTGGAGCGGCGCCCGCCACCGCGAAGGGCTGACAAGCTCGCTGTCGCGCCACGTGCGGCGGCTTGGCGCAACGTCCGCTCTCCGAACGGTTTGGAACCCCCATGCAACGACTGAAAGCCCTGCTGCTTCCCCTGCTGGCGCTGCTCTTCCTCGGGACACTGGCTGCCCCAGCCTCGGCCAAGTCCTCGATCCGGGTCGGTATCGGCGACCAGAACAAGGACATGTTCGACCAACAGGCCTGGAAGGACCTCAAGCTCAAGACCACGCGGTACTTCATCCCGTGGAACGCGATGAGCAACCCGAACCCGTACGAGAAGGACCGCGCGCTGGCCTACGTGCGGGCCGCGCAGGCCAACGGCGTCAGCGTGCTGCTGCACCTCTCTACCGACGACTTCACGCTGAAGAAGGCGAAGCTGCCGTCCGTCGCGGCGTACACGGCCGAGGTCAAGAAGATCGTCGCCGAGTTCCGGCCGCTGGGCGTGAAGGAGTGGGGTGTCTGGAACGAGGCCAACCACGCCTCTCAGCCGACCTACAAGGATCCCAAGCGCGCGGCGCAGTTCTTCAAGGCGATGTACACGGCCGTCGGCTCGAAGGACAAGATCGTGGCCCTCGACGTGCTCGACCAGGGCGGCGTCGACAAGTACCAGGCCAAGTTCTACGGGGCGCTCACGCCGACCTACCGCAAACGCGCGAAGGTCATCGGCATCCACAACTACGGGGACGTGAACCGCAACCGCACCACCTACACGTCGAAGATCATCAAGGCGAGCCGCAAGTACAACCGCTCCTCGAAGTTCTGGTTCACCGAGACCGGCGGCATCGTCGAGTTCGGCAAGTCGTTCAAGTGCTCGGAGTCGCGCGCAGCCTCGCGCACGAAGAACGTGCTGTCGCTGGCGAAGAAGTTCAAGAGCCAGGGCGTCGAGCGCGTCCTCTACTACAACTACTTCGGCTTCGGCTGCGGCAAGACGCGCTTCGACGCGGGCTTCGTCGGCCCCGACCTCAAGCTGCGTCCGTCGTACACGGCGCTGAAGAAGCTGCTGCCAAGCTACTCGCGGTAGACCTGGCGGAGTGCGGAGCCTGGGCGCCTCTTCGGGCGTCCAGGCGCTGACCGCCGCGCAGGCCGATTTCACGACGCCCCGTCACCCCCGGCATGCCCCGGGATGACGGGGCGTCTTGCCTGCTCTAGGTCTATCAACCGGACGCCGGTGCCGTGTTGGCCCGCGGTCCAGAACGAGCGTCCATCGGGTTCCACGAATGCCAAGACACCGCCCGGTGGCGGAGTTAGGTTGGGACGCGTGACCACCCCCGAACAGGTGACCCCCGAGCCCGACGCCGTGAAGCCTGCGACCGCTGCAGCGGGCACCGCGGCGGCGACCGGCGAGATCCGGCTCGAGGGGGTGACCAAGCACTACGGCGAGGTCACGGTCATCGACGACCTCACGCTCGACATCGCCCCGGGCACGTTCTACGCGCTGCTCGGCCCGTCGGGCTGTGGCAAGACGACGACGCTGCGGATGATCGGCGGCTTCGAGGTGCCGACCGTCGGCACGGTGCACCTCGACGGGCGGGACGTCACGAACCTGCCGCCGAACCGGCGCGAGGTCAACACGGTCTTTCAGTCCTACGCGCTCTTTCCGCACCTGACGGTCGCCAAGAACGTCGCCTTCGGCATGGAGCGCCGCGGCGTGAAGAAGGCCGAGGTCAAGCGGCGGGCCACCGAGGCGCTGGAGTCGGTGCAGCTGTCGCACCTGGCCGAGCGGCGCCCGGCCGCGCTTTCAGGCGGGCAGCAGCAGCGAGTCGCGCTGGCCCGCGCGCTGGTGAACCGCCCAGGCGCCCTGCTCTTGGATGAGCCGCTCGGCGCGCTCGACCTGCGCCTGCGCCGCCAGCTCCAGGTCGAGATCAAGAAGGTCCAGCAGGAGGTCGGCATCACCTTCGTGCACGTCACGCACGACCAGGAAGAGGCGATGACGATGGCCGACGTGATCGCCGTGATGAACCGCGGCAAGATCGAGCAGGCCGGCTCGGCGCGGGAGCTCTACGACTACCCGTCGACCGCGTTCGTCGCGAACTTCCTCGGGCAGTCCAACCTCGTGAAGGCGGCGATCACGGGCACCGACGGCGACAGCTCGGTCGCCGAAACGCACGACGGGCACAAGTTCAAACTGCCGACCGAGCGGGTCGCCGCCACCTCGGGCGAGCTGGCGGCCGGTGTGCGGCCCGAGAAGATCTGGATCAACACGCTCGACGCGCTCGATCCCGACGAGCACCGCTGCAACCGCGTCCGCGGACGCATCGTCACGTCGGCGTTTCTCGGCGTGTCGCTGGAGTACCACGTCGAAACCGCCGGCGGCGATGAGCTGATCGTGACCGTGCAGAACAACGCGCGCACCGAAGCGCCATGGATCGCCGACGGCACCGAGGTCGAGCTCTCCTGGGAACCCGACCACACGTTCGTCGTGACGGTCGGCGCCGATGTCTGATCCCGGCTGGGAGACGCCCTCCCGGGGGCAGATCGAGTCGCACATCGACCGGCTGCTGCGGGAGCGCGAGATGGACCGCCGCCGGTTCATCGGCCGCACCGCCAGCGCCGTCGCGCTGACCTCGGGCCTGTCGGCGTTCCTGTCGGCCTGCGGCATCGCGGGCACCGCCGAGAAGAACGTGGCCGAGCTGGCCAAGATCGCCGCCGCGGTGCGGCATCCGCCGACGGAGATCGGCAACTGGGTCTTCGCGAACTGGCCGCTCTACATTGACAAGCAGGTCCTCAAGGACTTCGACAAGGAGTTCGGCGGCAAGGTCAAGTACGTCGAGGAGATCAACGACAACAACGAGTTCTTCGGCAAGGTCCGCCCGCAGCTCACCGCGGGCAAGCCGATCGGCCGCGACATCGTCGTCCTCACCGACCCGATGGCGGCCCGCTGGGTGCGCAGCTCGTTCGTCACACCGATCGACAAGCGCAACATCCCCAACGGCGTCAAAAACCTCACCGATCCGCTGAAGAGCCCGCCGTTCGACCCCGACCGGTTGTTCACGCTCCCGTGGCAGTCCGGGTCGCTCGGGCTGGGCTACGACATCAAGGCGACGGGCCGCGAGCTGCGGTCGATGGACGAGTTCTTCAACCCGGAGTGGAAGGGCAAGGTCACGATGCTCCAGGACGTCCTCGACACGGTGACCGCCGTGCTGATCGGCGAAGGCATCGACCCGGTCACCGCCGGGATGGACGGCTACCTGAAGGGCATCGAGAAGGTCGACAAGGCCGCGAAGGCCGGGCAGTTCCGGCGCTTCACCGGCAACGACTTCTCGACCGACCTCACGAAGGGCAACATCGTGCTCGCGCTCGCGTATTCCGGCGACATGGTGCAGCTGCAGGCCGACAACCCGAACCTGCGCTACTCGTATCCGGAGGAGGGCGCCGTCCTCTGGACCGACAACATGATGCTCCCGGCGAAGGTCCAGCACCCGTACGCGGCCGAGACGATGATGAACTACGTCTACGAGCCCGAGGTCGCGGCCACGATCGCCGCGTACGTCAACTACATCCCGCCGGTCAAGGGCGTCCGCGAGATCATCGAGAAGACCGACCCTGAGCTCGCGAACAACCCGCTCGTGTTCCCGCCGCCGGAGCAGCTCAAGCAGTTCCACCCCTACGGCCAGTTCTCGAGCGTGCAGCGGCAGGTGCTCGACAAGGCCTTCGCCAAGGTCACCGGAGGCTGAGGCCGCGATGCTCAAGAACCGTCAACGGCTGATCCCCTGGTACTTCGCGCTGCCGGGCCTGATCTGGCTGATCATCTTCTTCGGCATCCCCCTGATCAACCAGGCCAACGTGTCGCTGATGACCGGCGACCCCGAGGCCGGCTACGAGATGACGTGGGCGTTCTCGAACTACACCGACGCCATCAAGGAGTACTGGCCGCAGATCGAACGCTCGCTCGTCTACGCGTTTGCGGCCACCGTGATCGACTTGGTCATCGCGTTCCCGCTGGCGTACTTCATCGCCTACAAAGCCGGGAAGTGGAAGGGCTTCCTGCTCCTGATGGTGGTGCTGCCGTTCTTCATGAGCCAGGTCCTGCGGACGGTCTCCTGGCAGCTGCTGCTCGCCGACAACGGCTGGATCGCCGACCAGCTGCGGGCCATCGGCCTGCTGAGCGACGACGGCCGGATCCTCGCGACCAGCACGGCGGTCATCGGCGGCATCGCCTACAACTACCTGCCGTTCATGGTGCTGCCGCTCTACGCGTCGCTCGAGCGGCTCGACCGGCGCCTGATCGAGGCCGCCACCGACCTCTACGCCTCGCGCGCGACGGCGTTCCGCAAGGTGACGGTCCCGCTCGCGACTCCGGGGCTGTTCGCCGGCTCGCTGCTCGTCTTCATCCCGGCGACCGGCGACTTCGTCAACGCCGCGCTGCTCGGGTCGTCGAAGCAGTACATGGTGGGCAACGTCATCCAGACGAACTTCCTCACGATCCTCGACTACCCGACCGCGGCGGCCCTGAGCTTCCTGTTGATCGGGATCATCCTGCTCGGCATCGCGCTCTACTCCGCGCTGCTGGGCACCAAGACCCTCACGGAGGCTGCGGGCTGATGGCCGTCACCACTCCTCCCAGCAAGGTGACCGAGGTCGTCGCCCCGGCCGGCGCAGGCGACCGCACCGCGGTGCTGCGCAACTGGGCGCTTGGGCTCTGGTCAGTCGGCGCGATCCTGTTCCTCTTCCTGCCGATCGTGGTCGCGGTCGTCTTCTCGTTCAACGACCCCGCCGGCCGCTTCAACTTCACGTGGCAGGGCTTCACGCTCGACCACTGGGCCCACCCGTTCGCGGATCCCGACCTCGCCCGGTCGATGAAGAACTCCATCCTGCTGGCGATCACGTCGACGATCGGGTCGGTCGCGCTCGGCACCCTGCTGGCGATCGCGCTGGTGCGCTACCGCTGGAAGGGCCGCGCCGCCGCCGACTTCTTCGTGTTCCTGCCGATGGCCACGCCAGAGGTCGTCCTCGGCGCCTCGCTCCTCGGGCTCTTCCTCGTCGCCGGCGTGAACACCGGCTTCCTGACCCTCTTCATCGCGCACGTCATGTTCTCGATGTCCTACGTCGTCGTGACCGTCAAGTCGCGCCTCCAGGGCATGGACCCGCACATCGAGGAGGCCGCCCGCGACCTCGGCGCCTCCGAGCCCCAGGCCTTCTGGCGGATCACGATGCCGATGATCGCCCCGGGCGTCGTCAGCGCCGCCGTCCTCGCGGCCGCCCTCTCGATCGACGACTACGTGGTCTCGAGCTTCAACGCCGGCCAGACCCAGACGTTCCCGCTCTACATCTTCGGCGCCACGCGCCAGGGCGTCCCCGCCGAGGTCAACGTGCTCGCCACGATGCTCCTCATCGCGATCCTCGTGCTGCTCGGCCTCAACGTGGCGGTGCAGAAGGCGCTGGCGCGGCGCGACTTCGGGCGCGCTGAGAAGTAGAGCGCTCAGCGGCTCCGCCTCGGGCCCGCCAAGGCCGAGCCGGCTCTCAACGGGCCGCCCGACAACGTCCGGCCGTCGACCGACAGTGACCGCCCACGGGTGGTGCGGGAGGTCGCATAGTCGATGGACGACCGGCCTGGCGGGACAGCGCAACGTGGCTCGCGGGGAGGTCGTGCAAGCGCCCAGAGAGAGAAAGCGGGGACGCGATGTACACCGCCGCGACAACAGCCAGCAAGCTCCTGATCACGCTCAAGGACCCCACGGGCCGCAAGCGTGCGCACGCGAGGCAGCAGGCGATCCGGATCGGGGGTGCCGCGTCGGCCGGCGCGCTGCTTGCCCTCGTCGGCGGTCTGCTTGAGCGCCGTCGGCGCCGGAACCGCGCCGCGGCCGCCCACGTTGATCCTTCGCCGCAGGCGGGGCCGCGGACGGCCGTTACGACCGACGGCCACGGCAACCCCCGAAGCCGCCACGGCGAGGGCGCGTCGACGGGCGCAGGCACGAGCACCGGCCGGATCCCGATGAGCGGCGCCTCGAAGAGCGCGACGGCGAGCCTCAAGCCGATCACGGCGCGCAGCAACGACCCCCTCGACAAGCTCGCCGCGAGCGCCGAGCGCCTCCAAACGTGGGGTGGCGACGAGCCTGGCTACCGCGCGCACCTGGGCTTCGGCATCGGCGGCTCGATCCCGGCCGACCGCATCGGCGACTCCATGCCGACCAGTGGCGGCGATGCGCTGGGCGGGACGGTCCGCGGCGGCGACGGCGTGGGCTACGCCGATGAGATCGTGACCGGCGCTGGCGAGGCCATCAGCAACTCCACGACCCCGTCGCCGAGCCGCAACGGCCACGGCAGCCTCCACTGACCGGGACGCCGACTCCAGTGCCTCTGACGACGACCACGACCGACGACAGCCTCCACTGACCCGCTGCGGCCGGCGCCGTGGCGGCGCGCAGCAACCCGGTGCTGCGCCGCCACGGACCCGCGTCGGCCGCTGAACTGCACATCGACCCGCTCGTGCAGCGCGCGTGGGCCGCGGAACTCTCTCCCCGCGGCCCACGCGCAAGCGGGCCTGCGCCGCGCCTGGATCCAGTGAACGTTCTTTTGTCGCCCCTATAGGGGAAGAAAAAGAACGTTCATTTTCCGTGAGCGGCGCCTAGGCCGGCTTGACCGCCTGCAGCGTGTAAGTCAGCGGCAGCCGCTCCGGGCGGTCCTTGAGGTGGTACTCGCCGAGATCGCCCCGCACCATCGTCGTGTCGGGCAGCGCGAGCCACGGGACGCTCTGGTGCTCCTCCAGCGCGGTCAGCTGCAAACCCGCGTCGAGGCAGGCGGTCACGATCTCGCCGAGGCCGTGGTTCCAGTCCGCCGCAGTGCTGGTGGTGAAGGTGGCATCGGTCTCGACGTACGTGCCAGGGTCCTCGTCGATGAACGGCTGCTCCTGCTCGAAGTACGCCGAGTCGATCACGAGCAGGTCGTCCTCGCGGTCGTACTGCAGCGACCACAGGATGGGATGGCCTTCTCGGAGGAACAGCCGGCCGCCCGGCTTCAGCAGACCCGCCACGACCTGCGCCCAGCGGCGGATGTCGGGCAGCCAGCAGAGCGCGCCGAGCCCGGTGAAGACGAAGTCGAACTCGCCGGCGGGCAGCACGCTCGGCGTGTCGTAGAACTCCGCCTGAACCCAGTCGACCGGCGTGCCCGCCTGCTCCGACCAGGCCGCCGCCTGCTCCAGCGCCGGAGCCGAGAAGTCGAGGCCGGTCATCTGCGCTCCGAGCCGCGCCAGCGAGACGGTGTCGGTTCCGATGTGGCACTGCAGGTGCACGCCGCGCAGACCCTCGATGCTGCCCAGCCGCGGCAGGTCGAACCGGATCTCGCTCGACAGGTAGGCGGGGTCGGCGATGAACCGGTCGACGGCGTAGTCCGGCGACGCCGCGTGGGCCGCGGCGCGCTCATCCCAGTTCGCCCGGTTGACTTCGATCCAGTCCGTCATCCGCCGGACCGTAGCGTGTGCCTCGGCGCGGTGAGCGTCCTTTACTTGTCCCCATAGCGACAACTAAAGGACGCTCACCGGTGCTCAGGATGCGGACGGCGCGTCTGGCTCAGCTGGCGGTGACCGCGATCGACTTGATGTCGGTCTGCTGGTAGACCGACGGACCGGTCGACGCGGTGAAGCCGACGTAGCCCGACGACGGCAGCGTCAGCGCCCGCGTGAGGCGCTGCTTGCCGTTGACGAACACCGTCACGATGCCGGCCTTGCTCACGACCTTCACGGTGACCACGCCACTGCGCAGCCGCACGCCGGGATCGGCCCAGCTCAGGTAGTTGAGGCTGCTCGCCGTCGTGGTCTGCGTGATACCGACGAAGCTGGCCGCCGGGTCGGTGTCCTGCTTGAACACGTCGAGCGCGATCGCGGTGCCCGTCAGCCCGCCGAAGCCGAGCTTGCCCGCACCGCCGCCGAGGAAGCCCGCGGCCGGATAGGACGAGCCGGTCGCCGGCAGGAACGCGAGCGTGAGGCCCTCAGCTGCGCCGTTGCCGCCCGACATCGTGGCGGTGAACTCGACGGTCCGCTCGCGCCAGTCCATGGCCTGGGGCCAGAACGCGCTGCTCGTCTGGTTGGCCACGGAGCTCGTGAGCCGCAGCGCGCCTGCGCCCGCAGGCTGTGACGCGGAGCCGAGCCGGCGCCAGCCCGGATCGGTGACGCTCGCGGGCGGCTGTCCGCCGCCGGTCGTCGGCGTCTCGCAGTCGTAGCGCTGGATCAGCGTGTTGCTGCCCGCGACCAGCGTGACCGGCGCCAGCCCGTCGGCCTGTGGCACGCCGTTGAAGGTCAGCGAGACCTTCCACGTGCACTCGGAGTACTCCGGCGGCATGGTGCCGCTGAAGCCCGTGAACGTCGCCCACAGCGCGCACGTCTCGCCCGCCTGGCCTTGGACCCGGATGAGGTCGACGCCGTTGCCGTTGTACGAGCCCTCGCTCGCGCCCGGGCACCTCCACCGCTGGAACACGTTGAGGCCGCCCGCGTAGGCGCCGCCCGGCCCGTAGACCGTGGTCTTGTGGTCGACGATCGCCGCGGTCGGCGCGTCGACGACGGCGAACGGCCGCGTCAGCGAGGGGCCGCGGTTGCCTGCTGCGTCGACCGGCGTGAGAGTGAGGACGTAGTCGTCGCCGGCTGGCAGCGGCTGGCCGCCCACCTTCGGCAGCCACGCGTACGCGGCCGTGTCGCTGCGCTGCACCGCTCGCGTTTCAGTGGTGACCGGCGACCCGCCCGCGCGCGTCACGGCCAGCTCGACGTCGGCGTCGGTCGTCGCGACGATCGTGAGCTTGGTGCCAGCGGTCGCCGGGAAGCTGCGCGCCTCCAGCTGGGTGTAGACGTTGCTCAGCCCGGGCGCGAAGTGGTCTTCGCCGTGCGTCACGGCCACGAGCTGCCCGGGCGACTGGGTCGCGAGCAGGTCGCCCTGCCCGTCGCCGTCGAGGTCGCCCGTGCGGCGCAGGAACCCGATGCCGTACGGCGTGCCCGGCAGCTGCGGGAGCGCCGCGATCCGGCCGGGCTGCGAGGCCGTGGGCACGTCGGTCAGCACCGAGTAGCCCGCGCGGTCGAACGCCGTCGCGAGCAGCAGGTCGGCGCGGCCGTCGCCGTCCTGGTCGCCGGCGGCGTTCACGATCGAGAGCGGTCCGTCATAGGCGGGCTCGATCACCGGCTCCGTGGCCGGGATCGCAGCGGCGGGGTTCGCGCGGCCCTTGAGGATCGCCTGGTACGGCGCGTCGTTGCCCTGCGGACGCAGTCCGATCACAAGATCGTCTTTGCCGTCGCCGTCGACATCGCCGGCGGGGAAGATGCCGCGGCCCTGGCTGTGATCGGCGGCCGGGTTGAACACGCCCGTGGCGCGCGCCGCGAGGTTCACCGTGCCGCTCGACCCCAGCGCGTTGCCGGTGAGGTTGAACGTCCCGGTTCGCCCGAGCAGCAGCGTCCGGCTGCCTGTCACCGAGACGAGCAGGTCGTCCTTGCCGTCGCCGTTGAAGTCGCCAGCGGGGAAGGCGTCGACGCGGTCGGTGGTGCACACCTGGAAGATCAGGTTCCGGTACCAGCAGCGTCGCGGGCCGCGCAGCATCGAGACGCGCGCGCCCTGGGCGCTGGCGGCGAGCTGCGCCACCCGCGGGCCGCCGTAGACGATCGCGGCGGCGGCCTGGTTCGCGCTCTGCGCAGCCCACGAGACGACGACATCGTCGTAGCTGTCGCCGTTGACGTCGCCGACGCCTTCGACGCGGGGGAGCGCGAGCGCGCCGGTGGTCAGCGTGGTGAGGCCGTTGCCCGCGGTCGGAGTCGACGTGCCGCCGCCGCCCGGGCCGCCGTAGACGACGCTTGCCGCGGTGCCAGTCTCTGCGACGGCGATGAAGTCGTCGTAGCCGTCGTGGTCGAAGTCGCCGGCCGCGTCGACCGCATGGCCTGCGACGGAGACGGTCCGCACCCGCGGGCCGCCAGCGGCGGGGTCGACGGGCGAATAGCCGCTCGCGCCGAGCAGCACGTGGACCTTGCTGAAGCTCGAGACGACGAGGTCGTCGTTGCCGTCGCCGTTGAAGTCGCCGAGGACCGCCGCTCGCGACGGCCCGCTCTGGGGGTCGATCGGGATGGCGCTCGTCGCACCGAGCGGAGCGGCGCTGGCGGCTGGCGGGGCGGCAGCAGCGGTGAGCGAGACCGCGGCCAGGGCGGCCAGGCGGGCGAGCGGACGGCGTGACGTGAACATGGTGCTCTCGGGGTAGCGCGCCGTGGGGGAAAGCGGCTTCGGGACGCTACGGACTGTATGCCGACGCGCCAGGTTCCGCAAGCGGGGGACGAGCCGGGGCCTTCGCGAAGGCCGCGAGCGCGTCGGCGGTGGCCTCGGGCGCCTCCCACATCGGCGTGTGGCCGGACCCTGCGATCTCCACCACCGGGAGCGCGTGCCGCGCCTGCATCTCGGCGACGACGCCGAAGTCGAGGCGCAGGTCCTGTGTGCCGAGCACGATGGCCACGGGGATGTTCAGCGCGGCGAGCCGCTCCGGCAGAGCCCGCTCGGCCAGGTACGTGTCGATCGCGGCGGTGGAACGGGTGAACGTCGCCCACGAGCAGGCGCGCAGGTCGTCGACGAACAGGTCCGGGACGGCGAAGTCCGGCGCGAACGCGGACTGGAGCCCGGAGCGCAGCCGCGCGCGGGGCGCGACCGCCCACGCAGCACGCCCGACGACGGGCCGGCAGATCAGCCCTTCGGAGCCGCGGTGCGCGGTCATGCGGCTCTCGACGGTGAGCGAGCTGTTGATCGCGATCAGGCCGCGGAGCCACGCCGGATGCCGCTCGGCGAGCGCGGTCGCGACCAGGCCGCCCATCGAGTGGCCGGCCACGACGACGTCGCGTCCAAGCGCGGCGATCCGCGGCTCGACGGCCGCCGCCATCGCCCCGATCGTGCGCGGCGTCTCGACCGCTGACTGTTCCCCGTAGCCAGGAAGCTCGACCGGCGTGGCGTCAAGCCCGCGTTCGCGCAACAGCGGGACGATGCGGTCCCACGCGCGGCGCGAGCAGCCGAGGCCGTGGATGAGGGCGAGCGCAGGCGGGCGCATGCCCACACCCTATGTCGCGTCGGTGATCCGGAGGTTCGAGATCCCCTGGCCCTGCCACACGGTTGGCGCGGTCGCAGCGGTGAACGCCAGGAACACGGAATTTGGCAGCGTGCGCGTCAGCGAATGGACGAACTTGCCGTTGAGCGTCGCGGTCAGCTTGCCGTCCTTCACGACCACCCGGACGGCCACGCTGGTACCGCGCAGCCGCAGGCCCGCGTCCTTCGAGTAGAGCTTGTGCAGGCTGCTGCCCTCGGGGCCGTCGACCCAGTTGACCGTGTTGGCCTGCGCGTCCTCTGGCTGCTTGAACACGTCGAACGCGAGCGCCGTGCCGCCCAGCCCGCCGAAGCCGAGCTGGCCGCCGCCGTTGCCGATGAACCCGCCCTTGGGCTGGCCGCCGTCGTTGTCGAGAAAGGCGAGCGTGACGCCTTCAGCGGCGCCGTTGCCGCCGGTCATCGTCAGCGTGAACTCGATCGCTTTGCCATTCACGTCGACGGGCCTCGGCCACACGTAGCTCGACGTCGCCAGCGGCCCGCTCGTCAGCGAGAGCGTCCGGTCGCCGGTCGGGTAGGCGCTGCCGCCGAGCCTCCAGCCCTGGAAGTCGACCGGGAGTTCGGAGGTCGGCTCGGGCGTGGTTGGCGTCGGCGTCGGCGTGGGCGTGGGCGTCGGAGTGGGCGTCGGAGTGGGCGTCGGAGTCGGAGTGGGCGTCGGGGTAGGCCCGGGCCCGCCGGTGTGCGTGAGCCGCAGCGTGGACTGGTCGTCGAAGAGGAGCACGTCGGGCGCGCCGTCGCCGTCAAGGTCGCCGATGGTGGCAGGCACGCGCCAGCTCGGGTAGCCGCCCGGGATGCTGCCGACGGCCGCGGTCTGGTTGGTCCGCGTGAACGACGCCGCGCCGACGGGCAGGCTGGCCGTTCCGAACTGGCTCGCGTACGTCGACAGATTCTGCTGGTTCACGAACAGGTCGTCGCGGCCGTCGCCGTTCTGGTCGCCGGCGGCGCCGAGGATCCACGGGTACGCCCCGGTCGCGGCCTCCACGCGCAGCACCGGGTCGTTCGACGGCAGCGCGGCCGGCGGGTTCGCGCGCCCGCGCACCACCGCGTGGCCGCCGCCGAGGCCATTCGCGACAGGCAGGCTGAAGTCGTCGAAGCCGTCGCCGTTCACGTCGCCGACGCCGTGGATCTGATCCCACACGCCCGCCGTCCCGGCGTTCCCAGCGACCGCGTTCAGGCCGACGCTGGCCGCGCCCGGGGCCATCGCGGCGATCGTCCCGCCGCTTCCGCTGCGGCCGAGGATGATCGACGTCGCCGGGCCCTCCTTCGGGTTCACGTAGAGGTCGGTCTTGCCGTCGCCGTTGAAGTCGCCGACCGGAACCACATCGGGGTCGGGGACGCGGCAGGTGTAGCGGATGTAGGGAGAGGAGAGGTGGAAGCTCGTTGTGCACTTGCGGAAGCCGGCGATCACGGTCACGCGCCCGCCAGCCGCGACGGCGTTCAGCGTCTGCAGGCGCGGACCGCCAGCGACGATCGATACGTTCGACGCGCCGTCAACGGTGCCCGCCCCAGTCTTGGACGGCACGATGAGATCGTCCTTCCCGTCGCCGTTGAAGTCGCCGATGCCGACCGCATGCGGGGTGCCCGGCCCCCATGAGCCGGCGACGATCTGCAACACCCTGGACCCGGGGGCGACCGCCAGCAACGCCGGGTTGCTTGCCGCGCCGTAGACGACGGAGTAGCGGCTGTTGCCTGCCCCGCCGTGGATGACCAGGTCGCCGAAGCCGTCGCCGTCGTGGTCGCCGGCCGACGTCACGCGCGCGGCACTCCCGCTGGCCAGGAGGAGCTTGCCTCCGCCGTCGACCGATCCGCGCGCGCCGAAGTACACCGTGACGCCTTCCTGCCCGGCGATCGCGTGGTCGTCGATCCCGTCGCCGTTGAAGTCCACGACCGCGACGCGGTCGCCGGCCAAGTAGATCGCTTGTGGCGAGTCGACGCGGCTGGTGAGCGTCAGCGGGCTGGCCGCGGCGGGCGTGGCAGCAAACAGGGAGGGGAGAGCGAGAGCGGCGGCAGCCAGGGCCTGTGACCGCCGAGGAGACTGGGACATGTCGGTGACGCGCGGGTTCGGGGAGCACGGCCGGAGGAGACCGCGAGAGATCCGCACCGTAGCGCGCGGCTCAAGGTGCTTTCCAAACGGCGTTCCGGAATCCGGCGGAATGCGCCGCCAGCCCGGGGCCTCCGCTGCCGGGGCGGCCGCGTCAGCCCTTGATGCGGTGCTCGTGCCCCGCCCACTCGCGCTCGCGCAGCTCGAACTTCTGCACCTTGCCGGTCGACGTGCGCGGCAGCGCCTCGAGGAACTCGACGGCCCGCGGCGCCTTGTAGCGCGAGATGCGGCCGCGGACGAACTCGATCACCTCGTCCTCCTCGGCGGTCTCGCCCGGGCCGAGGACGACGAACGCCTTGGGCGTCTCGCCCCACTTGTCGTCCGGGATGCCGATCACGGCGACGTCGACGATCGCGGGGTGCGCCATCAGCGCGCCCTCCACCTCGACCGTCGAGATGTTCTCGCCGCCTGAGATCACGATGTCCTTAGCGCGGTCGACGAGTTTGGCGTAGCCGTCGGGCTGCATCACGCCGAGGTCGCCGGAGTGGAACCAGCCGCCCGCGAACGCCTTCTCGGTCGCGGCGGCGTCGTCGAAGTAGCCTGCCATCACGTTGTTGCCGCGCATCACGAGCTCGCCGACCGTCACGCCGTCGGCGGGCACGTCGTTCATCTCCTCGTCGACCACCCGCAACCGGTCGGCGCAGATCATGCCGACGCCCTGGCGGGCCAACAAGTCGGCGCGCTCGCCGGCGGGCAGCTCGGGCCAGCCGTCCTGCCACTCGCACACGGAGTACGGGCCGTAGGTCTCGGTGAGCCCGTAGAGGTGGATGATCCGCGCCCCGATCGCTTCAAGCTGGCCGATCGTGGTCGGGCTCGGGGCCGCACCGGCGGTCGAGATCGTGAGGGGCGACTCCAGCGGGGCGGCCTCCTCGGCGGCGGCCAGCGTCGACAGCACGACCGGCGCGCCGTTGAGGTGCGTGACGCCCTCCTGCCGGATGAGCTTCCACATCGCGTCGCCGCGCACGGCGCGCAGGCAGACGTGGCGGCCCGCGACGGCGGTGACGCCCCAGGTGGTGCACCAGCCGTTGCAGTGGAACATCGGCAGGGTCCAGAGGTAGACCGACGACGCCGAGTGCTCGGAGTGCAGGACCTCGCCGAGCGCGTTGAGGTACGCCCCGCGGTGGGTGTACATGACGCCCTTCGGCTTGCCGGTCGTACCGGATGTGTAGTTGATCGCGATCGTCGCCAGTTCGTCGTCGACCTCCCACGGCAGCGGCTCGTCGGAACCGCGCTCCAGCAGGTCGGCGTAGCCGATGCCCGGCAGGTGCACGTCGCTCGTCGCGCCGCCCTCGGCTTGCGCTTCGAGGTCGTCGACGGTGACGATCTCGCGCACCGTCTTCAGCTCGCCGGCGACCGGCTCGACATTGGCAGCGAGCTCGCGGTCGACGACCAGCAGCTTCGCGCCGGAGTGGTCGAGGATCTGCTTGATCTCGCCGGGCGCAAGGCGCGTGTTGAGCGCGACGAGCGCGGCGCCCGCGAGCGGGACCGCGAAGTGCGCGATCAGCTCCTCGGGGATGTTCGGGCACAGGTACGCGACGCGGTCGCCCGGCTCGATGCCCGAGGCGCGCAGGCCGTGGGCGACGCGCGTCGCTTCAGCCGCCATCGCCTCGTACGAGATGCGGCGCCCGCCGTGCACAATCGCGATGCGCTGCGGATGCACCGCCGCCGACCGCTCCAGGAACCACAGCGGCGTCAGCGGAGTGGGCGACACGGCGGGGCTGCTCATGGCGTCCACCATAAGCGCCGGGCCCCCCGCGCCGCGCGCTCCAAATTCCGCCTTGCAGCGGCGAGTCAGCATCTAGGCTGGAGCCATGACGGAAGGCACGCCGGGTTCCCCGCTGGACCGCACCACGCTGGGCGGCACGGAGGTCGAGCGGCGGTTCCTCGTGGACCGCCTGCCGGACGACCTGGAGTCGTATCCGTCGGACCGCCTGTCGCAGGGCTATCTCGCCGTCGATCCGGCGGGCGCGCAGGTGCGTCTGCGGCGCCGCGGCTACCACACGCTGCTCACGATCAAGTCGGGCCGGGGCCTCGCGCGCGCGGAGGAGGAGTTCGTGATCGACGGGCCGCGGTTCGAGCGCCTATGGCCGGCGACGGAGGGGCGGCGGGTCGAGAAGACGCGCTACAAGCTGCCGCTCGACGGCGGCCTGACGCTGGAGCTCGATGTCTTCTCGGGCGCGCTCGAGGGGCTCGTGATGGCCGAGGTCGAATTCGATTCGGTCGAGGCGGCGCTCGCGTTCACGCCGCCGGACTGGCTGCGGCCGGAGGTGACCGAGGACCGCCGCTACGAGAACGCGCGCCTGGCGCTCTACGGCAGGCCGGACCGCGAGACGGTCGGCGCCAGCGGCCTGGTCGACGGCGAGCCGGTGCAGCCGGGCCTCGTGCATGTGACGACGGTGCAGATCCGCGACGCGCTGGCCGTGCTGCACGAGGCGGAGGAGGACGACCGCGAGAAGGCCGTCCACACCGCGCGCAAGGCGCTGAAGCGAAGCCGCGCGTTCGTCCGCGTGGCGCGCGCGGGCCTCGGTGACGAGGTCGCGCAGCGCGACAACGCGGCGCTTCGCGATGCCGGGCAGAAGCTGTCGAGCACGCGCGACGCCGACGTGCTCGTGCAGACGCTCGACAAGCTCGTGGCCCGTGGCGACAACGACCTCGAGGCGGCGCAGGTGGCCGGGTTCCGCGAGGTGCTCGTGGCCGAGCGCGACGAGCTCCACGCCCGTGCCAACGCCGACGAGGGCGTCATCGCCGAAGTGCGCGACCTGCTCGACGCGACGTCGGCGGACGTGGCGTCGTGGACGCTCGGCGACGAGCCGTCCGCCGATCTCGCGGCCGGCCTGGAGCGGATCCTGCGCAAGGGCCGCAAGGCGCTCAAGGGCGCCGAACATGAGGCGGGGGAGGAGCGCACCGAGGCGCTCCACGAGCTGCGCAAGCGCTCCAAAGACCTCTGGCACGCCGCCGAGCTGCTGGAGGTCGCCGCGCCCCAGGAAGCCCGAGCGCTACAGGCGCAGGCGCATACGCTGGCCGACCACCTCGGCGACGACCACGACCTCGCGGTCCTGTCCGAGCGCGTCGCCTCGGCGGACCCGGAGCTCTTCGCCGACGCTGCGGCCGCCGGCGTGCTCCAGGACGCGATCAGCGCGCGGCGCCGCAAGCTGCAGCGCAAGGCCATCAAGCTCGCGCACAAGGTCCACCAGGGCCACCACCGCGCCTTCGTCGACGCCGTCCGCGCGCTCGATTCCTAGAAGATCGACGCGCCCACAAGCGGAGTTTTTCGGAAAGTGCTGGGTACTCCTTGGCAGCATCAGAAATTGCTTGACCATTCGGCAAAGGCACGCAAGAGTGGCGCCTGTCCCGCCTGCGCTGCGATGCGCGCCGACGCTCTCGTCGCGCCGTCCGGACAGGCCGGGGTGTCCCACACAAGGTCAAGGTGTCCGCCTGCGGGAACGTGATCTCTCACGCGCCTGCGCGACGCCTTGGCCGTGTGCGCACGCGCGCTGCGCAGCGCCGCTCGGGGCTGCTTCGCGCAGAAAACCCCGCCGCTCCTGGTCCTTCTGACGAGAGGCTGCCGCGAGCAACACCTTGCTAACATGCTTAGTCCGCCGCGGGGTGGAGCAGTCAGGTAGCTCGTTGGGCTCATAACCCAAAGGTCGCAGGTTCGAATCCTGCCCCCGCTACTCTCAGAAGGGCCCGACTTCGGTCGGGCCCTTCTTCGTTCCCGGGAGTGGTTCCGCTCGAATACGGACGCCGGATTACGGCGTGGTCTGGGCCTGGTCTTCCGTGCCGTCAGCAGCCTCTGCGGCCTTGTCAGCGGCCTCCTCTGCCGCGTCGGCTGCCTTGTCCTTGGCCTCCTGGGTGGCCTCGTCGACGGCGTCGTCGGCGGCCTGGTCGGCCTGGTCCTGTGCGGCGCCCTGCGCCTGCTTGATCAGGTCGGCGATCCGCTGCTCGAGATCCTTGAGGGCCTGCTCGGCGTTCTTGCGCGCGCTGCTGCCGGCTTCGGCGAGCTGGTCGCCGGCGTCGCTCACGGTGTCGCCGATCTGGTCGAGCTGCTCCGACAGCGCGTTCGCCTCGCTGGTGGCCGCGTCGGCTTGTTCCTGCGCGGCGGCCGCGTCAGCCTGGGCCGCGCTCGTGGCGCTCTTCTGGTCGTCGAGGTCGCTATTGAGCCCAGCAGCCCAGATCCCGAGGCCGATCACCGCGATGGCGAGCAGGCTGGCGATCGTGATCCAGGCCCACGGCTTCTTCCTGGCCGGCTCCTCGGTTCCGTACGCCGAGGGGTCGCCGGGCGGCGGCACATCGCCGGGGCCACCCGTCGGCGGCGCGACATCGCCGGGGCTGCCAGCGGGCGCTGCGGGATCGGCAGGCGCGCCCGGCGCGGGAGCGCCCGCGAGCGTCGGGTCTGCGGCGGGGTCGGGCGTGCCGCCGGTCGGGTCGGAAGGTGTGGTCATCGTGGTGCGTTCGTAGGGGTCGATGGCAGAGGAATCGTGTGGACGACGGCCGCGGCGGCGGTGGTCTGGTCGACGAGGCGGGGCTGCGCCGGGCGGTGCCGGCCGTAGAGCAGGGCTACGCCGATGCCCAGGCCGGAGATCACGGTCATGAGCAGCGCCGAGCCGGCGACGCCGTCGACGATGCCCTGGGCGCGGTCGGCGCCAGAACCGGCGTCGTCGGCTGCGCCGCCGTAGATCGTCGCGACCGCGGCCGTCAGCAGCGCGGCGCCCACGTAGCGCGCCATGTTCGAGATGCCCGACGCCTCACCGACCTGCGCGGCGTCGACTGAAGCCGTCGCCGCCGAGGAGGCGGTGTTGTTCGACAGCCCCATGCCGATCGCGATCGCGATCAGCGGCAGCACGAACGTCCCGTACTTCCAGTCGTCGGTGATGAAGATGATCGCCGCGAACCCGATGGTGGTGATCGCGAAGCCGACGGCGATCGTCGGCCGCGAGCCGATCCGCACGGCGAGGCGCGTCACGAACGGCGTCACGAGGATGAGCCCGAGCGTGGCGGGCAGCGTCGCCATCCCGGCCTGGAGCGGCGACATCCCAAGCCCAGCCGGGTCCTGGAAGTACAGGCTGACGACGTACATCAGCCCGTTGATCGTGCCGGCGCCGATGAGGATCGCCAGCGTCGAGCCGACGAGGACGCCGTTCCTCAGCAGCTTCAAGTCGACCAGCGGCGCCGTGGCGCGCTGCTCGACCTTCACGAACGCGAACCCTGAGGCGGCGCTCACCGCGAAGCAGCCGAGCGTCTGCACCGAGCCCCAGCCCCACCCGGACCCGAGCGAGAGCGCGAGCACGAACGGCACGAGCAGGCCCGCGATGAGCACCATGCCGGCGAGGTCCAGCGAGCGCGGCCGGTTCGGGTCGTTGGACTCCTCGACGGTCGCGAGCGTCAGCGGGATGCAGAGCGCCGCGATCACGAGGTCGATCCAGAAGAGCCCCTGCCAGCCAGCGGTGTCGACGAGCAGGCCGCCGATCAGCGGCCCGGCAGCGGCGCCGACCGCCGAGGCCGCGCCCCACAGCGACACGGCTTTGAGCTGGCCGGTGCCGCTGGAGGCGACCGACAGCAGGCTCAGGCCGCAGGCGAGCAGGGTCGACCCGGCAGCGCCCTGGATGCAGCGGCCGATGATCACGCCCTCGCCAGAACCGGTCATCGCGATCAGCGCGCAGGAGACCACGAACAGCACGAGCGCGCCGGTGAAGACCTTGCGCCGGCCGGCGATGTCGCCCAGCGCGCCCGCCGTCACGATGACGGCCGCGCCGACGAGCGAGTAGCCGGTCACGGCCCACTGCAGGTCGGTCGTCGACATCCCGACGTCCTGGCTGATCGCCGGCAGCAGGATGCTCACGGCCGAGGTGTTGGCGTTCACGATCAGCGCCGAGATGCACGTCGCTGCCAGGACGCCGGCGCCCGCGGACTTCCCTGCCGAGAGGGTGTGCTCAGGGCTCGTCATGCGGTGCCTCCAAGTGGCGAATCGAGCCTGCACGGGCACGGGGCACAGGCGCGGCGAGCGGTCACGTGACGCGCATCCTGTGACGGCGCCGGGTGAGGTGGAGTCACCTGCCGCGGGTGAGCCGGGAGCGCCGCCAGGAATCACCCGCGGGGGATGAGGCCGGCACCTCCGGAGCGCGACGAAGCTACGCGCCGACTCCCGAGACCGGTCACCGGTATCCGTTTCGACGACGCTCCAAAGGACTGACCCACGATGAGTTCAGACACGATCACCGACGAGCTGCGCGCGTCCGTCGCCGGCCTCATGGGCCAGGCCAAGGCCGACCTCACGGAGCTGGTCGCCTTCCAGTCGGTCGCCGACCCCAAGCAGTACCCGGCGGAGGAGTGCCACAAGGCGGCCGACTGGGTCGTGAGCGCGTTCACCGAGGTCGGGCTGCAGGACGTGGCCGCGTCGATGACGCCCGACGGCAGCAAGTGCATCCACGGCTACGCGCCTGGTCCTCCCGGCACCCCGACCGTGCTCCTGTACTGCCACTACGACGTGCAGCCGCCGCTGGGCGAGGACGACTGGACCTCGCCCATCTGGGAGCTCACCGAGAAGGAGGACGGCCGCTGGTACGGCCGCGGCTCGGCCGACTGCAAGGGCAACATCGTCATGCACCTCACGGCGCTGCGCGCGCTCAAGGCCGTCGACGGCAGCTTCCCGTGCGGCATCAAACTGATCTGCGAGGGCTCTGAGGAGCAGGGCACAGGCGGCCTGGAGGCGTTCGTGCCGCCGAACGCCGAGCTGCTCAAGGCCGACACGATCCTCGTCGTCGACACCGGCAACTTCGCCGTCGGCATCCCGACGCTCACCACGACGCTGCGCGGCATGACCAGCATCGACATCACGCTCAGCGCGCTGAGCAGCGCGATGCACTCGGGCATGTTCGGCGGCCCCGCCCCGGACCCGGTGATCGGCCTGATCCAGATCCTCGCGACGCTCCATGACGAGCACGGCAACACCACGGTCGATGGGCTCGACGCGACCCAGAAATGGGAGGGCGTGGAGTACTCCGAGGAGCAGTTCCGGGCCGACGCAAACGTGCTCGACGGCGTGAAGCTGATGGGCGACGGCACGCCCGCCGACCTCCTCTGGTCGCGGCCGTCGGCGACCGTCGTCGGCATCGACGTACCGCCGGTCATCGGATCGGCCTCGGCGATCCAGGCGTCGGCCGCGGCGCGCGTGTCGCTGCGCCTCCCGCCCGGCGTCGTCGGCCAGGACGCCCAAGACGCGCTCGTCAAGCATCTGGAGTCCCGCGTGCCGTGGGGCCTGCACTGCCAGATCGAGCGCGTCGCCGTCGGCGATCCGTTCGTCGGCTCCCTCGACGGCCCGGGCTTTGAGGCGATGAGGTCGTCGATGGAGGACGCGTTCAACCACCCGATGACGACCGAGGGCCAGGGCGGGTCGATCCCGCTGTGCAACGTCTTCGCGGAGACCTTCCCGGACGCCGAGATCATGCTGCTCGGCGTCGAGGAGCCCAAGTGCTTGATCCACGCGCCGAACGAGAGCGTGGACCCGTCCGAGATCGAGCACACCGCCCTCGCCGAAGCGCTGTTCCTGCAGCGCTACGCCAAGTCAGGTGCCGGCGCCTGACGCCACCACCAGCGACCCGTTCGCGCTCCTCGGCGACCTGACCCACCTGCTCCTGCGCTGGAGCTACGAGGGCACGACCGAGGCAGCGCGGATCGTCGCGCGAGTCGGCGGCCGCTACGGAGTCGACGCGCAAGCGACGTTCCTCGCTGACGCGGCCTTCTTGACCGTCGGTGAGCGGACGGTCGCCTTCAGCGCGCCGCCGACGGTGCCGCCGCTCGACGCCGTGTCCGACCTCAAGCGCCTGCTCGGCGAGATCGACGCCGGCGGGCTGTCGGCTGGCGAGGCGCAGGCGAGCGTCGCCGCGCTCGCGACCGCCCGGCCGCGCTATTCGAAGCTGTGGGTGGTCGTCGGGATGGCGGCGTTCTCCGCGGGCTTCGGGATCTCGATCCAGGCGACCTGGCAGGAGGTCGGTGTCTCGGCCGTGCTCGGCCTGTTCGTGGGCTTGCTCTACGTGGCTGCGCAGGGCCGCGGCGCGTGGGAGCTGCTCGCGCCGTTCATCGGCTCGGTGCTCGTTACCTCGCTCGTGCTCGTCGCGTTCAAGCGCGACTGGCTGGATGGCGGGCCGATCGAGCTGATCATCCCGTCGCTCTTCATCTTCATCCCCGGTGACGGGCTCGCCGCCGCGATGCTCGAGCTCGCTGACGCGCGCATCACCGCGGGCACGGCCCGGCTCGTGTCGAGCCTCGCGGCCCTGCTGATGCTCGGTTTCGGTGCACTGCTGGCGACCGTGCTCGTCGACGTGCCGCAGAGCGCGCTGTTCGACGTCGATGTGGAGCAGAACCTCGGGCCGGTCGTCGTCTGGGGCGGCTGGGTGCTGTTCGCGGTCGGCGTGCTGCTCGTCTTCTCGATGGCGCCCGCCGACTTCCCCTGGGCGCTGGCGTTCGTCCTCGGCACGGCGGCGGTCGCGACCGGCGGGACGCTCGCCTTCGGCGACGATGTCGGCACCTTCCTCGGCGCGGTCGCGATGACCGTGGCAGCGGCGCTCGCCGGCCGGCGGCCGAACCTCCCGCCGCCGTACGTCCTGTACCTCGGGGCGTTCTACGTGCTCACCCCGGGCTCGCACGGCTTGCGCGGCATCGAGAGCTGGATCGGCGGCGACGAGATCCAGGGCGTCACGGGCGTCTCCGACATGCTCGCGCTGCTGGCCGCGATCGCGCTCGGCATGCTGGTCGGCTCGGCGCTCGTGCGGCGTCCGGCGACGGCGGGGATCTGAGCGCGGTGGCCGGCCGCGAGGACCTCCCGCTCGGCTCCCCGCCGCCTCCGCACGAGTCGCGCGACCTGCATGCGTTCGTCCTGGGCGTCGGCCGAGCCCTGAGCCAGTCGGGCGCGGCGGTGAGCGAGACCGAGGAGCGCCTGACGCGGATCGCGTCGGCGGCCGGCGCGGGCGACGCCCGGATCGTCGTGCTGCCGACGGCGATCATGATCGCGTTCGGCCAAGCGCGGTGGACCGCGATCGAGGCGATCCGCCAGACCGACGGCGCGCTGCGGCTCGACCAGATCTCCGCGCTCTACGACCTCGTCGCCGATGCCGAGCACGGCACCGTCACGCCCGGCGAGGGCCTGGGCCGGCTGGCGGAGATCCAGTCGATGGAGCCCCGGTACCCGAAGGCCGTGGCTATCCTCGGCTATGCGGTCATGACGGCGGGCCTCTGCTTGCTGCTGCAGCCGACCTGGATCGATGTCGCGATCGCGACCGGCCTCGGCGCTGCCGTCGGCGCGCTGATCGAACTGACGCGCGGGCAGCCGCGGCTGATCGTGCTCGTGCCGGTGGTCGCGGCGACGGCGGTCTCGGCGGTGAGCTTCGAGCTCGTGAAGCGCGGGATCGCCGACCCGGGTCTGCGGACGCTGATCGCCCCGCTCGTGACGTTCCTGCCGGGCGCGGTCCTGACGACCGCGACGCAGGAGCTGACCGCCGGCGAGATGGTCGCCGGGTCGAGCCGGCTGGTCTACGGGATGCTCCAGCTCTTGTTGCTGGCGTTCGGCATCGTGGCGGGCGTCGAGCTGTCGGGCCTGCCGTCGCACGAGGCCCTCGCCGACGACCGCTCCGACCTGCTCGGCTGGTGGGCGCCCTGGCTCGGTGTGCTGGTGTTCGGCGTTGCCGTGTCGGTCCACCTTTCGGCGCCGCGTGGGTCGCTGGTCTACCTGATCATCGTGCTGTTCTCGGCGTGGATCGGGCAGCTGCTGGGCAAGGAGCTCGTCGGCGCGGGAGTCAGCGCGTTCTTCGGCGCCCTCGCGATGACGCCGGTCGCGCTGGCGCTCGCGCGCCTGCCGCATGGCCCGCCGTCGCAGGTCACCTTCCTCCCGGCCTTCTGGATGCTCGTGCCCGGCGCGCTCGGGCTGATCGGCGTGACGGAGGTCCTGAGCGACCCGGCGCACGCGGGCCTGGACGACCTGATCACGCCGCTCACGTCGATCCTCTCGATCGCGCTCGGCGTCATGGTCGGGCTCTCGCTGTTCCACGGCGCGGTGAGCGCGCCACGGGCGATCCCGGAGCGCTTCCGGCCGCGGCGCTGACGCGTCAGCCGGGCTCGTTGTAGCTCATGATCTGGATCAGGTTGCCGCTCGTGTCGTCGAGGACGGCCGTCGTGACTGGGCCCATCGCGGTCGGCGGCTGGGTGAAGTCGACGCCGAGCGCCTCCAGCCGCGCGTGCTCGGCGTGGCAGTCCTCGACTGCGAACGACGTGAACGGGATGCCGTCGTCGACGAGCGCGGCCTTGAACGGGCGCACCGCCGGATGGTCGCTCGGCTCGAGCACCAGCTCGACGCCGTCTGGATCGTCGGGCGACACGACGGTCAGCCATGCGTGGTCTCCCATCGGGATGTCGTGCTTCTTCACGAAGCCGAGCTTCTCGGTGTAGAACGCCAGCGCCGCCCGCTGGTCGTCGACGAGCACGCTGGTGAGATGGATCTTCATGGGGTGCGGGTCTCCTGCGGGACGGGCCAGCGCTCGGCGATCGAGCGCAGCGGCGCGGGGTCGAGATCGTGGAACTTGAACTTGCCCTCGCGGCGGGTCCGCACCAGGCCGGCGGCTTCGAGCACCGCGAGATGCTGCGAGATCGCCTGGCGGGAGAGCGGCATCTGCTGGCGGGTCGTCATGCGGGCGACCAGCTCAAAGAGCGTCTGGCCGTCGCGGTCGAACAGCTCGTCGAGGATCGCGCGGCGGGCCGGCGCTGAGAGGGCATGGAACAGGTCGTCCACACCGGCGACAATAGGCAAGCAGCCACTTGCATGTCAATGTCTGGCTCTCCGCCTGGCGCGTCGCCCGGGCGGGGTCACCCTGTCGTCCCGCAAAACCGGTCCGTCGTTTGGGCCGGTTGACGGTCCAGCGCAAGCGGGACTAACGTCTACGCGCCATGGCAGTGCCGACCAACCGGGTGACACCGGGCCGCGCCGAGGGGTCCCGGATCCGGGGACGGGGACCCGCTGCTGCCGCGCCCAGCGACGAGGCCCAGCCGACGGCGACCGGCACCTCGCCCGGCAACATCGACGGGCTCGCGATCGCCATCACCGTCTTCTCGACGATGAAGTGGTGGGGCAAGCCCTGGCTGTCGGGCATCTTCCTGCTGCCCAAGCTCCTGCCGCACCGCAGCCTCACGCTGAAGCAGCTCTCCTTCATCCACTTCGCCCGGTGGAGCCTCGTGACCGAGCTCGCGGACCCCGCCGACCCGTCGAAGAAGAAGGCGCTCAACCACGCGCACCTCTACTTCGAGAGCAACTTCAACGGCGGCTGGGAGGAGTACATCGATGCGTTCTCGCACGTCCTCACCGACAAGATGACCCAGCTGTGGGGCAGCTCCTACGGCTTCCCGGGGCCGCAGCCGACGGTGCCGTTCAAGGACTACATCAAGCACAGCGAAGTCCGGCTCGAAGCCAGCCACTTCTACTCGGCCTACCCGGAGTCGACGGTGACGCAGATCTCCCAGTCGCTGCAGCTCGACGAGCACCTCGGCGGGCTCAAAGCGATCGCCGCTGACCTCACCCCGGAAGAGTTCGCCGAGGCCTTCACCGCGCTGACGGCGGAGGCACAGCGGTGCTTCTAGGGTTCGACGCCGCGAACCTCGGGCTCTTCGGCCTGCCGGACCTGCGCAAGGCGCAGGACTCGATCAACGCGCTGATCAACCCGAACCGCTCTGGCGACTCCTACGGCTTCCTGGCGATCACGCCGATCCGGCCGGGGCGCGCGGCGGTCCTGCGCAAGAAGCTGGTCGCGCTCGAAGGCAGCCCGAGCCCGTTCACGAAGCTGCCGCGCACGCACTTCGGCCGGTTCGTGATCCTGCCGGACTTCTCCGACGACACCGTCGACTACCAGCCTGCCGACGAGGACCGGCTGGGCGCGGAATACCTGATCTTCTCGGTGTGCTTCGACGGCGACCGCGACTCGTATCTGCGCGAGCTCGCGGCCGGCATCCCGGCGACGGCCAAGAAGATCTGGGGCGAGTGCGCGGGTGTCGACGCCGGCGACCCAGACGACCTCGTCCGCTACCTGAAGGCGAACCAGATCGACTGCGGCCAGTACTTCAGCGCCTACGGCCACACGACGGTCGCCGAGGTGCGGCGCGTGCTGCGCCAGCAGCGCGCGATGCGCGACCTCGCCGTCCGGCAGTACGAGCTCACGCCGGCCGAGCTGCAGGCGGAGTTCGTGCGGCGGATCGCGCGCGCGGAGCCGGCCGAAGCTGCGGAGACGGCGACATGACGCAGACCGAACGCGATCCGAAAGCCGCTGACCCGACGCTCGCGTTTGCGCCGCCCGACGGCGTGACGCTCGAGCTCGAAGAGATCCAAGGCGACATCGTCCGCGCCTACGGCAACGCCTACGACTGCACGACCTACGTCTTCGTCGAGCTGCACGGGGTGCGGGCGGCGCGCGCCTGGCTCAAGGAGCTGGCGCCGCAGGTGAGCGATGCCGCGCCGTGGACAGGGCCCGCCAAGCCGCCGCACCACATCAATGTCGCGCTCACGCATGCGGGCCTGATCGCGCTCGGCGTCCCGCCGCAGGTGCGCGAGACCTTCGCCGACGAGTTCCGGTTCGGGATGGCGGCCCGCGCGAAGCGCCTCGGCGACGTCGGGCCCAGCGCGCCCGAGCACTGGGCACCCGGACTCGGCACGGGCGAAGCCCATGTGCTGGTCACGGTGAACGCCCTCGACCCGGCGCCGCTCACCGCGGCGCTCGACCAGCTCCAGGCGCTGACCGAGCGGCACGGCCACCGGATCGTGAGCCGCCAGAACGCGCACACGCTGCCGGGCACGCGCGAGCACTTCGGCTTCGGCGACGGGTTCTCGCAGCCGGCGATCCGCGGCGCGACCGAGGGCCGCACGCGCGGTGGGGGCGTCCCGCTAGCCGGCGGCGAGTGGCGGCCGCTGGAGCCCGGGGAGTTCATCCTCGGCTACCCGGACGAGGACACGTTCGTCGATCCGCAGCGCCGGCTCCCTGCCGCTCCGGGCGGCGCGCTGGGCCGCAACAGCACCTACATGGTCTGGCGTCGGCTGCACCAGGACGTCGCCCTGTTCCGGCGGGCCGTGAAGGCGGGGGCCGCCCACTACGAGGGCGGTGACGAGGCCAAGCTGCGGGCCAAGATCGTCGGACGCTGGGACAACGGCGCCTCGCTGGTCCAGCATCCCGAACGGCAGCCCCCGGACGACGCGTTCGACAGCGGATCGGCAGAGGCCAACGACTTCGGCTACGCCACCGAGGACCCCAGCGGCGCCCGTTGCCCGATCGGCTCGCACGTGCGGCGGACGAACCCGCGCGACTCGCTCGGCTGGGAGGGGCGGCTGACGTTCCGCCACCGGATCATCCGGCGCGGCATGCCCTACGGCGAGCCGCTGCCCGAGGGCGTGCTCGAGGACGACGGCGCTGAGCGCGGGCTCGTCTTCGTCTGCTTCCAGGCGAGCATCATCCGCCAGTTCGAAGCGATCCAGGTGCAGTGGATCAACGACGGCAACATCTTCGGCCTCGGCCACGACGCGGACTACGTGATGGGCACCCACCGGCCCGAGGGCGGCAGCATGGTCGTCCAAGGCGAGTGCCCGTTCTACCTCGGCGGCCAGGACGACTTCGTCGTCACGCGCGGCGGCGAGTACCTGTTCGTCCCGAGCCTCAGCGGGCTGCGGGCGATCGCGGCTGGCAAAGCCGCGGGCTAGCTCCGTCCACCGATCGGCCGCCCGCTCGGCGGCATCCGGAATCCAGATACCGCCGGTTCGTTTTGCGCGATCCAGTGCTTTGGGCCGCGTGCCGCCGCGCACCTACCTTGGCGCACTACCAGCACGTGTCCTGCTGGCACACCAAGGGAGCAACACAGATGAAACGGCAAGTGATCGCGGCTTCGGTCGCGGCGGCGGTGATCCCGCTGAGTCCTGGGGTGGCGGGGGCGGCCCCAGCGGCCAATACCAAGGCGCCGACGGCGTCGAGCGAGGCCAAGGCGCTCGTGAAGAGCACCAAGGCCCTGAACCGGTCGACGGCCAAGCGCGGCCAGCTGATCGTCCTCGCTGAGCGCATCAAGCGCCAGCAGGCCGGCCAGCCATGCTCGGCGATCGGCACGATCAAGACCTACCGCAAGACGCTGAAGAAGCTGCCGAAGGGCTCGCGCAAGCGCACCCTCGCCGTCGATGCGAAGGCGCTGAGCCTCAGCCAGTACCTGCTGCAGAGCCCGAAGGCCAAGAAGTGCGGCGGCGGCGTCAAACCGGCGTCGGTGGCCGAGGCGACGACGTCGCTGCGCCGCAACGACACGTCGGGCCTCGACGCGACGATCACCCTCCCGGAGGTCAGCGTCGGCAGCATCGACAAGGGCGGCAAGCTGTGGACGCAGCTTGGCGCCAAGAACGCGGAGACCACGGGTGCACCGGGCCAGCCGGCCATCCCGACGGCCTCGTTCACGGTCGCGGTGCCGGACGGCGCGACGATCGAGTCGGTCGCGCAGACCGGCGACTCGTACGAGCTCAAGGACGTCGACGTGCTGCCGGTCCAGCCGGAAGCGGTCGACAACGACACGCCTGCGCCGAACTTCGCCGGCGGCGTGTTCAAGGACCCGAAGTTCGTCGCTCCGAACGACTCCTACAAGGGGACCTTCCCGGCCAAGCCCGCTGACGCGGTTTCGGTCGGCGAGGCGCGCGGCATCAAGCTCGCGACGCTCCAGGTGCCGCTCGCCCAGTACGACGGCAAGAAGAAGACCCTGCAGATCCACCGCTCGGTGAACGTGCAGATCAACTTCAAGGGCGGCGACAACAAGTTCGGCGGCGTCGGTGGTCCGTGGGACCGCTTCGGCCAGTCGCTGGCTGACGGCATCCTGAACCGCGGTCCGCTCACCGCCCAATGGGACCGCCTCAAGTGGTACCCGTGGAACTGCGGCGAGGAGTTCGTGATCATCACGAACCCGGCGACGAAGGCTTCGGCCGACAAGCTCGCTGCTGCGCGCAACGCAGGCGGCATCAAGACGCACGTCTTCGAGACGGTCGCGGGCCAGGCGGGGACGACGCGGGAGCAGATCCGCGACTTCATCCGCGCCCGTGCCACGCACCCGTTCTGCGTGCGCCCCGGCTACGTGCTGCTGCTCGGCAACGACGAGTTCGTGCCGACGTTCGAGATCGGCGGCGCGACCTCCGATCTGCCGTACGCGACGGTCAACGAGGCCGACACGCTGCCTGACCTCGCGTCGGGCCGCATCCCCGGCAACGCCGCGGAGGTCGACATCGCCGTCGACAAGATCCTGGCCTACCCGACCGCTGCCTTCCCGGGCAACACAGCCAAGCAGGCGCTGGTCGCGGCGCAGTTCCAGGACGACGACGCCGACGGCCGCGAGAACCGCACGTTCATCCAGTTCGCGGAGACGATCTCCAAGGGCCTGGAGGCACGTGGCAACACGGTCACGCGCGTGTACGGCGAGCATCCGGCGGGCAACCCGCAGCAGTTCGTCGACGGCACGCCGCTGCCGGCCTCGCTGAAGAAGCCTGCGTTCGCGTGGGACGGCGACGGCGCTGACGTGTCGGCCGCTTGGAACGCCGGCGCGTTCCTCGCGATCCACCGCGACCACGGCTGGTCCGACGGCTGGGGCACCCCCGGCTTCACGACGGCCAACGTCGAGGCGCTGACGAACACGGTCCTGCCGGTGCTGATGTCGATCAACTGCTCCAGCGGTGCCTACGACCGCGACGACACGTCGTTCGTCACGCGTGCCCTCGGGCGTGCTGGCGGCGGTGCTGTGGCGGCGTTCGGTGACACCGAGGACAGCCCGTCGACGCACAACAGCATCCAGGGCCTCGGCTTCGTCGACGCCCTGCTGCCGAGCATCCTGCCGGGCGAGGGCCCGGCGGTGAAGCAGCGCCTCGGCGATGCGCTCGTCTACGGCAAGGTCCGCCTGAACACGCTCAAGCCGGCTCCGGCCGATGGCAACACCACGTTCGAGCACCGGATCTGGCACCTCTTCGGTGACCCGACCATGCGCATGCGTGGCGGTGGCAGCAAGTTCACGTTCGACCCGTCGATCTTCAAGCTCAAGTACGAGCTCGTCGCGACGGAAGTCCCGGTCAACCCGATCCCGGACCCCGGTCCGCGGAAGCCCGGCTACCAGGTCGTGCTCGAGGGTGCCCAGGCCATCAACGGCCAGATCGTCTCGCTGCTGCGTAACGGTGAGGTCGTCGGCCAGGGTCTCGTGCAGGACGGCAAGGTCGAAGTGCCCGCCGTCTTCGGCGACGGCTCCGTCAAGCCCGGCGAGCTGAAGGTCGTCATCGACGCGCCGACCGACGAGGCCCCTGTGGTCATCCCGGTCGACGTGCCCGCCCCGGCTCCCGAGCCGGCCGCGACGACGCTGAACCAGACCTGCCCGACCTCGACCGTTCAGTGGGGCACCCCGCTGACCGTGACCGGCCACCTGGAAGGCGCCCCCGAGGGCACCGACGTGAAGGTGCGCTTCGACTACGCCAAGGACCTCCAGGGCGCAGCCCCGAGCCCGGCCAAGTCGAGCGAGGTCACCGTCAAGACCGACGCCAAGGGCAACTACACGGCGTCCTACCAGACGATCCGCCAAGACCAGGGCAAGTGGACGGTGAAGTCGACCTACGCGGGCGACTCCACGCACAAGGCCTCCGAGTCGACGCCCTGCGAGGTGACGATCGGCAACACCTGATCCACGGGGCGAGCGCCGCCACGAGCCCGACTGGGCTTGGGCGG
>JAEYAL010000157.1 GCA_023404805.1 Actinomycetes bacterium | reverse complement strand
CCGTACAGCCCGACGCCGATCCGCCTGGAAAGAGACCCCCGCCCCGACCCCTGGTCGTCTGCTGGCGTTGTAGCCCCTTCTCGGTGCCGGGGTCTTCTGGTCGGGCGCCGTTCACGTTCTCTGTTTGGCCGCGCTCAGACGAGCTCGATGAAGCCCGCTCGGCCGAGACGCTGCGGCGCGGGCCGCGCATCGGCGGCGGGTGTCAGCTGCGGGGCGGGTGGCGTAGGGCGGGGCGCACGGTTGCCTCCGGCGGTTCATCGCTGGCGGTACTGGAGATGGTTGGTGGGTGCGGCGGTTCATCTGTGGCGGGCCGGAGCGCAGCTTGCCGGTTCACGCAGGGTGGTGTGTCGGCCGATATGGGGGTATGGAGCCCCGGGTTGTTCGGCTGGTGTTGGTGCTGGTGGCGGTGCTGGCGGTGTCGGCCGTTGTGACGTTCCAGCGGCGGGAGCAGTCGGCGGCTGCGCAGAGCGAGGTCGCGGGGGATCCTTCGCGGGTGCCTCCGGGGACGCGTGCGGTGGTGCCCGTGTCTCGACGGGAAGTCGTCCTGTGCCTCAAGGGAGCCGGATTCGACGTGCACTCTGGGACGCCGCGTGAGGTGGTCGTCGTTGCAGGGCGCGGGCTGCCTGCCGGGACGCAGGTCCGGATCTACGGCGCTGGCCCTGGTGCGGTTCCGGTTGACACCGGCGGGTGGCGCGCGTCGGCGCAGGCGCTGCACACGCTCGGGCCCGAGTTCAGGAACGTCGCCGTGCGGCGGGCGTTCTTCAACTGCGTAGACCCGCACCTTCCGCCCCGCTGAGGGCCACCGCGCTCGCGCGGCTGCGGCGCGCCGCCTGGAGGCTGTCCGCGCTGAAGATCACGAGCGCGAGCCACACGAGGCCGAAGCCGATCCAACGCTCAAGCGGCATGTGCTCGTCGAGCAGCACGACGCCGCACAGGAGCTGCAGCACCGGCGTGATGTATTGCAGCAGCCCCATCGTCGACAGCGGCACCCGCCGCGCCGCCGCCGCGAAGAACAACAGCGGCGCCGCCGTCACCGCGCCGGCCGACGCGAGGAGCAGCGCCTGCCACGGCGGGTCAGCGCTGAACGTGCTGTCGCCGGTGGCCGTCAGCACGAGCACGCCGAGCAGCGCGAACGGGGCGAGCACCAAAGTCTCGGTCGCCAAGCCCGGGATCGCGCCGACCGTGACGCCCGCGCGGTTCTTGATCAGCCCGTAGAGCCCGAACGAGCCGGCGAGGCTGAGCGCGATGTACGGCAGGCGCCCGTAGGCGAGCGTCAGCACCACCACGGCAATGCCGCCGATGCCGACGGCGACCCACTGCAGGCGCCGCAGCCGCTCCTTGAGGATCACGACGCCGAGCGCGACCGTGACGAGCGGGTTGATGAAGTAGCCGAGCGACGCCTCGACGACCTGCCCGGAGTTCACGGCGTAGACGTAGATCCCCCAGTTGAACGCCAGCGCTGTCGCGGCGATCCCGAGCGCGGCCACCTGGCGGCGCTGCCGGAGGACCGCGCGGAAATCGGCGAACGCCTTCGTCGCCGCCAAGAGCGCCAGGCACACGAGCAGCGACCACAGCACGCGGTGCAGCACGATCTCCAGCGCCCCGGACCGGTCGAGCTCGCGGAAGTACAGCGGGAACGCTCCCCACAGCACGAACGCGCAGACGCCGTACGCGGTGCCGCGTGAAGCTTCGGGGCGCATCCACCACGACGCTAGCCGTTCGCTACGGTCGACCGATGGCGCACGATTGGGCTGCAGCGGAGGTCGTCGTCGAAGGCGCGACCTTCCGCTGGTCGCTGGCGCTGCTGCATTGGGAGTTCCCGGGCACGACGACGGGCTACGACGGCAACTGGATCGAGGCGGAGCTCGACTTCGTGGTCGAAGGGCCCGGGCGGTTCACCGCCCGGCACCGCACGACGATCCTGACCGCTGAGCTCATCTCCCTCGCTGATGAGCTCGCGGCGCTGCTGGCCACCGACACCGGCGCGCTCGAGTTCGAAACCACCGAGGACGAGACCGGCCTCGTGATCCGGCCCAAGGACGACGCCGAGGGCGTCTACGAGGTCGAGGCGTTTGTGCGCGTGCACACGGGCGCCGAACTCCGCGCCGCCGAACTCGAGATCACGCGCGGCCAGCTCGCGCAGGCGCAGCACGGCCTGCGCGAGGCGAGGCGCGCGTTTCCGCCGCGCGGCGGCCTAAACGACTAGCGGCCCGCCTCGCCGCGGTCAGAGCACGGGCAGCTGCACGTCGCAGGTCGGCTTGGCCGAGCGGGGGAGGCCCAGCGCCTGCTTCACGAACCACAGGGTGCGCGCCGAGTAGACGATCGAGATGTGGTCGGCCATGTTGCTCAGGCAGCCCGACTGCAGCGTGATGTTGTGGACGACGGCCCCGGCGCGGTTGTCGGAGATGTGCGTGTTGCGCCACGGCGCGACGATCCAGTCGTACCGCGTGGCGATGGCGGTGTACTCGACACCGGGTTGCGTCATGCCACCCATATCGAGGTCGCGCAAGAACGGCGAGCCCTGCTGCTGGTCGGCGGCGGCCTGGCCGATGATCGGCGCGATCTGCGCGGAGCGCTCCATGGCCTTCGCGTAGTTGCGCGTGCCGATCGTGCCGACGCCGTGGTGGCTGCCCGCGATCGACACGAGCGCGTGGACCTTGTTCTTCGACGGGTCGCCGGGGTTCGCGCCGCCCCAGTACTTCAGGTAGGCGCGGGGCATCATGCCGCCCTGGCTGTGTCCGACCAGATCGACCTGCGAGGCGCCGGTGGCGGCGAGGACCCGGTCGACATACACGCCCAGCTGCCGCCCGGACTCCTTGATCGGACCGGTCGCGTTGATGCCGAGGGCCGGGCTCGAGCCGCCGTAGTTGAGCGCGAAGACGCAGACGCCCGACGCCTTGAGCTTGGGCGACAGGTACGCCCAGTCGTTGTAGGCGTTCGCCCACGTGCCATGCACGAGCACGACGGGCCTCGGATGCGCCGCCGACGGCTTGCACGACCAGTCGTTGGCGCCCGACGGGTCGACGCTGTTGCCGCCGTTGGCGATCGCGTAGGCGCCGGCGACGAAGATCGACGTCTGCGGCGGGCCCTGCTTCGCGGCGACGGGCGTTGCCGACGCGCCGCACGCCGCGGCCACCATCGCCAGTGATGCCGCCACGCGCACGCGGGGGAGCCGCCGGACAGGGCGAGGGCGTACGCGGGACAGCGGTCGGGACATGGGGACGGGGCTCCGGTGGGGCACGGGCGGCGGTGCTGCGGGCCGCGGACTCGGCGCGCAGCAGACCAGCGGCGCACCGCAGGTGGTTGTTACGGGGGCTGCTGCGCGCCTGTGCGAGCTGGCAGACCAGAGTTGAGACCGACCGAGGGTACGCCGCGCGTGTGACCGCCGTCAAACATCGGCAGCGCCACCGCTACCGCTTGCAAACCGCGCTGCGCCCGCAGCCGCTGGGGTCGTAGGCTCCGCGGAGCCGTGAGCGCCGAGCCCGAACCAGGACCTGCGTCTCAGGTCCCCACGCCCTACGAGGAGTGGCATGCGACGCCGCGCGACCTCCGGGTCCCGGCCGACCCCGACAAGCCGTGGCTGCCACCGCCGCGCCCCGCGCCGGACTCTGGGTGGACGACTCGGCTGCTCGTCGAATACGACGGCACCGACTTCGTCGGCTGGGCCAAGCAGCCCGGCGAGCGGTCGATCGAGGCGGAGTTCGAGCGCGTCCTCACGCAGATCCTGCAGGAGTGCCCGCGGATCATCGTCGGCGGCCGCACCGATACGGGCGTGCACGCGGCGGGGCAGGTCGTCGCGTACGACGCCGAGGCCCTCGCGCCCTACAACCTCAACGCGCTGCTCCCGCGCGACATCTCGGTGCTGCGCTCCGAGCCTGCCCGCCCTGGCTTTGACCCGCGCAACGAGGCGATCTCGCGGACCTACCGCTTCCGGGTGCTGCACCGGCGCGAGCGGTCGGTTCATCTGCGCCGCACGACGCTGCACTGGGGCCGCCCGCTCGACCTGCACGCGCTGCATGCCTGCGCGGCCGCGCTGGTCGGCAACCACGACTTCCGCGCCTTCACGCCGACGGAGACGCTGCACTCCTGGTTCCGCCGCACCGTCGACTCGGCCCGCTGGTACTACGAGGACGGCGCCGACGGCGACGGCAACCCTGTCTCGCCGGACTCGGGCCGCTCGCCGATCCTGGTCTTCGAGATCACCGCAGACTCGTTCCTGCGGCATATGAACCGCGCGCTCATGGGGACGATGCTCGACGTCGGCCTCGGCATGCGGTCGGTCGAGGAGTTCGTGGGGCTGCTGGACGGCGCGCCACGCGACCAGGCAGGCTGGACGGCGCCGCCGCTTGGGCTGTCGCTCGAGTCGATCCAGTTCCACGAGGAGTGACGGCCCGCTCATGCGGGGCGGCCCGCCTGCGCGTAGCCGGGTGATCCACGGGCCAGGGCAGCGCGCACGCAGCGTGGCGCGCCGCCGCCACGTCGACCAGGCCCGGCCGGTGAAGGCGGTCACAGAGCGCGCCAGACCGGCGCTCCGCGACCCGCGGTGCTGCGAGCCTGATTGGTGAGACCAGTGCCCGAACGAGAGGAGCCAGCCGCAATGGCGAGCCCCAACCGAAGCCACGTGACTCCGCGAATCCGACTTGACGGTCCGCGCCTGACCAAGCTGCGCCAGGAGGCGTCGCACGCCGCGGGGCGCGCCCGCAAGGAGCTGCTCTGGGCGGTGCCGTCGGCCGTGGGCATCCTGGTCGTCTCGCATCACCGGCGCGACTGGCTGCCTGGACTGGCCACCGAGGTCCAAGTCGCAAGCGTGATCGCGCTCGTGCTGCTCGGCTGGTTCGTCGCGCGCGACGTGGCTCGCGCCATCGCTCCGATGCTGCTCGGCCGTCTTGGGCCGGAGACCGCCGCGACGGTCGGGTTCGGCCTGAGGCTCGGCGGCTTGATCGCGATCATCCTCGTCGCGCTGCGCCTCGCCGGCCTGCCGCCGCAGACGCTGGCCTTCGGTGGTGCGGCGGCCGCGGTCGTCCTGGGTCTCGCCGCGCAGCAGACGCTCGGCAACCTGTTCGCCGGCATCGTGATGCTGTCGACGCGGCCGTTCCGCATCGGCGAGCGCGTCCGCTTCCAAGGCGGCAACCTGGCGGGCCAGCTTGAAGGGACGGTCGTGTCGCTCGGCCTCCTCTACCTCGAGATGACCGACGGCGCCAACCGCGTGATGGTGCCCAACGCCGCCGCGCTGGCGTGCGCCGTCACGCCGCTGAAGGAGATCGACGCGGTCGACTTCGAAGCCAAGCTCCGGGCTGGCACCCGTCCGAGCCAGGTGCAGCAGCTGCTCGACGAGCAGGTCACGGTCGACACCGACGGCCGGCCCCACATCGACCTGGTCGGCCTCGACGACGACGAGGTGGTCGTGCGCATCACCGCGACGCCCGCCGACCCCGACGAGGGCTGGCTGCTCGCCGACCAGGTGATCGCGGCGATCGATGCCGTCACCCGCGAGGAGCTCACGAGCGAACATGCGGTGGTGCGCGCCGGCGACACACGCGAGCACGCGACTGTCTGAGCGCGGGCCATATCCGCGCGTCGCCCAGCCGGCCCGGGCACGGCGGCGCAGCGCTCGAGCCAGAGGCGCGCCCGGCGGCCTAGAGCCAGACGGGCGCGTCCTGGCCGACGAGCGGCGGCCCCGACCGCCAGCCGCCCTGCACGCC
>JAEYAL010000097.1 GCA_023404805.1 Actinomycetes bacterium | reverse complement strand
CCGCCACTCGGCCACCGCCGCGGCCGTCCTCGGCTCGGCGACGCTGGCGCTTGCCGCCTGGACCGGCGGCCCGACGCTCGCCACCGGCGCGACCACGCCGACGAGCCCGACCACGCCGACGACGCCGGTCAACCCGACCCCGCCGAAGGCGACGACCGGCGGCGTCGAAGGCACCACGCAGACGAGCACGACCCTCACCGCGTCGGTCACGCCGGGCGGCGCCGAGACGACCTACCGCTTCGAGTACGGCACGGGCACCTCGTACGGCCTCAAGACCGCTGACGCGACCGTCGCCGCCGGCACGGCAGCCGTGACCGTCAAGGCCGAGATCAAGGGCCTGACGGCCGGCACCGGCTACCACTACCGCGTGGTCGCCACGAACGCCGCGGGCGTCACGCCGGGCAGCGACCGCACGTTCACCACGGCGTCGGCGCCCAAGCGCCCGTCGGTCGCCACGCGCGCGCCCGCGCCCGTCGCCCCGACCGAGGCGACGCTGATCGGCCGCGTGAACCCCTACGGCCAGGCGACGACCGCCAAGTTCGAGTGGGGCCCGAGCAGCAAGCTCGGCAAGAGCACCGCTGCGCAGTCCGTCGGCGCGGGCACCGAGACGGTGACCGTCTCGACCCCGATCACCGGCCTGAAGGCCAACACGAAGTACTACTTCCGCACCGTCGCGCCCAACAAGACCGGCACGTCGCGCAGCTCGATCCGCTCGTTCACCACGAGCCGCGGCCTGTCCGGCGTGATCGCCACAGCGTCGTCGCCGACCATCGCGTGGGACGGCTCCATCGCGATCGGCGGAAGCGTCGGCGGCCAGGCGCCCGGCGGCGTCACCGTGGTGCTGCTCCGCCAGGAGCACCCGTTCACCGCAGGCTTCCGCGAGGTCGCGACCACCAAGACGACGGGCTCCGGCAGCTACGGCTTCACGGTCAACCGCGTCTACAACTCCGCGCAGTTCCAGGTCGCGGTGAAGGGCTCGACCGCGCCGCCGAGCCCGGTGCTCACGATCGGCAGCCAGGTGATGGTCAAGCTGCGCTCCACCAAGCGCAAGGCCAGCAGCGTCCGCCTCTCCGGCACCGTCCTCCCGGTGACGCTGCCCGACGCTGCGCGCGTCTCGATCCAGCGCCAGTCGCCGAAGGGCCGCTGGGTCCGCGTCAAGCGCGTCGCGCTGACCACGTCGCCGGCCGGCAAGCGCCGGTTCGCGGTCACCGTGAAGCGGTTCTCAAAGGCCCGGACGTACCGCGCCGTCGTGCTGCCGAACGACGCCGGCGCCCACGTGCAGACGGAGTCGCAGAGCGTCGTCGTCCCGCGCAAGCGCTAGCCAGCGAGGCGTCACACAGCGCGGGGGACGCTCCGCCCCGTACCCTGCTTGGTCGCATGGCGCTCCGCTCAGACCTCCGCACCGTGGCCATCGTGGCCCACGTCGACCACGGCAAGACCACCCTCGTCGACGCGATGCTGCGTCAGTCCGGCGCGCTCGGCCGCAGCTCGGACGGAGAGACCCGGGTCATGGACTCGGGCGACATCGAGAAGGAACGTGGCATCACGATCCTCGCCAAGCACACGGTCTTCACCTACAACGGCACGAAGATCACGCTCGTCGACACCCCCGGCCACGCCGACTTCGGCGGCGAGGTCGAGCGCGGCCTGGCACTCGTCGACGGCGTCCTGCTGCTCGTCGACGCCGCTGAGGGCCCGCTGCCGCAGACCCGCTTCGTGCTCCGCAAGGCGCTGGAGGCCGGCCTGCCGGTCGTGCTCGTCGTGAACAAGGTCGACCGCCCCGACGGCCGGCCGGAGGAGGTCGTCCACGAGGCCGAGGAGCTCTTCCTCGAGCTCGGCGCCGACGGCGACCAGCTCGACTTCCCGACCGTCTTCGCCATCGCCCGCGAGGGCAAGGCCGGCCTCAAGCACGACGAGCTCGCCGACGACCTCGCGCCCGTGATGGAAGCGCTGATCAACACGATCCCGGCGCCCGAGTACGACGAGGACCACCCGCTGCAGGCGCAGGTCGGCAACCTCGACGCGTCGCCCTACCTCGGCCGCCTCGGTGTCGTGCGCGTGCGCCACGGCTACCTGAAGAAGGGCGAGACGGTCGCCTGGGTGCGCGCCGACGGCAGCGTCCAGAACGCCAAGATCACCGACCTCTTCGCCACCGAAGGCCTGGAGCGCGTGGCGGTCGAGGAGGCTGGCCCGGGCGAGATCGCCGCCGTCGCCGGCTTCCCGGACATCACCCTCGGCGAGACGCTCACGTCGACCGACGACCCGCGCCCGCTGCCGCTCATCGAGGTCGACGAGCCGTCGCTCGCGATGACGATCGGCGTGAACACGTCGCCGCTGGCTGGCCGCGACGGCTCCAAGCTCACCGCCCGCATGATCGAGACGCGTCTGCAGGACGAGCTCCTGGGCAACGTGTCGCTGCGCGTGACCCCGACCGAGCGCCCGGACACCTGGGAAGTCGCCGGCCGTGGCGAGCTGCAGCTGGCTGTGCTCGTGGAGACGATGCGCCGCGAGGGCTTTGAGCTCACCGTCGGCAAGCCGCACGTGCTGATCCGCGAGGAAGAGGGCAAGAAGCTCGAGCCGCGCGAGGCCCTCACGATCGACATCCCCGAAGAGCACATGGGCGTCGTGCAGACGCTCATCGCCGAGCGCCGCGGCGAGCTGGTCAACATGACCGGCCACGGCACCGGCTGGCTGCGCCTGGACTACAAGATCCCGGCGCGCGGCCTGATCGGCATCCGCGACAAGTTCATGACGCAGACCCGCGGCACCGGCATGCTGCACCACATCTTCGACGGCTGGATGCCGTGGGCCGGCGTCATCAAGTCGCGCCACAACGGCTCGCTGATCTCCGACCGGTCCGGCGTCATCACCCCGTTCTCGGTCCTCGCGCTGCAGGACCGCGGCACGATGTTCATGGGCCCGGGCGAAGACGTCTACGAGGGCTGCATCATCGGCGCCAACTCGCGCATCGAGGACCTCGACGTGAACATCGTCCGCGAGAAGAAGCAGACGAACATCCGCTCCGCCGGCGCCGACGAGCTCGTCCGCCTGACGCCGCCGGCCCGCAAGACGCTCGACGAGGCCCTCGAGTTCATCGGCGACGACGAGATGGTCGAGGTCACGCCGAACTTCGTCCGCTTGCGCAAGCGTTCGCTGGCGATGGTCGAGCGCCAGAAGGAAGCGCGCAAGCGCGCACGCGGCGAGGCGTAAGCCCCGCCGCCGCGGCGGCCGGGCACTGAACGTTCTTTTTGTTCCCCTATAGGGGCAACTAAAGAACGTTCACCGTATAGCCGGGCGGGCGTGGCCCGCGTCCTAGTCGAGTTTGAGCGGCAGCTCGCTCGTCGTCGAGACGCCGGCCTTGGTCGTCGAGACCACGCGCAGCGTCAGCGCCGCAGCGGTGCGGCGCTTCTTCGCTGCCGCGGTCGACCGCGGCTCGAACGAGAGCGTCAAGATCGTCGTCGCCCCGCGCGCCGGCGCTGACGCGCGGCCGAGCGTGCGCTTGGCCGCACCGCCGCCTTCGATCACGTAGGCCTTCACGCGGGCGGCGCCGGCCGTCGCGACCTTCACGCGCAGCCACGTCAGGTCGCCGCCGGTGCTCCACAGCCGCTTGGAGATCACGAGCTTCGGCGCCTTCGGAACGACCGTCGTCGTGCCGCCCGGCGGCGGGCTCGTGCCCGTCAGTGGCTGCTGGGGCGCCGGCGTGGTCGGCGTGGGCTTCGGCGTTTCGCCGCCCCCGGGCTTGTCGTCCGTCTTGGTGGTGTCCTGGCGCCGGGGCGGAGCCGGCCACGCGCACTTCGGGTTCGGTCCGACCAGCAGTGCAGCGAGAGTCTCCAGCTCGCTGCTTGGAACCAGACCGGCGTCGGCTGCTGCGGCGCACGCCGGGGCCCACGCCCATTCAATGCGCTCGGCGGTGCGGCGCTGCGTGACGAGGGCGAACGGCTCGGCGCCGTCGGCGGGCGAGGCGGAGATGTGCTCGTTCCCGGACTCCTCTCGGCTCGCGAACACCGCGAAGCGGTCGTCGGCGCTGAACGCCAGGCCAGCCCCAGCCGACGGCAGCTTGAACTTCGTCACGCCCGTGCCGGTGTCGACGAAGCCGATCGTGCTCTTGGGCCGGGTCTGGTGGTACTCGATGTAGCTCAGGAAGCGGCCTGACGGCGACCAGCCGGTGAAGTGCAGACCTTCGTTGTACTGGCTCCACCCGCCGGGGAGCTCGCGGACCAGGCGCAGGCCCGAGCCGTCGCTGTTGGCGATCCAGATGGCGGGCTCGACCGAGACGGCTTCGGGGTGGTGGATCTGGGCTTGGAACGCGACCTTCGAGCCGTCGGGGGAGTACACCGGAGCGGCGAGGCCCACCAGGCCCGGGATGCGGCCGTCGATAAGGGCGAGTCCCGCCTTCACGTCGGCCGGGAGCTCAACGGCGGTCGGCGCCGTCAGCGAGCAGCCGCGCGGCTCTCCGTCGACCTGCGCGAGGGTGGCGGCGAGCAGGTCTCCGGTCGGCACGGCCCCAGCGTCCGTGCACGCCTGCGTCCACTGCCAGGCGCCGCCGTCGCGCTCCAAGGCCCGCGCCCACGCGCCGGAGCCGAGATCGATGACGGACACGTCCTGCACTTGCGGGACCACGATGAGCGGGCTGAGCGCTGCGGCGTGTCGGCCATCGGCGGAGTACTGGAGGCGTTCGACGTAGTCGCGTTCGACAAGCGTGGTCGTCGACCCCTCGAGCCGGATCACCGTCCAGTAGCCGCCCGTCGCCGGCGTCTCGGAGTGGCCGTAGTTCAGGAGATACGAGATGTACTCACCGGGTCCCCACTGCAGCGCGCTGATCTCGAAGGCGACGGCGTTGTCGCCGAATGGCGCGCCGACCGGGAACGACCCCTCGACCCGGCGCAGGTCGGCCCCGCCGGCGCCGACGGCCCACAGCTGGTCGGTCGACGCGTAGCGGTTCGGCGGGTCGACCCGGGCGACGAACGCGAAGGCGTCGCCGGCGGCGTTGGCGCTGACCTCGCCGATGCTCAGCAGGCCGGGAATGCGCCCGTCGACGATCTCGGTGACCTGTGCGGCGGTCGGTTTGGCCGGGAAGAACCTGCAGCCGGGATGCGGGCCAGTGAACTGCGCGGCGACCTCCGATGGCGATCCCGTCGCTGGGACTCCGGCTCGCTCGGCGCCCCTGCAGGCGCCGCCCCATGACCAGTTCCGGGCCGGGATCCCGTCGCCGTGCTGGACCTGCGCGGACTTGCCCGTCGCCAGCTCGTACGCGGTGACGTTCGGCCAGCCGCTCGGGCCGCCGGTCTGCGCGACGATGTACTTCTCGCCCGCGGTGTACACGAAGTTCACGCCGCCGTCGAGCGAGACCGGCTCCGCGGAGGCGGGCGCGGTGAGGTCGAAGACGAGCGTCACGCTGCGCGGCGCATGCGGGAACGAGTGGCCGACGCTGAGGTAGCGGCCGCTCGGCGACCACTGCGGCGTCCAGTAGTGCTCGTAGTAGTGCGTCGCGCCGGGCGAGTCCGGCAGCACCTCGCGCAGCGACGAGCCATCGGCCTTGATGGTCCAGAGGGCGTCGTCGATCGACTGGTGGTCTGCGTTCGCGATGTGCGCGATAAAGGCGATCTGCTGGCCGCCGGGCGCGACTGCGACGTTGTGTTCCTCGCTCGCGACGCTCTCCAAGTCTGGGATGCGCCCATCGACCAGTTGCGTCAGCTCAGCGGCTGTCGGCTTGGCGGCAGCAGCCGGCGCCGGTGCGAACACGGTCGCGAGCGAGGCCAGCGCGGCGGCGAACGTCGACACGCGGAGGGAACGGGAGCGGGGTGGCACGAGACTCCAGGCAGAAGGTGGGGAGCGCCTGGGGGAGCGGCCCGTCGAGCGGAGCCAGCGCGTCCTCTGAGGATCCCGAACGCAACGCGGCGTGTCAATCTAGACGCCGGTGTATCAGCCCCATTCGGGGCAGCTTTGCCGGCATCCGCAGCCGGACGCGGGCCGCGACAGGAACCGCGGCTCCGGATCCAGCGTCAACGTTTGACGCCCAGTCCGGAGCCGTGGCGGACGCCGACCGCGACGAGAACCGCGCCTCCGGATCCAACGTCAACGTTTGACGCCCAATCCGGAGCCGTGGCGGACGCCGACCGCGACGGGAACCGCGGCTCCGGATCCAGCGTCAACGTTTGACGCCCAGTCCGGAGCCGTGGCGGACGGCGATCGGTGGCGGCGCCGGCGCCGCGCTACGGCAGCGCGAGCCCCGTCAGCGTCGACACGAGCGCGCGCTGGCGCCCGTCGGGGCGCGTCACGGTGACGCGTCCGCTGAAGACGCCGCCGCGCTTGGGCTTGAACTCGACGACGAGGATCTTCGACTCGCCCGGAGCCAGCTCGATCGGCTGCCCGAACGGACCGGCGCCGATGATCGAGTACGGCGGGCCGCTCACGGTCGCGGTGGCGACGAGCGTCCCCGAGCCCGGCTTGCCGGTGTTGCGGACGACGACGTTGCGCCGCACCGAACGGCCTGCGGCGACCGGCCCGAAGAACTGGTTCGCCGGCGATACGGCGAGCAGCCCCAGCGGCGGGGCGGTGGGCGCGGCGACGGTGAACGTGCCGCCGTCGATCGTCGTGGCCTGGCCGATGTCGTCGTAGCCGGTGAACTTGACCGAGTACTGCGCGGCCGCGGTGCCGGTGTTCGCCGGGATCGCCGTCGCGCCCTGGAAGACGGTCTGGTCGAGCGCCGTCAGGTCGACATCCTTGGAGAACCCGTTCGGCCCGGTGATCTTCGCGACGGCCGACGCCACGCCGGTGTCGTCATGCGTCTTGACGCTGAGCGTCAGCGACCCGCCGCTGCTGGGCAGCGTCTTGGACGACAGCGTCGGCTCCCAGAGGTAGGGCGGCTCGTCGATCCGCTGCAGCTCGCCGACCTGGATCTCACCGATGTGCGTGCTCGCGAACTGCCCGGCGGTATCGGTCACCGTGGCGTTGACGCCGTAGTTGACCGGGTAGCTGTAGCCGTTGCCCGGGATGGTCGCGATCCCGGTGTAGGTCGACGGCTGGTTGGGGTCGTTCGGGATGTACGACGGCCACATCTGCACGCTCTCGTTGAACCCGTCGGAGCTCGTGATCTCGGCGTAGAACATGAAGACGCCGTAGTCGTCGATCACCTGCGCCGTGATCGTGACCTGGCCGCCGTTGAAGTCGAGGGTGTTCGGCGTGACCTCGCCCGGGTAGATCACGGGCGGGTTGTCCGGCCCTTGGATCGGCGGCTCGGGGATCTCGATCGGCGGCTCGGTGTCCTGGGCTGCCGCTGGCGATGCGCCGGCGAACAGTCCGGCGGACAGCGCCGCGACGGCGACCAGCAGAACCCGGAGGAGCCGGAGGCGGAGAAGAGAGGTAGACATGGTGGATGTCTCCATGAGCGGTGGGACGGCGACGGGGACCTATCGCCGGTAGGCCAGGCCAACGTAGCGGGCACGCGCCAGCGGCGTCAACGCGAATTCACCACGGGGGACCGCGAAGTGAACCGGTGCGACCGCCTGCGCGGGATGCACCGCCGGCCGGTCCGGGCAAGCTGGGCGGCCTGCCGCTCGCCACCTGGCAAGCCGAGCCGGCCGACGCCCACCGGCCAGCCAGGAGGGTCGCCGCTTAGAGCTCGTCGGCGAACTGCGGCGCGAGGCGCTGAAACAGCGCGTAACCGCCGACGAGCAACAGGGCCGTGAGGCCGACAACCGCCGCGAACGCGCCGACGGGCGGGAACGGCGTGCCGAGCAGCACCGCGCGGTCGGCCTCGAGCATGATCGCCATCGGGTTCAGGCGGATGATCCACTGGTAGTCCTCGGGGATCCGCGTCACGTCGAAGAACACGGGCGTCACGTAGAAGGCCATGAGCGTGCCGACAGACACGAGGCTCGGAATGTCGCGGAAGAACACCGCCAGCGACCCCAGCACCCAGCCGAACCCGACCATCAGCAGGCCCTGGAGGGCGAGCAGCGGCACGATCAGCAGCGCCGACGGGCCGAGCTCGCCGAGCAGCGCCAGCATCACCGCGAGCACGGGGAGGGCGAAGAGCACGTCGACGAACGGCACGAGCACGGCGAGCACCGGCAGGACCACCGTCGGAAAGCCCGGCCGCATCGCGAAGTTGCGCATCGAATTGACGCTGTCGCTGGCGGCGATCATGCCGGCCGTGAACCACGACCAGCCGATCAGCCCGCAGAACACGAAAGCCGGGTAGTTCTCGATCCCGAGGTCGAGGACGGCCGAGAAGGCGAACACGAGGATCGCCAGCTGCGCGAGCTGCCGCAGCAGCGGCCACGCCGCGCCGACCACCGACATGCGGTTGGTCGCCGCGATGTCGCGCCGCGCGAGGTGCAGGGTGAGGGCGAGGGCGTGCCGCAGGCTCGACGGGTCGCGCAGCGCAGGCCCGTTCGCCGCGGCGGGCGCCGCCGAC
>JAEYAL010000328.1 GCA_023404805.1 Actinomycetes bacterium | reverse complement strand
GCCGTCAGGGGCTGCCTCGCCCCCACCGCGGCCAGCGCCGAGCAGCACCTGCACGGCGCGAGGGGCGAGCAGGAGCATGCCGCCGCCGTAGAGCAGGCCGCCGACGCCGAGAGACAGCACCGCCGCGACCAGCTCCTCGGCACCGAGCAGCGAGGACGCCGCCGCGCCAGCGCCGAACGCGACAGCGGCGAGCCCGACGGGGCGCAGGGTGTCGAGGGTCAACTCGCCGATCACCTTGCCGGTCGCGTTCCCCGCGCCGACCACGACGAGCACGAGGCCGAACACGAACGGCGCGACAGCCATCGCGAGGATGGCGCCGTCGACGCCGCCGATCGCAGCGCCTGCGATCGACGCCGCCGCGTGGAGCCCGAACGCGAACGGCGCGAGCAGGTTCACGAGGCGCGCTTTGCTGAGCGCGAACAGCGCCGGGATCGCGAAGTTGAGCACCAGCGCGGCCGAGAGCCACGGCGCGAGCAGGAGGATCGAGCGGGCCAGCGATTCGGCCTGGCCCTCGCCGAGCGCGGTCGGCAGCAGCGCGTCGACGACCGGCGTGGCGGCGACGACGCCGGCGGCCATGATCGGCGCGCTGACGAGCGCGGCGTAGCGGTAGCCGTGCGGCACGGTGTCGGCCACCACGGTCTTCCACTGGTCCTGCGCGCCGCGGACCATGTCCGGCGCGCGGCTGATGCCGACCGCGGTGCTCGTCCCGGCGACGAGGTACGACGCCAGCAGGTACGCGTAGGAGAGGACGGTCGTCGCGCCAGCGCCGCCCTCGCGGCCGACGACGGCGAGCGTCACGAGGAAGAACGCGTTGATAAAGAAGTAGACGAGCGAGCGCCCGAGCAGGTCGCCGGCGGTCTGGAAGCACTCGGCGATGAGCCGCGGCTTGGACTCGTAGTTGCCAAGCCCCGCGCCGCCGGTGCCGGTCTGCACCTCGCTGCGCCGCACCTTCAGCAGCGCGACGGCCGCCCAGGTCGACGTGACGACGGCCATGGCGAGCATCGACCACGCCAGTGACAGCTCGCCCTGGGTGCGGACGAGCAGGAAGACGACGAGGCCAGCCAGGGCACCGAACGCGTAGGCGCCCGCGACGGGCTCAAAGCGGTCGCGCATGCCGAGCAGCGTGGCGGCGCCTGCGGCGAAGAGCTGCAGCACGATCGCCAGTCCGAGCACGCGCAGCGCGCTGACCGCGAGGTCGTGGGCGCTGCCCGTGGCGCTCGGCGCGAGAAGGTCGGCCAGCGGCCCGGCGAGCGGACCGCAGGCGATGATCACCGGCACAGCGATCACGGCCAGGCCGCCGAAGAACCGCAGCATGCCGATGGCCTTGTCGCCCACCAGCAGCGGCACCGAGCTCACGCGCATCGCCTGCGTGAAGACGCCCACCACCTGGTAGACGGCGAAGGCGGCGAAGAAGGCGTCGGTGCGGGCCGTGGCGCCGTACTCACCGAGGTAGAGGACCGCCTGGATGGCGGAGGCGCCCGCCATCGCGAGCGTCGAGATCGCCATGAGGGCGCCGGCCCGCGCAGCACGCGTCGGCGCCTGCGGCACCGCGACCGGTGGTGCGGTGCTGCTCACGCGGGAGCGCCCCCGGGCGTCGCCGCCGGGACGGGCACGGGGCGTGGCGCGCCGAGCTGGCCGGCCACGTCGACCGCGACCTCCTCGGCGAGCTGCACCACGGACTCGCCGTTGAGCAGGCGCGGGTAGATCTGCGCGGCGGAGGCCAGCGCCAGGCCCTTGATCGGCGGCCCCTCCGGCCGCAGCCCGTCGCGGATCGGCGGACCTTCCGGCTTGGCAGCAGGAGAGATCGGCGGGCCGTCAGGCTGCGCGACGCCGCCCGGGAGCGACGGCCAGCGCGGCGCCTCGCGCGGGTGGACGCCCTTGGCGTGGAACGGCTCGACGGTCGCCGCCCGCTGCACGGTCCAGTCGATCACGTCCTCATGCGAGAACTGCGGCGAGAGCTTGGCCACCATCTCGGTGAAGCGGTCGTAGACCTCCTGGTCCGACAGCCCGAACGTCTCGCTGCTCGCGTCGCAGTACCGGGGCACATAGACCAGGCGGTTGCCGCCCGTGTGCGCCGTGCCGACCACATGCGAGGTCTCGACGATCGTGGTGATCGGCGTCGGGTCGCAGATGTTCACGGAGTAGTGCTCGGTGAGCGACTCCTTCACCAGCAGGATGAGGCAGACCACGCCGAGGTAGCGCTGCGGGTAGGCGTCCAGCAGCGGCTGGAGCTCGGGCGGCAGCAGGAACTTCAGCGCGGGCGGCTGCAGGGTGGGGATCACGAGGTCGTAGCGGCGCTCGCCGTCCTCGGTGGTGATGCCGCGGACTTCGCCGTCCTCAAGCAGCAGGCCAGTCACGGGCACGCCCGTCGAGATCGTCGCGCCCGCGTCCTGCGCCGCTTTGGCCGCAGCTTCGATGAGGCGCTGGTGGCCGCCGCGCAGGGCGCCGAACTCCTCGGCGCCGCCCTTGCCGGAGCGGGCCGACTTCATCCGCCGCGTGCGCGACCACAGGTACGTCGCCGGGAGGTCGGCGTAGTTGCCGTCGAAGCGCGAGGCCAGCAGCGGCTTCCAGATCCGCTCGGTGACCTTGGGGCCGCTCAGCTTCGTCAGCCAGTCGATGAGCGGCTTGTCTTCGAGGTCGTCGTACTTGGACCGCAGCTGGCAGGCGACGACGAACTTCGCCAGCCGCACGCGGCTGAGGAACGACAGCGGCGGGAACTTCAGAAAGTCGCCGATGCCGTTGAACGGATACATCTGGCCGTCGACGAAGAAGCCGACGCCGACCGGCGCCTGGTCCATCTCGTCCTGCAGGCCGAGCTCGTCGACGAGCGCGTGCATGCGCGCGTCCGACGGGACGATCACGTGGTAGAAGCGGTCGATGTCGAAGCCGCCGAGCTGGGTGCGGTCGGCGAGGCCGCCGAGCGACGGCGCGCGTTCGATCAGCTCGACGTCGAGGCCGGCCTGGGCGAGGCGCAGGGCGAGGGTCGTGCCCAGGATCCCGCCGCCGACGATGCCGACGGTCGGCATCAGGCGGCCTTGGCGCCGGTCTGCGCGCCGGGGCCGTCTGGCGAGTCTGAAGCGGGCGCCGGCTCGGGCGTCCCGACTGCGTCGTGGTCGCCCGCCTTCGGGCTGGTCGCGTCGCTATCGGGCATGTGGAACCCGCCGTCGAACGTGAGCGGCGAGATCGGCGGCGGCTGGATCCGGCCGACGAGATGGGCGGCCATCAACCGGCCGTACGCGCGGACGGTCGGGCCGAGCTGCATCTTCGAGACGCCGCCGCGCTTGGTCCAGTCGTTGACGGTCGGGACCTCGGCGATCGAGGCGCCGGCGTTGTGCAGTTTGAGCAGCAGCTCGACGTTCGCGGCGAAGCCGGGCTCGCGGACGAGCAGGTAGCCGTAGGTCGCGACGGCGCGGCGCAGGGTGCCAGCGCGGTAGACGCGGTACAGCGACGAGAGCGTGTGGATCTCGCGCAGCCCGCCCGCGACGCGGAACGCGCCCGACACCGACTTGCTGGCCCACAGGCGCCAGCCCTCGACGCCGACGATCTTGCCGCCCGGCGCGTAGACCGATGCGAGCACGATGTCGAACCCCTGGTCGAACAGCTCCAGCATCCGCGGGAGGTCGTCGAGGTCGCTCGTGCAGTCGGCCTCGAAGGTGATGATCGCGTCGTCGTCCTCGGACTCCTCGAGCGCGGCGCGCAGGCCCGAGTTGATCGCGGTGCCCAGGCCGAGGTTGCGCGGGTGGCGGACCACGCGCAGGTTCATGTCGCCGCGGTGCTTGTCGATCTCGGCGGCGGTGTTGTCGCTGCTGCCGTCCTCCACGAGGATCACGCGCGCGCCGAGCTCCTTCACGCGCGGCGCGAGGTCGGCGAACAGGTTCGCGATGTTCGCCTCTTCGTTGTAGGCAGGAACGACGAAGCGGATCATGAGACGGGAATCGGTTCCGGGGTGTCGAGGCTCGGGCGCATGGGTCTGCGCTGGGCGGCGCTCTCGCGGAGCGCCAGGGCGTTGGCAAGGGCGCGGGCGCCGGCGAGCGCGGGCACCGGCGAGGGGCCGTCTTCGAGGACCGCGTCGCGGAAGGCTTCGAGCTCAGCGCGCAGCGGCTCCTCCTTCTTGATCGCGAAGCGCACCATCTCGCCTTCGGCGTCGCCGCGCAGCTGCGCGAGCTGGTCCCAGCCGACGGCGATGCCCGACGAGCGGGTCATGAAGAGGTCCTGCGTGACCCACGAGGCGCGGAGCATGCCCTCCTCGCCGATCACCGTCAGCTCGCGGCGCTTCTCCGGGGTGAGCCAGTTCACGTCGAGCAGGCCCTGCGGGCCCTTGTCGCGGAAGCGGATCATGCCGTGGATCATGTCTTCGTGGAGCGAGTGCGCGAAGCGCGAGCTGGCGGCGGTGATCTCGGTGATCGTCTCGCCGGTCAGCCACTCCATGAGGTCGAGGTCGTGGGTGGCGAGGTCGAGCGAGACGCCCGCGTCCATGATGCGCGTCGGCAGCGGCCCCACGCGGGTGGCGTGGACGCGGTATATCTTGCCGAGGCGGCCGTCGGCGAGCAGCGCCTTGAGCTTGACGGCGGCGGGGTTGAACCGCTCGACGTGGCCGACGGTGAGGATCTTGCCGGCGCGCTCTGCAGCGGCGGCGATCGCCATCGCGTCCGGCACCGTCGTGGCGAGCGGCTTCTCGACGATCGCGTGGATGCCGGCGTCGAGCGCGGCGACCGCGACCTCGCCGTGCATCGACGACGGGCAGACCACCGAGACGGCGTCGATGTCGCCGCGGCTGAGCAGGTCCTGCCAGCGGGAGTGGTGGGCGACCTCGGAGCGGGCCGGGCCGACGACCTGCTCAAAGCGGAGCTCATCCGGTTCGGCGATCGCGACGACGCGGGCGCGGTCGGTGCGCGACCACACGTTGTAGTGGTTGCCGCCCATCCGGCCGAGGCCGATGATGCCGATGCGAAGCTGGTCGGTCATGACCGGGGGACTTTCTCGTATTCCGCCCGCGGACGCGGGGCGTTTGCGTGCACGGAGGAGCGCACGACGGCGACAGCCCGCGCGACCTCCGAAGATTGGCTCACCTGCGGCTGGCAGGGGGTCATGAGACCCACCGCGCCTTGGGCAGCGGCGAGGGCGCCGCGGTGTTGACGTGCGCCGCGAGGCGGATCGTCTGCTCAGCGATGCGCTCGCTGGCGTGGCCGTCGCCGAAGATCGGCGGGCGCTCGGCGGGCAGCGGCACGCTGAGCGCCGCTTCGAACAGCTCCGGATCCACGCCCACGAGCGTGTTCCACCCCTCCTCGACCGTGTCGACCCATTCGGTCTCCTCGCGCAGCGTGATGCACGGGACGCCCCACAGGTAGGCCTCGCGCTGCACGCCGCCGCTGTCGGTTGCGATGGCGCGCGCGCCGCGTTCCAAGGCGAGCATCTCGCGGTAGGTGACCGGCGGGATCACCTCGACGTTCTTCGGCAGCGCCAGCCCGAACCGCTCGATCGCGGCAGCGGTGCGCGGGTGCAGCGGCCAGAGGACCGGCCACGGGCTGCGGCCGAGCGAGTCGAGCACGCCCTGCAGGCGCAGCGCGTCGTCGGTGTTGTAGTTGCGGTGGACCGTGGCCAGCAGGTACGGGCCGCCGTCGCGCGTCGCGTGCGGCTCGATCTCAGGGCGCCAGCGCTCGAGCATGTCGCAGAGCGGGTCACCGGTCATGAAGATCTCGCCGCGGACCTTCTCGGCCTGCAGGTTCGCGACCGCTCCGGGCACCGGAGCGAGGCAGAGGTCGGAGCGCTTGTCGGTCTCGACGCGGTTGTACTCCTCGGGCATGTCGGCCCGGTGGCTGCGCAGGCCCGCCTCGACGTGGATCAGCGGCACGCCGGTGCGCTCCGCGGCGAGGGCGCCCGCGAGCGTGGCGGAGGTGTCGCCGCGGACCAAGACGACGTCCGGGCGGCGCTCGTTGATCAGCGCGATCATCCGCTCGGTGCCCAGGGTGACCTGCTCGTCGGTGCTGCCCGAGCCGACGCCGAGGTTCACGTCGGGTTCTGGCAGCTCCGTGGCGGTGATCTGGTCGCCGGACATCTTCGCGTCGTAGTGCTGGCCCGTGTGGACCAGGATCTCCGTGCAGTGCTGGCGGATCTGCCTGCTAACGGGAGCGGCTTGGATGATCTCTGGGCGCGCTCCGATGACGGAGAGCACGGTGGCGACGGGTGCGCGGTGGGTCACGAGCGGTTCTTGGCGATCTTGGAGGGCGCCGGGGGTCGCCATCCGACTCGATTCCGGGCCGGCGTGGACGGCCCAAAACGGTTGGTATGCGTGGCCATCGTTGCGCATCTGACGCGCCTTTGCAGCCGGCCCCGGTTCACATCAGTTGCTCGGCCTGCGGCGCGAGACCTTGAACCGCTCCAGTACGTAGTCGAAACGCCCTGCATGCTGATCGATCGCCCGATCAGCACCTCGCGGGGCCGGGGGCTGCAGCCCGGCTCTCCTCAGCCGCCCGGCGAGGGTCGTTTGGCCTGCGATCAGAGGGTGGGCGCGGCGAGGTCCGTCGCCTGTGAGCGGCCCCGCAGCACGGTGCGGCCGTCGTGGTGCCAATGGGCACGTTCATCCTCGTTGGCGGCCTCGACGGCGACCCACGAGGCGAGCACCATGCCGTCGTGCGACTTGGCGAGGTCGCAGAGGCGCGCGGCCTCGTTGACCGGGTCGCCGATCACGGTGTACTCGTAGCGGCGTTCGGTGCCGATGTGGCCGGCGACGGCTTCGCCGTAGGCCACGCCGATCGCGGCCGTCAGCTCGGTGACCTCGGCGACGAGCCGCTGCTGCATCTCGCGGGCCGCCCGCAGCGCCCGGCCGGCGGCGTCGTCGATCTCAGCGGGCGCGCCGAAGACCGCGAGCGCGGCGTCGCCTTCGAACTTGTTGATGAAGCCGCCGCACTCCTCGACGACCTCGACCACCTCGGCCAGGAAGCGGTTGAGCAGCTTGACCACGTTCTCGGGGCGCTCGCGCGCGGCAAGCGCCGTGGAGCCGACGAGGTCGACGAACAGGACGCCGACGGGCCGCAGCTCGCCACCGAAGTCGACGCCTGAGGCCAGCGCCTTGGCAGCGACGTCTTCGCCGACCTGGCGGCCGAACAGGTCGCGGATGGTCTCCCGCTCGCGGAGGCCGTCGACCATCTCGTTGAACCCGCTCTGCAGGGCGCCGAGCTCGGTGCTGTCCCAGACCGGCACGTGGGCGTCGAGGTCGCCCGCCTGCACGCGGGCGAGACCGCGCTGGATCGAGGCGATGGGATGGACCGTCTGGTACGCCGCGAGCACGGTCACGAGCGCGCCGAAGACGAGGACGATCGAGGTGAGCGCGAGGATCGTGCGGGCGAGCGCGTCCGTGTCGATGTCGACCGGCGTGAGCGCTGCGACGCCGACGAGCATCAGACCGAAGACCGGGATGCCGGTGCCGAAGAGCCAGGTCAGCAGCCAGCGGGTGGCGACCCCGGGCACGCCGCGGCGGTCGGTCGACGTCCCCTGCACGGCGAGGGCGCGGGCGAGGACGGGCCGCAGCGCGAGCTCGCCGAGCACGTAGGCGGCGGTCGAGGTCGTCACGCCGCCGAGCGCGACCGTCAGGCCCGTGCCGAGGCCGAGCAGCGGGTCGTAGGTGTAGTTGAGGATCGCGAAGAGGACGGTCGCGACGATCCAGAGCGTCGCCTGCACGACCACGAGCCGCAGCGGGGCGCGCAGCACCCGGGCGGCTTGGGCTTCGGTCGGCGGGTCCGGGCTGGCGATCCACGCCGCCGTGCCGAGCGGCCCCTTCTCGACGCGCGCGCGGCCCCACATGACGCCGGCGGCCATGGCGATCGGCACGTACACCGCGCCGAGCGCGAGGTTCGCGAGCCAGACCGACCACTGGTCCTCGATCGGAGGTTTGGGCAGCGCCGTGACGGCGAAGACCGCGACGACGAGCGCGCCGACCGCGTGGGAGACGAGCGTGGCGAACACGGTGAGCCGGCGCACGCGCAGCGCGACGCTCTCCCCCGGTTCATTCGGGTTGCCGATCAGGAACGGGCTTGAGATCACCGCGTTCACGAGCCGCTCGAGGCGGTGGCGGTGCGCTTCGATGCGCTCCTGGTGGTGTTGCCGCGGCACCGACCGACCTTACCGGCCGATCACGGCGCCACTGGGGCGCTGCCACGATGGCGATCCACACCTGCGGTGCGCTGGTCGCGTGGCGGTCCTGCATGCAGGCTCGCCGCCGCCTGGCGCAGCTTGGGCGTTGATCTTGCCGGTTCTCTGTCGATCGTCGGCCGCGCGGCCATCTACGATTCGCCGGTGCCCCGCGTCCTGCTCACGTTCGAACCGCCCGACGGCGGCGTCGCTGAGCATGTGCTCCAGCTCGCCCGAGCCCTGCCCGAGCGCGGCTTCGAGGTCGAGATCGCCGGCCCGCTCGAGGCCGACTTCGTCTACGGGCAGCTCCCGGCTGAGATCCCCGTGCACCGGATCGCGTTCCAGCGCGGCTACGGCAACCCCCGCGCCGACCTGAAGTCGGCGTTCGACCTGGCCGGCGTGGTGAAGCGCGGCGGCTACGACCTCGTCCACGCGCACTCCGCGAAGGCGGGCGTTGTCGCACGGGCCGTGCTGGCCGGCCGGAGGCCGCCGGTGGTCTACAGCCCGCATTGCTTCCCGTTTATCGGCGACTTCAGCGAGAAGCGCCGCATCTTCGCGACCAACGTCGAGCGGGTCCTGGCTCCCGCGACCGCGCGGATCCTCTGCGTCTGCGACGACGAGCGCCAGGAAGGCCTGCGCGTCGGCATCAAGGGGTCGCGCATGCGCGTGATCCACAACGGATCCAAGGTCCTGCCGCCCGGCACCGTGCCGCTGTCCGAGCTGGAGGACTTCCGCGGCAAAGACGGCGTGCTCGTCGGGTCGGTGGCGGTGCTGCGCGAGCAGAAGCGCGTCGACGTGTTGATCGACGCGGCGCCGTCGATCCTCGCCTCCGATCCGCGCGCCCGCGTCGCGATCATCGGCAACGGACCGCTCGAAGCCGAGCTGCGGGCCCGCGCCACGGCCCTCGGCCTGCTCGGCGAGCCGCGCTTCGGGTTCTTCCCGTTCCAGCCGCCCGCCTTCAACGCCCTCGACGCGCTTGACGTCTACGTCCTCCCGTCGTCGTGGGAGGCGTTCCCGATCGGCGTCCTCGAAGCGATGGCGACGGGCGTCCCGCAGGTCGCGACCGACGTCGGCGGCACCCGCGAGGCCGTCGTCGACGGCCATGGCCGCCAGAGCCACCGCGACCAGCCCGACCTCGCGCCCGGCACCGAGATCGAGGGCGAGACCGGCCTGCTCGTGCCGCCCGCCGACCACCGCGCGCTCGCCGCCGCCGTCAACGAGCTCGTGCCCGACGCCGCCCGTCGCCAGCGGATGGCCGACGCGTCCCGCGAGCGCCACGCCAGGCGCTTCACGCTCAGCGGCATGGCCGACGGCATCGCCGAGGCCTACCGCGACGTGCTCGCCGGCCGCTAGAGCGGCACGGCTCCGGATTGGCCGTCAAGCGTTGACGGCAAACCCGGAGCGACGTGCCGCCCTCGATCGCGGTTCCGGATTCAGCCTCAAACGTTGACGTCCAACCCGGAGCCGCGCCCGAAACGCCGCTAGCGTGCCTGCCGCCGTGTCCCGCCCCAGCACCTCCGCCCACGCCGCCGCGCCGCAGATCGAGCCGCTCACGCTCACCGGCGCGCGTGTCGAACTGCAGCCGCTCGACGAGCTCCGCCACCGCGGCGGTCTCGCCGACGCCATCCGCGACGGCGAGCTGTGGACCATCAAGGAGACGCTCGTGCCCCATCCCGATGCGCTGGGCGGCTTCTTCTTCGACGCCGACCGGGCGCTGCAGGACGGCCGCGAGCTGGCGTTCGCCACCGTCGACCGGGAGTCCGGGGCCATCGCCGGCAGCACGCGCTTTCGGATGTTCGACGGGGCGAACCGCCGCGTCGAGATCGGCTTCACGTTCCTGTCGGCCCGCTTCCAGCGCACCTACGTCAACAGCGAGGCGAAGCTCCTCATGCTCACGCACGCGTTCGAGACGTGGGGCATGAACCGCGTCGAGCTCCTCACCGACGTCCGCAACGCGAAATCACGAGCCGCGATCGCCCGCATCGGCGCCTCGCAAGAGGGCATCCTGCGCGCCCACATGGTCCTGCCGGACGGCTACGTGCGCGACTCGGTGATCTTCAGCATCACCGCGCCCGAATGGCCCGCAGCGCGCGCCGCGCTGCAGCAGCGCCTCAGCGCGAGCTGAACGCGCTCAAGTCGTGCCGATTCCGCGCCTCCTGAGTGCGAGATCGTGGATGAGATTCGCCGTGGCCGAGGATCCACAAGTACGACGTACAGTGGATTCTCGGGCGCGGCGAAGATCGCCGCGAGATCGTGCTCAGGTGGTGCGGATGATGAGGACCGAACAAGGCGCGTGGTGGCTGATCTTGTTCGGGACGGAGCCAAGCAGGAAGCGCTTGGCGCCGGTCATGCCGCGGTTGCCGACGACGATGAGGTCGGCGCCCTGCTCTTCGGCGACGTCGAGGATGGCGTCGGCCGGGTCGCCCTGTCGGGCCCAGATCGTGACTTCGACGCCCTTGGAGCGGATCTCCTTGGCGGTCTCCTGGAGGGTCGCGTCGACGTCTTCCTGAGGATTGACCATCCACTGCACGTCGCCGGGAGCCTGCTGGGCTTCCTGCCGGAGCCGGGTGCTGGAGACGGGCTCGTAGGCGCTGACGAGCTCGAGGCGCCCACCGACGGCTGCGGCGAGTTCAGTGGCCCTGCGAACGGCTTCGGTGGCGGTGCCGGAGCCGTCGGTGCCAACGACGATGGTCTTGAAGGAGTCGCTCACCGGCCGGAGTCTACGGACGCGGGCGGCACCGTGGGCGCGGTCCTGCGCACGGATGGGACGTGGAGACCGGTTCAGTGCCGCGCGGCCTGGCCAGCGCGGCCGGGCGGGTGTCAGCCCCAGAGCTTGACGACGGCGATCGCCATGCCGGCGACGGTGCCGACGACGATGATCCCTTGCATCCAGAGCCACAGCGGTTTCATGCGCACTCCAGGGTACTTGGGCGGCGCGGACTTCCGAGTCCCGGGGTTGCCGGACGACCTCGGATGACGGGAGTTCGGCGCCTCGGGCGCGCCCGTCGGCGGCGCTGCGGCCTACTCGGCCGCGCGGAAGACGACGACGAGGGTGCGCACGATGATCCGCAGGTCGAGCGCGATCGAGAAGTGCTCGATGTAGAAGTTGTCCATCTCGATCCGGTCGGCGAGCGACGTGCGGCCGCGCAGGCCGTGGATCTGCGCCCAGCCGGTGATGCCGGACTTCACGCGGTGGCGCTCGTCGTAGCGGTCGTGGAGCGGGCGGAACCGGTCGACGAACTCGGGGCGCTCGGGGCGCGGGCCGACGAGGCTCATGTCGCCGCGCAGCACGTTGAGGAACTGCGGCAGCTCGTCGAGGGAACTGCGGCGCAGGAACCGGCCGAAGCGCGTGCGCCGGTCGACGCCTTCGACGCCGCCAGGCGCGAGCTGGCCGCGGTCCTCGACAGCCGCCAGCTCCTCGGCCGTCGGCGGGCGCATCGAGCGGAACTTGAGCAGGTCGAACTCCTTGCCGTCGAGGCCGACTCGGCGTTGGCGGAACAGCACCGGCCCAGGGCTCGACATCCGCACGCCCAGCGCCAGCGCGAGCAGCACGGGCGCGAGCAGGAAGAGCGCGAGGCCCGCCAGGGTGCGGTCCATGACGGCCTTCACGAAGAACTGCCAGCCGTAGAGATCGGTGCTGTGCAGCTGCAGCACGGGCAGGCCGCCGATCGGGTCGTAGGCAGCCCGGTGGTTCCAGAGGTCGAAGAGGCGCGGGACGAGGCCGACGTCGAGGCCGAGCTCCTCGCAGCGGCGGACGAGGTCGACGACGGCGCGGTCGGGCGCCGACGAGAACGCGATCACGACGTGCTCGACGCGGTACTGCGCGACCACACGGTCGAGGTCGGCCAGGCCGCCGAGGATCGGCGCAGGGCGTCCACCGACGTTCTCCTCCGGCAGCGGCAGGTCGTCGAGGAAGCCGATCGGCGCGAGGCCGTAGTCGGGGGCGCCGGCGAGGCGGCGCGCGAGGCGGGCGCCGATCGTGCCCGCGCCGACGATCAGCGTGGGCCGCTGGCCGATGCCGCGCAGCAGGCGGGCGCGGTGGTAGAGGCCGACGACCGCGCGCTGCGTGATCACGAGGACGCTGGCCAGCACCCACACCTGGAGCCACGGCCGCGCGATGCCAGGCGAGCTGCCGAGGTCGGTCATCGCGAGGCCGATCAGCGTGGCGATCCCGAGCCCGCCGATGATCGGCAGCACGTGGTCGAGCGCGGCGTCACGCGGGCTCCAGCGGTAGGCCCGTCGGATCGCGAGGAGCAGCACCCCGATGAACGGGTAGAGCATCGGCGCGAGGGAGTCGAGCGTCTGCGGGTGCAGGCGCAGGTCGAACGCGGCCGCCGACGCGATCGTGAGCGCGAAGAGGTCGCTGGCGACCATCACCGGCACCCGCGACGACGGGCCGGCCGGCGTGACCGGCGGCGGCTGCGTCGACACCGGCACGATCAGGTCAGACAGCGCTTCCGGCTGGTCGTGCACCACCGAGCCGCGTCGCGGGCCGCGGCGGCGTGCGGGGTCGGGGTGTCGCTTGCTGGTCAAGTGCGGGTCGAGGCGGAGCGGCCGGCAGGCGGCAGCGTGCCGTCGCCGGGTGCGTCCGGGCGGGCCGGTGGTGGGCGGCGCGCCGATGGCCGGACCTTACCGGGCGCGAGGTCGGCAGCGGGGATGAAATTCACCGCCGCCGCTGAACGGTTTTTCAGCCAGGAAACGGTGGACCTGTGATCTCTGGCGGCGTCGGCGGCGTGTCCCCCGGCGGGGTGCCTGTCGTGTCGCCTGGATCGGGGTCGCTGACCAGCCTTGCCGTGCGCTCAGACAGCTGCAGCTGGACGGCGCGCGGATCGAGCGTCTCCCCGCTTGCCACCCGCTTGCTGAGGTCCTCGATGATCAGGTCGCGCGGTGCCGAACGCGTGGCGCGGCGCAGCCAGCGGCGCGCCTCGCGCCCGTCGCCTTCGGCCGAGGCCAGCACGCCGAGCCACATCCGCGGGCGCGCCGCCCGGCGGTTGCGCTCAAACGCCCGCAAGTAGGCCGCACGAGCCGCGGGGAGGTCGCCGCGCCTGATCGCCAGCGAGCCGAGGACCATGTCGGCCTGCTCGCCGAAGGGCTCCAGCGC
>JAEYAL010000256.1 GCA_023404805.1 Actinomycetes bacterium | reverse complement strand
CGATGCGGCGTGTCGAGGCGGCCGCCTCCGGGCATGTCGCCCGCGCGGCCGACGCGACGCCACGCGAGGTCTTCGCCGGCCTCGCCGCGCTGCTCGACGCCGGCGCGCTCCCGGAAGCTGCCGAGCGCGAGCACGGCGATGCTCCGGGCGCGGTTCGGATCGTCGGCGTGCGCGTCGATGAGCTGCGCGCTCTCGATGTCGACGAGCTGCATCTCGTCGGCCTCGACCGCGCGGCCGTCGAAGCGCTCGACCATGAGCCGGTCGAGCCGCTGCTCGGGGAGGAGCGGCCCGAGGGCCTCGGTCGCGCGCGCCGCCTGATCTACATGGCGATGACCCGCTCGCGCTCGCGCGTCGAGATCAGCATCGTCGGCGACGACGCGTCGCCGCTGTTCACCGAGCTGGCCGCCGGTCTCGCACAGGACGTGTCGCAGGCCCCCGCGACCGTGGCCGAGGAACAGCAGCTGCTCGAAGCCGCGGGCGCGCTGCGCGACCGCCTCTCGCAGGACATCGCGCGCGCCGCCGCCGGCATCGCCGACCTGCGCCTAGACGGCGACATCGAGCTGACCCACGCGGTGGTGCGCGTCTTGGAGCTGGTCAAGGTCGCGGCGCTCCTCGGCCGCGACCCCGACACCGAGTCGCTGCAGCACGCGATCGAGGCCGTCAACCACCAGCTCGGCGCGGTCGTCTCGCCGATGCAGCGCGAGCTCCTGCAGACCAGCGATCTGGATGACCGCCTGATCGCGGGCGACCGCATCGTGGCGGGCACGGGCGAGTCCGAGCCGTCGATCGCCGCGTTCCTGCCGCGCCGCGGGGAGGGCATCGGCCTGTCTGCCACCGACATCGCCACCTATCTCGCCTGTCCGCTGCAGTACAAGTTCGGCCGCGTGCTGAAGGTCCCGCGGCCGCAGACCGTGCAGCAGCGGTTCGGCATCGCGGTCCACCAAGCCGTCGAGCGGTTCCACGGCGCCGGCGGCGGCCACTTGCCGCGCCTGCTCGGGCTCCTCGACCAGGCCTGGCGGACGGGCGGCCTCGGCACCGACGAGGAGTCGCTGCAGTTCCGCGCCCGCGCCGACAAGGCCCTGCGCGACTACCACGCTCGCCTCGCGATCGGCCCTGGCGAGCCCGTCTGGGTCGAGCGCCCCTTCGACTTCCGCATCGGCCGCCACGCCCTCCGCGGCCGGGTCGACCGCGTCGACCGGCTGCCCGATGGCGGCTATGAGCTGATCGACATCAAGACCGGCCCGCCGCGTGACGCCGCCGACCTTCAGCGCGACGTCCAGCTCGCCCTCTACGACCTCGCCGCCCGCGACGCCTGGAAGCTCGAGCCCACCCTGCGCTCGTACTACTACGTGCTCGACGACCACAAGGTCACGCTCGAGTCCGGCGTCGACGCCGACTGGGTCTCGGGCACCGTCGAACAGGTCGGCGCCGGCATCGAAGCTGAGCAGTTCGAACCCACGCCGTCGCCGAAGGCCTGCGGCTGGTGCGACTTCAGGCTGGCGTGCCCGGCTGCTGAGCGCTGAGGTAAAGCCGGGATTGGCTCACCTGCGGTGGGCTGGCGTGCCCGGCTGCTGAGCGCTGAGGTCAACCGCCTCCGCCTCCGGCTCGCGGCGCTCACGCCGCGAGTGGCTGCGCGACAAATCGAAGCGTTCGGGTCGCGAGCTGGGCTGTCCGGCCGGGGCCGTTCGTACCGACTTTCGCAATTACTGGACGCACGTTCAGGATCTTGTAATTCAAGCGCTGAGGTAACCAGTTAGGCCTGCCGATGGAATGAACATGTCGGGGGTTCCATCGAAGCTGGCTGCTGCCTTGGGCGCGGTCCTGCTTCTCGTGTATCTGGCGCTTGCGCCGGGTACGGGCTCGTGGCTGTACGACGCGTACGGCACCGCCGTCGTCGTCGCTGTGGTCTGGTCGGTCGTCAGCGGGCGCATCGTGCTGGGCCGCGGCGCCTGGCTCTCCTTCGCCGCCGCCAATGCGCTGTGGGTCGTCGGCGACGTCATGTCGGGGATGCTCGCGACCTCCGCCGACGGCGCCCCGCCGTTCCCGTCAGCTGCCGACGCCGTCTACCTCGCCGGCTACCCGGTGCTCGCCGTCGCGATCATCTGGGCAGCCCGCCAGCGAGGCCCGCAAAGAGACGCCGTCGCCGCGCTGGACGGCCTCATGGTCGCTGCTGCGGCCGCCGTCCCGCTCTGGGTCATCTGGGTCGGGCCCGCGCTGACCGAGCCGATGAACGCCGCGGAGACCGCCGTCACGCTGCTGTACCCCGCGTTCGACCTGCTGCTCCTGGCCTGCGGCACGCGCTACGTGCTCGGCGGCGGCCGCTGGAACGGCGCCAACGCCCTGATGGTGGGCGGCCTCGGCGTCGCCATCGCCGCGGACATCGCCTTCAACAGCGCCGCGCTCGCAGGCACCTACGTGCCGCCGGATCCTCTCGACCTGCTGTTCCTCATCTCGTACCTCATGTGGACCGTCGCGACGCTGCGGCCCGAGGCGCCGCTGCTGCTGGAGCCCGGCCACCGCGCCGGCGGCGTGTCGTACCGCGCCCGCACGTGGGCGCTCGTGGCCATCATCGTGATGCCGCTGACCGTGCTCGGCATCGCCTACATCCAAGGCACCGCCGTCGACGCCCGCGTCGTCACCGCGATCTTCGCCGTCATCTGCGCGTCGATGGTGCTGCGGCTGCGGCTCATCGCCCGCGCGGGCTCAGCCGCCTGGCAGGGGCCGGCGCTGCTGTCGGCCGCTGCGCTCGTGGTGGTCGTCGCAGCCGCCGGACTCACCAGCCTGCAGCAGCGCGCCGCCCAGGCCGAGGCGACCGCCGACCAGCTCATGGAGGTCGTGGCCGACGCTGAGCGCCTCGACGGCATCTCGATCCGCGCCGACCGCCCCGGCTCCGACGGCGCCGACGCCCGCGAGCAGTGGGCGCTCCAGATCGCCAGCGTCAGGCGCCAGCTCGACTCGGCTGGCGTCTCGGCCGCCGATCGCGCCCAGCTTGAAGGTCTGCTCATCGCCTACGAGGCCGCGCTGCAGCTCCAGCTCCAGGCCGTCGACGCAGGCGCGCCGCTGATCGGCGGGCAGATCGAGAAGCGCGCCCTCGGGCCCGCGCACTTCGCCTTCATCTCACGCGTCCGCGCCGACGCCGCCAGCTCGGCCGAGCGCGCCGATCAAGCTGCGCACCGCGCCCGTTTGATCTCCGTCCTCGCGCTCGCGCTCTCGCTGGCGTTCGTGACCATGTTGCTGGTGCGGTTCGGTGGGATCGGCCGCCGCGCCGAGCTCGCCCACCAGGCGCTGCACGACTCGCTTACCGGGCTGCCGAACCGCGGCCTGGTGGAGGAGCGCCTGCGCCAGGCGCTCGCCCATCCGCGCCGCGGAACGCAGGGTCTGGTCCTCCTCGACCTCGACGACTTCAAAGCCCTCAACGACTCGCTCGGCCACCAGGTCGGCAACGAGCTGATCGTCGCGCTCGGCGACCGCCTCCAGCACGCGCTGCCTGAGTCCGGCGGGATGCTCGCGCACCTCGGCGGTGACGGGTTCGCGATCGTGCTCGACGACATCGCCCGGCCGGACTGCGCCGTGGTCATCGCGGAGCAGATGCTCGCCACGTTGGAAGCCCCATTCGAGATCGCCGGGACGAGCCACGTCGCCCACGCCTCGGTCGGCGTCGCGGTCGCGGAGGGCTCCGCCACCGGCAGCGCGACCGAGCGCGCGTCGACCACCTTGCGCGACGCCGAGCTTGCGATGTACGCCGCCAAGGAGCGCGAAGGCAACTCGCTGGAGCTGTTCTCCGCCGAGATGCACGACGCGGTCGCGCATCGCCTCGAGCTCAAGGCCGAGCTGGCCCGCGCGATCCGCGACGAGGAGTTCACGCTCGCCTACCAGCCGATCGTCGACCTCGCCGAGCGGGATGTCGTCGGCTACGAGGCGCTCGTGCGCTGGGTCCACCCCGAGCGCGGGTTCGTGTCGCCCGGCGAGTTCATCCCGATCGCCGAGCAGACCGGCCTCATCGTCGAGCTCGGCACCTGGGTGCTGCGCGAGGCCTGCCGCCAGCTCGCCGAATGGCGCGAGGGGGCGCTCCCGGACCGCTACGTGTCCGTCAACGTCGCCGGGTTGCAGCTGCAGCGCGAGGACTTCACCGAGGTGGTCGCCGCGGCCCTCGCCGACACCGGGCTCCCGGCGTCGGCGCTGCTGCTGGAGGTCACCGAGTCGTCGCTGATCCACGACATCGAGGGCAGCCAGCGCCGCATGAACGCTGTCCGCGAGCTCGGCGTCCGCTTCGCGATCGACGACTTCGGCACGGGCTACTCGTCGCTGTCGTACCTCTCGCGCTTCCCGCTCGACGTGCTCAAGATCGACAAATCCTTCATCGACGAGATCGCCACGAGCCGCCGCGGCCGCGCCATCGTCGACGCCATTGTGAACATGGCCGCGAGCCTCGACCTCGCGGTCGTCGCCGAGGGCATCGAGCAGGCCGAGCAGGCGCAAGCGCTCGCCGAGATCGGCTGTGGCCTCGGCCAGGGTTACTACTACGCGCGGCCGCTCCCCGCCGCTGACGTGCCGGCGTTTGGGCTCGAGCCCGAGTTGCGCGTCGTCAAGAGCGCCTAGGCGGGTTCGGGCGCCGGGGCCGCAGCCGCAGCCGCAGCGGCTGCCCGCCGCTGAGCGGCGCGCGCCCGCTTCCGGCGTTCGACGGTGATGCGCGTTCCCGCAAGCACCAGGATCGGGCCAGCGGTCCACAGCAGCACGAGCTGGAACCACGTCGTCGACGCGTCGGTGCCTGCGAAAAGGGCGTGGAGGAAGCCGAGCAGCCAGGCGAGCAGCGTGAACTGGTGCAGGCGCCGCCAGCGGGCCGCGCCGACGCGCTTTCTGATGTAGAAGCTCAGGCCGAGGGCGGCGGCGAGGTAACCGCCGATGATGCCGGCCGCGACCGCGACGGGCCGGTAGTCGATCACGAGCGGGACGGCGATCCCGAGCGGGCCGGGGTCGAGCCAGTGGTCGCCGAGCAGCGTGACGCCGTGGATCGCGACGGCGACGAGTCCCGCGAGGGCGGCGTGTTCGTGGACCTGGAGCAGGGCGCGTTTGCGAGCGGGAGCGGCTGCGAGGCGGCTCGCCATCGTCAGGCCGGCGAGCACGGCGACCGAGAAGAGGAGGTAGCCGGTGACGCCGGCCGCCCGGCTGGCGATCCACCAGCCGTACGCGAGGGGATCAGGGCTGGTCATCGCAAGTGGTCTCCGGGGAGGTGGATGGTGGTGGCGTCGTCGAGGACGACCACCCCGCCGTGCTCGGCGACGAGGCGGCGGGCGGCGTCCGGACCGCTGAGGAGGGCCTGACCCGCGATGCGCTCGGCGTCGGCGGCCGACGGCGCGGCGGCCGTGACCTGCACCACGCCGGTGAACGCGGGGCGGCCGGTCGACGGGTCCAGGAGGTGGTGGGCGGGCGCGCCGCTCGGCGTCAGCCAGCAGCGGCCGGCGATCGAGGAGGTGGCGACCCCGCAGGAGGAGGCAGCGCGAAGGGCGAGGGGCTCGCCGCCGAACGGGTCGGCCGCGAACAGGTCGAGGCCGTCCGGCGCGTGGATGGCGAGGTCGCCGCCGGCGTCGACGAAGCCGTGGTCGAGCGGACCGAGCGCCTGGAGGGCGAGGTCGGCGATCAGCCCCTTGGCGGTCGCGCCGAGATCGAGGGCGGTGCCCGGTGGCCGGTGGACGGTGCCGGAGGCGCGGTC
>JAEYAL010000250.1 GCA_023404805.1 Actinomycetes bacterium | reverse complement strand
GCTTCGAGCCGCGACGGCGCCCGTCATCCGGGCGCCCAGGGCAACGGCGGAGGCGCCGCGCGCCCCGGCCACCAGCGCTCCGGCGGCCCGTCCGGCGGTGGCAGGAGCAGTGGGCGCAACCACGGTGGCGCGCGCTCGCACGAGGGTGGTCAGCCGCGTTCCAGCAGGAACCGCAACCGCTGAACACGGTTCATTCCGGCCGCCGCGGGAGCCCCGCGGCGGACCAGCGTCACACCGATAGTGTGACTTTTCCCACAATTCGTCCGTTACGTGGGATCATTCGGCAATGCTGCGGCCCCCTCATCGCAGCCAGTACACGTCCGGACCCTCTTCTTGGGTCGTTGTCCCTCTGGTCGTGGCGCTCGTCGCACTTCCCGGATGGCTCGCGCTTGCGGTCGTGTCTGGTCCCGACCCGATCTCGCGCACCGCACACGCGGTGGGCACGATCTTTGTGGCTTTGCTCCTCGCGGTGCTCGGCATCGTGATCGCGCGCACGGCGTGGCAGCGCAACGACGCGCGCACCATGCTCGGCGCGTTCACGATGGGGATGTCGTTCATCCTGCTGCTCACCGAGGGCATCGCCCTCGCCAGCGACATCCCGCCTGACTCGGGCGTCCTGCGGCTCTCGGGCCTCCTGGTGATCCCGCTCGGCTCGGCGATCCTCGTCTCTGCGCGGATCCGCGGCGTGGTGCGCCCCGGGCGCGAACTCGTGGTGCTGCGCACCGGCGTGATCACGCTGATCGTGACGGCGGTCATCTGCGGCGCGTGGCTGGCGAACCCGAGCGCGCTCGACCTCACGATCGGCGCCGGCAGCGCGAGCGCGATGATCCTGTTCGCGACCGCCCTGCCGCTGCTCGCTGCCACCGCCTGGAGCGCCTGCCGCACCGCGATGCTCACGCGCCGCCCGCTCGACGCCGTCCTCTGCGTCGGGCTGCTGTGGCTCGTCCCCGCGCACCTCGCGCTGGCGCTGTCGCTCCCCGGCGACGCCCGCTGGGCCGCCGGCCACGCCCTGCAGTTCGCGGGGTTCTCGCTGATGGCGCTGCAGACCGCCGTCGACCTCTCGCGCCACGTCGCGTCCGGTTCGCTGACCGGCGGCCTGCGCAGCACGGCGCTCGTGGAGCGCTCGGCGGAGTTCCTGGGCGCGCGCGTGTCGGCGCTCGTCGACCGCATGGTCGAGAAGGATCCATCGACCGCCGGCCACGTGGAACGCGTCGCCGTCCTCGCCGTGCAGATGGGCGAGCACCTGCACCTGCCGACCGGCCGTCTGCGGCTGCTCGCCGCCGGCGGCTTGCTGCACGACATCGGCAAGCTGTCGGTGCCGACCGAGATCCTCCAAAAGCCCGACCGCCTCACCGACGACGAGTTCGACGTGGTCCAGAAGCACCCCGCCGATGGCCGCGCGCTGCTCACCGAGCTGGGCGGCTTCCACGAGCTGGTCCTGGAGCTCGTCGAACACCACCACGAGCGGGTCGACGGCACCGGCTATCCCCATGGGCGCGCGGGCGACGACCTGCCGCTGGAGGTGCGCATCCTCGCCGTCGCCGACGTGTTCGACGCGCTCACCACCGACCGCCCGTACCGCCGCGCCTGCACCGCCGCCGATGCGCTCGCCGAGCTCGACCAGCAGGCCGGCACCGGCCTCGACGCCCGGTGCGTCAGCGCGCTGCGCGAAGTGATCGGCCAAGAGCAGCTCGTCGCCATCGGGCAGCGGGCGCGCCCGGCGCGCAGCCCTGTCGTCGCCGCAGCTGCGCCACTGATCGCGCAAAGAACACGGGCCTCCCGGGCGCCGTAGCGCCCGGGAGGCCCGGTCTCGCCCAGCCTCAGCGGTGTCCCTGTCGCGAGGACGGACGTCAGTGACCGGTCGGCACGCCCTCCGGGTGCGCCCAGGCCACCACCTGCTCGCGGATCCATTCCGCGACCTGAGGTGGTGCCGTCCCATCGGCCAAACTCGTGAGCGCGACCGGCTTGTCGCCGCGGCGGGCCTTCGCGTCGCGCTCCATCAGGGCGGTGTCGGCGCCGACGTACGGCGCCAGATCGGTCTTGTTGATCACCAGAAGATCCGCGTCGCGGACCCCCGGGCCGCCCTTGCGGGGCACGTCGTCGCCGCCAGCGGTGTCGAGCACGAAGATCTGCCGGTCGACGAGGCCGCGCGAGAAGATCGCGGTGAGGTTGTCGCCGCCGGACTCGATCAGCGAGAGCTGCACATCGCCGAGCTCCTGCTCGAGCCGCTCGAGCGCGTCGAGGTTCGCGGAGATGTCGTCGCGGATCGCGGTGTGCGGGCAGCAGCCCGTCTCGACGGCCACGATGCGCTTCTCATCGAGCACGCCGACCGACCGCAGGTGGTCGGCGTCCTCGGTCGTATAGATGTCGTTCGTCACGACGGCGAGGCCGAGCTCCCCCGCCAGCTCACGGCAGAGCGACGCCACGAGGGCGGTCTTGCCGCTGCCGACGGGGCCGCCGATGCCGATGCGGATCGGGCGGTGGCCCGGGCCGTGGCTGTGGCGGTCGGCCGGCCCGTGGGGATCGGGCAGGTGGTGGTGCGGGACGCCGTCGATCAGGTGCATCTGGATCGGGGTGCAGTTTGCCGGACGCCGCCTGATCCGGTTTGTCCAGTTGTACGAAACCTCAGCGGCGAGGCCCGCCGCCGGCAGCAGCCCCGCCCCGGCCGCATTCTGGTCCGTTGCCCACAGCTGGCGCCGGCCCGCGGGCGAAAGGCTCCTCAGCGCGGCGTCGAAGGATTAGGGTGGACCTCGGGTTCGGCTGACTCCCCCGGGGCTCCGTTCCATCCACCCACTCACGAAGGTCCAGCGCTGAACCGGCTCCTCGCCAACAACGTGCGCGTCTACGGCCGCCCCGACGGGCCGCCGATGCTCTTCGCGCACGGCTTTGGCTGCGACCAAGGGATGTGGCGCTTCGTCGCGCCGGCGTTCGAGGACACGCACCGCGTGGTCCTGTTCGACCACATGGGCTTCGGCAGCTCCCAGCCGGGCGACGCGTACGACCCCGACCGCTACGCGACCCTCGACGGCTACGCCGACGACGTCCTGCGGATCTGCGAGGCGCTCGACCTCACGGGCGTCGTGTTCGTGGGCCACTCGGTGTCGTCGATGATCGGCGCGATCGCCGCCGCCCGCGTTCCAGACCGCTTCGCCCAGCTCGTGATGATCGGGCCCTCGCCGCGCTACATCGACGACCCTGAGACGCACTACGAGGGCGGGTTCTCAGCCGGCGACATCGACGGGCTCCTCGACGCGCTCACCGCGAACTACGCCGGCTGGGCGACCGGGATCGCCCCGGTGATCATGGGCAACCCCGACCGGCCGGAGTTGGCCGGCGAGCTCGCCGACACCTTCTGCCGCGCCGACCCGGAGATGGCGCACCGGTTCGCCAAGGCGACGTTCCTCGGCGACAACCGCCGCGACCTGGCGCAGGTGCCGGTGCCGACGCTCGTGCTCCAGTGCACGGCCGACGTGATCGCGCCCGAGGCGGTCGGCCGCTACGTCGCCCGGCAGATCCCAGATTCGACGTTCCACCTGCTGGGCGCGACCGGCCACTGTCCGAACCTCAGTGCGCCCGCCGAGACGATCGCGGCGATGCAGGCGTTCGTGTGACCCGCCGCCCCGGCGATCCGGTCGGCGCGGCCAGCGAGATCGACGCGCCGACGTTCGACGAGTTCTACGAGAACGCGCCTTGCGGCTACCTGTCGCTCACCGCGGACGGCACCATCGTGCGGGTCAATGAGACCTTCCTGCGCTGGACGGGCCGCTCCAGGCCCGACCTGCTCGGCGGCACCCGCTTCCAGGACCTGCTCCAGCCCGGCGGCCAGCTCTACTACGAGACGGTCTGCGCGCCTCAGCTCGCCGCCGACCTGAGCCTCGGCGAGGTCGCACTCGACGTGCGCCGCGCCGACGACACCGTGCTGCCGACCCTGCTCAGCGCGGTCGTGCACCCAGCCGAGGGCGACCGGCCCGCCGTTATCCGGATGACGGTGTTCGACGCCTCGCACCGCCGCGGCTTCGAGCGCCACCTCGTCGCCGAGCGCGACGCCGAACGCCGCGCCCGCCAGCACGCCGAAGGGCTCGGCCGCCTCGCCGACCGCCTCGGTCTGCTCGAGACCACCGCGCAGGTCGCGTCAGCGCTCTCTGGCGAGCTCGTCGGCGGCGAGTTCGTGACGCGCGCCGAACTCGTGCCCCGCAGCGCCGGGCCCGCTCCGGCCGGCGCGGCCTTCGTCGCCACCGCCGACGGCAGCGGCACCGTCGGTGCGATCCCGGTGCACGGCGGTGGCGAACACGCCTACGGCACGCTGCGCGTCGAGTGCGACCACGGGCTGATCGAGACTGAGCGGCTGTTCTTGGAGTCGGCGGCCGAAGTCGCCGGGCGCGCGATCAGCCGCATCC
>JAEYAL010000124.1 GCA_023404805.1 Actinomycetes bacterium | reverse complement strand
GGCCGGCTCGGGTCGGCGCCGGCCTGGCCGCCGCGCGGGGCGCGCCCTCATGCCGCCCCGGCCGTCCCGCCGGTAGCGTGCGGGCGCATGAGCGAACGCGCCGAGGTTGGTCCGGTCTCCGAGATCCCGTCCGGGGCGCGGCGGCGGCTGGAGGTCGACGGCATCGACGTCCTCGTCGTCAACTGCGATGGCGAGCTGCTCGCGATGGAAGACGTCTGCTCCCACGACGGCGCCCCGCTCGACGACGGCCCGATCGACTGCGCCGCCGGCACCATCGAGTGCCCCCGCCACGGCTCCCTCTTCGACCTGCGCACTGGCAAACCGAAGACGCTGCCCGCCTATATGCCCGTCGAGACCTTCGAGGTCGAGGTCGAGGACGGCATCGCGTACGTGCTCGTCGACTAGCGCGACCGGGCCGCAGCCTGGTCCGGTGGGCGCTCGCCGGTGGCCGCGGTCCTTGCATCGCGCCGCCTTTCTGGCGCCGATCCCTTCCGTGACGAGAGCACACAGGGCGCGCCGTCTCCGACCGCTAAGATCGGAGATGAGTTTCAAGGGGCGTCGGCCGGGATCTTCCGAGCCGGCGGCCCATGTCAGCCACCGTGGAGAACCCGACTCGCATGTCAACACCTGAGGTGATCGCAGAGCAGGAGTCCCTCCAGTCGCTGAACGCCGACTACACCGAGAAGTACGGCTTCCACGACGCGGAGAACTACCTGTACAAGGCCCCGAAGGGCCTGACGCGCGAGCTCGTGCAGAAGATCTCCGAGATGAAGAACGAGCCCGAGTGGATGCTCGAGTTCCGTCTCAAGTCGTACGACTACTTCATCGAGCGTGAGCAGCCGACGTGGGGCAGCCCGATGTTGGCCGAGGTCGACTACGACGACATCCACTACTTCGTGCGCGCTTCCGACAAGGCCGAGCGCTCGTGGGACGACGTCCCGGACGACGTGAAGAACACGTTCGACCGCCTCGGCATCCCGGAGGCGGAGCGCAAGTTCCTCGCTGGCGTGGGCGCCCAGTACGAGTCCGAGGTCGTCTACCACCAGGTGAACGAAGAGCTCGAGAAGCAGGGCGTGATCTTCACCGACATGGACACCGCGCTGCGCGAGCACCCGGACCTGGTGAAGGAGTACTTCGGCACGATCATCCCGCCGAACGACAACAAGCTCGCCGCGCTCAACAGCGCCGTGTGGTCGGGCGGGTCGTTCGTCTACGTGCCGCCGGGCGTGCACGTCGAGATGCCGCTCCAGGCCTACTTCCGGATCAACACCGAGAGCATGGGCCAGTTCGAGCGCACGTTCATCCTCGCCGACGAGGGCTCCTACGTGCACTACGTCGAGGGCTGCACCGCCCCGACGTGGTCGGCCGACTCGCTGCACTCCGCGGTGGTCGAGCTGCTCGCCAAGCCGGGCGCCCGCATCCGCTACACGACCGTGCAGAACTGGTCGAACAACGTCTTCAACCTCGTCACCAAGCGTGGCGTCGCCGAGACCGACGCGACCGTCGAGTGGGTCGACTGCAACCTCGGCTCGAAGCTGACCATGAAGTACCCGGCGGTCTACCTGACCGGCGAGCGCGCCCACGGCGAGATCCTCTCGATCGCGTTCGCCGGCACCGGCCAGCACCAGGACGCCGGCGGCAAGATCGTGCACGCCGCGCCGAACACGACCTCCAACATCTTCGCCAAGTCGATCTCCAAGGACGGCGGCCGGTCCTCGTACCGCGGCCTGCTCGAGATCGCCCCTGGCGCCCATGGCTCCAAGAGCAAGGTCGTCTGCGACGCCCTGCTGCTCGACGAGGAGTCCCGCTCCGACACCTACCCGACGATCCGCATCGGCGAGGACGACGTCGACGTCGGCCACGAGGCGACCGTCTCCAAGGTCGGCGAAGAGCAGCTCTTCTACCTCCAGTCCCACGGGCTGGGCGAGGAAGAAGCATCCAAGATGATCGTCAACGGCTTCATCGAGCCGATCGTCAAGGAGCTCCCGATGGAGTACGCCGTGGAGATGAACCGGCTCATCGAGCTCCAGATGGAAGGATCGATCGGTTGACCCAGGTCACCCCCGCCACGTCCGTGTTCCTCACCGACCGCCGCCAGGCGGCCGTCGAGCGGGCACGGAGCCTCGAGCTGCCCACCTTCCGCAAGAAGCTGGGCTGGGAGTTCACCTCGCTCGAGAAGCTCGACCTGTCGCTGCCGGTCGTCTCCACGGGCGAGCCGTCCGCTGCACCCGAGGTCCCCGAGACCGACGGCGCCGTCATCACGCTCACGCAGGCGGGCGACTCGGTCGAGATCATCGGCGAGGCGCCCGAGGGCGTCACCGTCTCCTCGATCGCCGACGCCGCCATCTCGCACCCCGAGATCGTCGAAGCGCACTTCGGCACGCTGTCCGACGAGGAAGACGTCTTCGTCACCCGCAACGAAACGCTCTGGCAGGGCGGTGCCTTCGTGCACGTCAGCCGCGGCACGCAGGCGTCGGGCCCGATCGGGATCCGCTTCAACCAGCAGACGTCCGGCGAGCAGCAGGCGTTCCGTGTCCTCGTGGTCGTGGAGTCCGGCGCCACCGCCGAAGTCCGCGAGCTGTGGGACGGCGCTGAAGGCGCCGGCGACGGCATCCTCTTCCCGGTCGCTGAGATCGTCGTCGGCGACGGCGCCCACCTGCGCTACCTCACCGTGCAGGAGCTGCCCGAGTCGCAGTGGATCCTCGGATCCCAGCGCGCATCGGTCGCCGCCAGCGGCACGCTCGACTGGGCCGTCCTCGGCCTTGGCGGCGGCGCGGGCCGCGTCCACCTCGACGTCTCGCTCGAGGGCGAAGGCGCTGAGGCCCGCGTGACTGGCGCCTACGCGACCCGCGGCCGCCAGCACCTGGACTACGCCACCAAGCAGGTCCACGCTGCGCCGCGCACCAACTCCGACCTCGCCTTCCGCGGGATTTTGGGCGGCCGCTCGCGCGCCGTGTGGTCGGGCATGATCGAGGTCGTCCCCGGCGCCCAGAAGATCGACGCCTTCCAGGAGTCGCGCAACCTGCTCGTGAGCAAGAAGGCCCACGCCGACGCGATCCCCGGCCTCGAGATCCTGGCCAACGACGTCCGCTGCACCCACGCTGCGGCGATCGCCCAGCTCGACGAGAAGCAGCTGTTCTACCTGCGCAGCCGCGGCCTCCCGGAGAGCCAGGCCAAGCGCTTGATGATCGAAGGGTTCCTCACGGCAACCGTCTCGCGGTTCCCCGAGGGCGACTTCCGCGACCTCGTCGCCGGCGCTATCGACCGCCGCGTCGACGCCGTCCTCTGACGGACTCGCGTACGCGCGATAGCCGCGTCAGAAACCGGTAGGAGCGGGGCGGCCTAGGCCGGTCAGCGCGCACAACTGGACAGATGAGCGCTCCGCTTCGGGGGTGAGTGGTCGACAAGGAAGGAAAGTCCTTCCCGGCCACCCACACCACCCGATGCTGAACGATCCCTCTGCGCCCGCGACGGCGCCCGTCGCGTCCGACGTCGACGACCTCCAAGCCACCGACGCCGCGACCGCGCAAGACGACGCCAGTGCCGAGCAGCTCGAGCAGCTGCTCGTGCTCTCGCAGGCGCCGCTGAGCCTCGACGAGGCCCTCGAGCAAGAGGCCGCGGGCACCGGTGAGGCCGACGCGATCGCGCCGCTCACGACCGGCCGCCTGATGGCGCAGTTCGTGAAGCTGCTCGCGCAGGTCCTCGGCATCGGCCTCATCACGGCGGCCGTCCGGCACTACTCGGACAACCCCAAGCTTTACCTCGGCGTCACGCTTGCGGGCGCCCTGCTGTTCGCCGTCGCCTCGACGGTCATCGACCGCCGCGCCAGCGGCGGCAAGCTCGCCGGCGTCCGCTACGCCGCGCTCTCGGCACTGCTCGCGCTGGGGCTCGGCCTGCTCGTCGGCGGCGTCCTGCACTTCACGGCGTTCCCGCACACCGGCGCGATCCTCGTCCCGCTGGGCCTTGGTCTGTCGATTGTCGGCTTTGTGCTGCGCGACGGCGGCGACCTCGTCGGGCGCAGCTTCCTCTCGACCGCCGTCACGATCATCGGGATCCTCGTCTGGCTCGGCGTCGGCCTCGGCTTCGCCGCCAAGAAGATCGACCCGTCGCCCACGCCCGCCGCAGCGCACGGCGAGCCGGCTGCGCATGGCGAAGCGGCGGCCGGTGGACACGGCGACGCCGGTGCTGGCGAGCACGGCGCCGCCGCTGCGCCTGGCGAACACGGTGCCGCGGCTGCTGGCGAGCACGGCGAAGCCGCGAAGGCCGAACACGGCGAAGCCGCGAAGGCCGAACACGGCG
>JAEYAL010000094.1 GCA_023404805.1 Actinomycetes bacterium | reverse complement strand
GCCACGGCCCGGGCGACGCGCCCGGCCGGCGCCTCGGGCCTGCCGAACGAGCGCTGGTGGACGGCGGCGCTCAAAGCCGAGCTCGAGCGGGCGCGCGCCGACCGGATCCCGCTCACCATCGTGGTCGTCGAGCTGCGGCAGCTCGAGCCGCTCGCGCTGACGCAGGGCATCGACGCCGCCGACGCGCTGCTGCTCGCCGTGACCGACGCGTGGCGCGCCGCCGGCTTCGACCTCCTCTCGCGGTTCGGCGGCGAGGAGTTCGCCGCGATCCTGCCTGGGCTCGGCATCCGCGAGGCCAAGAACGTCGTGACCCGCGTGCGCCGCGAGACGGGTGCCAGCCACGGCTTCGCCGCGGGCATCGCCTCGTGGGACGGCGCCGAGAGCGCCCTCGAGCTGATGAGCCGCGCCGAAGCGGCCCTCCTCGACCAATAACGCCGGCAAGTATGCAGCGCCGCGCTGCAAACCTGCACAACCGCCGCGCGCCAAACGCGACGCGCGACGCGCCCAAAACGCACTCGGGCGGGTCCGAAGACCCGCCCGAGACGTGGTGGTTTGGTGGGCGCCGGCGGAGAGAGATGCCGGCGCCGCAGTTGCCGCTGTGGCCTAGAGACCCTTGGCCCAGGGGTAGGTCTTGAGGAACGGATCCGGCTCGATCGGGCCGTCCGATGCCCAGATCTCGTCGATCAGGCCCTCGCCGTTGATCTTGCCGATGCGGGCGGTCTTGGTGATGTGGTGGTTCTCGCCGTTGACGGTGACGAGGCCTTCCGGCGCCTTGAAGGTCGTGCCGTCAGCGACGGCCTTGATCTTCTCGGGGTCGAGCGACTTGGCCTTCTCAGCCATCGCGGCCCACAGGTACACCGAGACGTAACCTGCCTCGATCGGGTCGTCGGTCGGGTTATCCGCGCCGTACTTCTTGTGGTAGCTCTCGACGAACGCCTTGTTCTCGGGGACGTCGGTCGACTGGTAGTAGTTCCAGGCGGTCAGGCAGCCCTTGACGTTGTCGATGCCGACGCCCTTGGCCTCCTGCTCGGCGATGGAGACCGACATGACCTGCGTCGTGTCGCAGCCCATGCCCTCCGACTTGAACTGCTTGAAGAAGGCCACGTTGGAGTCGCCGTTGAGCGTGTTGAAGATCGCGTCCGGCTTGGCCGACTTGATCTTGTTCACGACCGTGCCGTACTCCGTGTGGCCGAGCGGCGTGTACTCCTCACCGAGGATCGTCATGCCGTTGGCCTTCGCCCACGCCTTGATCTCCTTGTTGGCCGTACGCGGGAACACGTAGTCGGAGCCGACGAGGAAGACCTTGGTCTGCCCCTGCTCCTTCATGTACTCGAGGGCCGGGATGATCTGCTGGTTGGTCGTCGCACCCGTGTAGAAGATGTACGGCGAAGCCTCAAGGCCCTCGTACTGGACGGGGTAGAACAGCAGCTGCTTGTTCTTCTCGAAGACCGGGAGCATGGCCTTGCGCGAAGCAGAGGTCCAGCCGCCGAAGGTCACGGCGACCTTGTCGACGGAGATCAGCTTCTGGGCCTTCTCTGCGAACGTCGGCCAGTCCGAGGCGCCGTCTTCGACGACCGGCTCGAGCTTCTTGCCGAGAACGCCGCCCTTGGCGTTGATCTCCTCGATCGCCATCAGCTCGGAGTCGCGCACGGCGACCTCCGAGATGGCCATGGTGCCGGAGAGCGACTGCAGGACGCCGACCTTGATGGTGTCGCCGCTGGCCGCGTCGGCCGTGGCGGTGTCACCGGAGTCGGCCTTCTCGTCGTCGCCGCAGGCGGCAACGCCGGTAGAAAGGCCCAGCGCAAGCAGGGCAGCAAGCGAAAGACGCTTGAGATCTAGGGTCGACACGTAGGAACTTCCTCTGGGTGGGGGTGGAGTCCGCCGCAATGTATGGAGCGCCTCAGGGTCGATTCCTCGACGACGGGCCGAAAGTAGGACGGTCGCTTTTGTCCCGTCGTCCAAGGGGGCCGGTCGAGGCCGGGCGTACCGTCCCAGCGGCCCATGACGACGTTCTTCTCCCAGCTCATTACCGGGATCAGCATCGGCTCCTTGCTGCTGCTGATCGCTCTCGGTCTGACGTTCACGTTCGGTCAGATGAACGTGATCAACATGGCCCATGGCGAGTTCATCGCCGCCGGCGCCTACACGGTGTACTTCCTGCAGACGAGCGTGTTCGCCGCCTCCGCGGCGAGCTTCGCGTTCGTCGTCTCGCTGCCAGTCGCGTTCCTCATCGCAGGCACGATGGGCCTGATCTTGGAAATGACCCTGATCAAAAGGCTCTACGGCAGATCGCTCGACACGCTGCTGGTCACGTGGGGCGTCGCGCTCGTGCTGCAGCAGCTCTACCGCGACCTGTTCGGCGCCCCCAACGTGCAGGTGGTCCCGCCGGACTGGCTCAAGGGCGCCATCGAGATCGGCGAGGTCACCATCGCCTACTCGCGCATCTTCACCGTCGTCCTGGTCGTCCTCGCGCTGATCGCGATCTGGATCTTCTCCGAGAAGACGGTCCACGGCACACGCATGCGGGCCGTCGTCCAGAACCGCGGCCTCGCTGAGGCCAGCGGCATCGCCAGCAAGCCCGTCGACCGCACGACGTTCTTCATCGGCTCCGGCCTCGCCGGCATCGCGGGCGTCGCCATCACGCTGCTGGGCTCCATCGGGCCGACGCTCGGCACCGCCTACATCATCGACGCGTTCCTCGTGGTCGTCGTCGGTGGCCTCGGGCAGCTCCGCGGCGCGGTCATCGCAGCCTTTGCGCTCGGCATCATCAACTCCTTCCTGGAGCTCTGGACCGACGCCAGCCTCGCCAAGGTGATCCTCTTCGCGCTGATCATCGCCTTCCTCCAGTTCCGACCCCAGGGCCTCGCGGTCCAGAAGACGAGGGCTCTCGCATGAGCACCGCCACGCTCGAGAAGGACGGCGGCACGCCCGCCCCTTCGACTCCCCCCAAGAAGCGCGGACCGCTCCTGGCCAGCCGCGACTTCGCCCGCGGCCAGATGGGCTTCCTCGTCGCCGCGCTCTGCCTGCTGTTCCTGGCTCCGGCTCTGCTCAGCGACTTCCGCCTCGATCTGCTCGCGAAGTTCATCTGCTTCGCGATCATCGCGATCGGCATCGATATCGCCTGGGGCTACGGCGGCATGCTCGTGCTCGGCCAAGGCGTGTTCTTCGGGCTCGGCGGCTATGCGATGGCGATGCACCTCAAACTCGTCGAGGCCAAAGAGTTCGACATGGCCGTGCCGGACTTCATGAGCTGGTCGGGCGTCGAGACGCTCCCGGCGATCTGGAAGCCCTTTGAGCACGGCTGGTTCGCCCTCGGGGCCACGTTGGTGGTGCCGATGCTCGTAGCCTTCGCGCTCGGCTCGCTGGTGTTCCGCCGGCGTGTGCGCGGCGCGTACTTCGCGATCCTCACCCAGGCGCTCGCCGCCGCGTTCGTGATCCTGCTCGTCGGCCAGCAGGGCCTGACGGGCGGCACGAACGGCCTCACCAACATCACCTCGTTCTTCGGGATGGACCTCAACGAGCCGTCCTCGGTCACCACGCTGTACCTGATCGCGACCGTCGCGCTCGGCGTCACCTACCTGCTGGCCCGCCAGCTCGTGAACAGCCGTTACGGCCGCATCCTGATCGCGGTCCGCGACGGCGAGGACCGCGTGCGGTTCCTCGGCTACAACCCGGCGACGATCAAGACGATCGCGTTCACCGTGTCGGCCGGCATGGCGGGCCTCGCGGGCGCGCTGTTCGTGCCGATCGTCGGCATCATCTCGCCCGCCATGCTCGGCATCGTCCCGTCGATCGAGATGGTGATCTGGGTCGCGCTCGGCGGCCGCGCCACGCTGGTCGGCGCCGTCGTCGGCGCCCTGCTCGTGAACTACGGCAAGACCGGCCTGTCGGAGCAGTTCCCGGGCGCGTGGAGCTACTTCATGGGCTTCCTGTTCATCGTGGTCATCGCGTTCGTCCCGTCGGGCATCGCGGGCGGCCTGCGGTCGCTGCGCAAGCGCCTGACTGAGATCCGCCAGGAGCAGAAGGAGCGCGGCAAGACCGCCGCCGGCTTCGGAGAGACGAGGTTCGAGTAATGAGCAAGCTGCTCCAGCTGCAGAACATCGAGGTCGACTTCGATGGCTTCAAGGCCCTCAACGACCTCACGTTCCAGATCAACCAGGGCGAGGTCCGGTTCCTGATCGGGCCGAACGGCGCCGGCAAGACGACTTGCGTCGACGTGATCACCGGCCTCACCAAGCCGACCGGCGGCCACGTCGAGTTCGCCGGCGAGAAGATCACCGGCAAATCCGAGTTCGACATCGTGAAGCTCGGGATCGGGCGCACGTTCCAGAACCCGACCGTGTTCGACGACCTCCTCGTCGTCGAGAACATCGACCTGGCCGCGTCCTACCGGATGAGTCTCGGAAAGCTCCTGAGGAGGCGCAAGGGCACGAGCGCCGCGGTGGCCGAGGCGCTGGAGATGATCGGCATGACCGACAAGGCCGAGCAGCCAGCCGGCGTGCTCAGCCACGGCGAGCGCCAGTGGCTGGAGATCGGCATGCTGCTCGCCCAGGACCCGCGCCTGCTGCTGCTCGACGAGCCGGTCGCCGGCATGAGCAAGCCAGAGCGCAAGAAGACGGGCGAGCTGCTCCACGAGATCGCCAAGACCCGCACCGTGCTCGTCGTCGAGCACGACATGGAGTTCCTGCGCGAATTCGCGTCGGTGGTCACCGTGATGCACGAGGGCACCGTCCTGTGCGAGGGCGACGTGGCGACGGTCCAGGCCGATCCCACCGTCCAGGAGGTCTACCTCGGCCGCGGCCGCACCGCGCCTGAGGACGACGACGTCGCCGTTCCCGCGATCCTGAAGGAGGGCTGAGCCGATGACACTGCTCGAGATCAAGGACGTCGAGGTCGCGTACGGCCGCACGCAGGTGCTGTTCAAGTCGACCCTCAGCGTCGAGCCCGATTCGCTCGTGGTGCTCTTGGGCCGCAACGGCGTCGGCAAGTCCACGCTGATGAAGTCGACGATGGGCCTGATGAAGACCTTCGGCGGCACGGTCACCTTCGAAGGCGAGGACATCACCGGCCTCTCGCCGAGCCAGCGCGTCAAGCGCGGCATCGCCTATGTGCCGCAGGGCCGCGAGGGCTTCCCGCAGCTGACGGTCGCCGAGAACCTCAAGGTCGTCTTGGAGGCGACGTCGCACCGCGACAAGTCGGCGATCGACGAGGCGCTCGACCTGTTCCCGCGCCTCAAGCCGATCCTCGACCGTGACGCCGGCTTCCTCTCGGGCGGCCAGAAGCAGCAGCTCGCCATCGCGCGCGCCCTGATCACGCGGCCGAAGCTGATCCTCCTCGACGAGCCAACCGAAGGCATCCAGCCGTCGATCATCCTCGAGATCGAGGAAGCCATCGCGGCGATGAACAAGGCGTCCGGCCTGGCGATCCTGCTCGTCGAGCAGCACCTGGAGTTCGCGCTCTCGATCGGCGACCACTACGCGGTCATGGAGCACGGCGAGATCATCGCGTCTGGCGCCACGGCCGAGGTCGAAGAGCAGACCGTCCGCGAACTCATCGCCGTCTAGACGTGCCCCACCCGCCCGCGATTTCAAAATGAGCGTTCTTTCATGCCCCCTATAGGGGAACAAAAAGAACGTTCAGTGGATTTGTCCCGCCGGACAACCGCTGCGGTGTGCCCGGCGCATAGGCTGCGCGCATGAAGCTGACTGGACGCGAGCAGGAGCGCCTGCTGATCCACGTGGCGGCGATGGTCGCCCGGGACCGCAAGGAGCGCGGCGTCAAGCTCAACCACCCTGAAGCGGTCGCGCTCATCACCTCGTTCGTGATGGAGGGCGCCCGCGACGGCCGGACCGTCGCAGACCTCATGTCGGCCGGGCGCTCCGTGCTCACCCGCGACGACGTGATGGAGGGGATCCCCGAGATGATCCACGACGTGCAGATCGAGGCCACGTTCCCGGACGGCACCAAGCTCGTCACCGTCCACGAGCCGATCCAATGAGCGGCGGCGCAGCCAGCGGAGCCGGGCCCTTCCCGGGCCAGGTGATCGTGGGCGACGGGCCATTGACGCTCAACGCGGGCGCCGAAGTTCTGACGCTGCTGATCGTCAACGCGGCAGACCGCCCGATCCAGGTCGGCTCGCACTTCCACTTCGCCGAGGCCAACGCCGGCCTCGAGTTCGACCGCGACGCCGCGTGGGGTCATCGCCTCGACGTCCCCGCCGGCACCGCCGTGCGCTTTGAGCCCGGCATCGAGCGCGAAGTCGACCTCGTGCCGATCGCCGGCGCGCGCGTCGTCCCAGGCCTGCGCGGCCTGGCGGACGGCCCGCTCGACTCGTAACGCTCCAACCGAGCGTTTCGTACGGGTTGGATTACCCGTCCCCTGCGCCGGGTAATCCATCCCGTACGCCGCGGCCTGCATCGAACGGGTCGGATTACCCGCCTCTACGCCGGGTAATCCGACCCTTACACAGGCGGGCGCTGGCGCTGAGCGGGCCACTGCGGGCGGCATCCCGACATCGTCGGGCCGCTCAGCCGCGCGCGAGCGGGTATGCCGTCCCGGGCGTGCCGTCGGCGCGCAGGTGGGGCGTCGGCTTGCCCGCGGCGAGGCGTCGCGCTTCCTCGCGGGCGATGCCCTTGAAGGTGGCGGTGTTCGCGCCGCGGGCGATCCGCGGCGGCGTGAACGGACGCGTCAGCCGCCGCGACGCGGTGATCGCCGAGAAGAGCTGCTGGTCGCGGCGGGTCCACTCCAGCCCGTAGAGCTCGCGCACCGGCTCGGGCAGACTGCCGCGGACCACGAGGTTGTGGGCGTCCTTGACCGGGCCGCGGAGCGCTGGACTCGGGATGTCGAACGACGCGAACCAGCCGGTGTAGTGCGCCAGTGGCGAGAGGTGGTTCTCCTCGGCGGCCAGCTCCGCCTCGTAGTACTCACGGAAGTCGCCGTAGCTCGCGGGAAAGTCGCCGGCGGGCGCGCCGAACAAGGCCGCGAACCGCTTGTAGTCCTGCCAGAGCGCCTCGCGCTCCTGCGGGCGCAGCGGCCGCACGAGCAGGTCGTGCATCGCCTCGGCGGAGTCCATCATCGCGGCGACCGTCCAGAGCATCAGCGCCGGATCGAACGCGTCGTACTTCGTCCCGGCCGGGTGGACGCCGGCGTCTTCCTGCGTCTCGCCGTGGACGCGCTCGTGCATGCGGCGCGTGTAGCGCAGGACGCGGTCGGCGTCGGTTTTGCTGCCGAAGAAGATCGTCTCGAAGGCGATCGCCGTGCGGGTGAGCCGCTTGAACGGGTCGCCCTTGTGGCCGCTGTTGTCGGCAGTGCCGAGGAAGTTGAGCGGCTTGATCGCCCCGACCGTGAGCGCGCGCTGGCCGAACATCAGCCCGACCGACCGCTCCCCGTGGACCTGTCGCAGCGCCGAGCGGCCTTCGGGGAAGTAGCCCTCCTCGCCGGCAGTGGCGCCGGCCGTGGGACGACGGCGTGCAGACGTGACGGGCATAGGGCCCACCGTAGCGTATCTGGAACAGACCGTGTGCAGATTTGCTGCCGTAGCCCTACGGCGCTGGCGGATCTGCAGGATCGGACGCCATCAAAAGTGCGAACGCCGTGTCCCCGACCGCCACGATCTGCGCGGCCAGCTCGGCCTGCAGCGTCTCGCGGGTGCGGTCCAGCCGGCCGCGCAGCCAGGCGTCGATCGTGTGCGACAGCCCGCCGGCGACGAACGACGCCGCCGACCGCAGCGCCCGCTCGGACTCCAGCGCGGCCGCCGGCGTCAACGGCGTATCCCCGGCCCCGTAGGTCGTGCGCCCGAACGCCGCGACGATCGAGACGAGGTCGACCATGCGCTCCTGGCGGCGCTGCGCGAGCACGCCCGAGCCGGACGCTTCCGTCAGCAGCACCGCGGCACGGTCTGGCACCTCGGCGATGAAGTCGAGCACGGCGCCGACGGCAGCCGAGACGCGTTCGACGTTGCCAGGCCCCGCCGCCGCGACCGCCACGCCGACCCGCGCGATGCTGGCGTCGAACTCGCGATCGAAGAGCTGACGCACGAGCTCGTCGGTACTGCCGAACTCCTCGTAGAAGTACCTGGGTGCGAGCCCCGCCTCGGCGCACACGCCGCGGACGCTGACGGCGCCCAGCCCTTCGCGGCCGATCAGGGCGAGCCCGGCAGCGAGGAGCCGCGCGCGCCGCTCGTCGCGGCGATCCTGCGACGAGCGCCCTCCGTACTGACGACCTCCCGACGACACGGGTGCAGCCTGACACAGCACCGGGCCCCCAACGGGCGACCCCGGGCATCGCCCGCTGGCGCACAGACACTGGACAGCAGCGTCGCCACGACCCCGCTGTCCACGATTTGGCGGACATTCGGTCGAGCAAGCGGCGCACCAACCCGTTCCATACTGCGGAACAGAGCGCTGACGCCCGAAGAACCGGAGTAATGCGACTCGTCCCCCGCGCCACCCTTGCGTGCGTCCTGCTGGGCGCCTGCGCTTCTCCCGCCACCGCTGCGCCGACGGCGACGCCCGTCACGGGCCTCTCGTCGCCCGCCGACGCGATCTCAAAGGCCCCCGACGGCACGATGTGGGTCACCGAGCCCGACGCGCCGGGCCGCCTCGCGAAGGTCAGCCCCGGCGGCACCGTCACGGAGTACAAGGGCGGCGTCACGGCCAACCTGCCGGCGAACATGTCGCCGAGCGGCATCGCGGCCTATGGCAACGGCAAGGCCTACTTCATCATGGCCAACTCGTCGAGCCAGTGGGGCAGCGTCACGAGCACGGGTGAGGTCACCCGCCTCACCGTGAACTTCGACAAGCCCACGTCGATCACCACCGGCCCGGACGGCAACATCTGGCTCACGACCGACTCCACGAGCTTCGCCTCGTCCGACGCGATCGTCCGCTACAACCCCGCGACGAACACCGCGACGACCTTCAACACCGGGCTGACGTACAACTCGCAGCCGTACAACATCACCGCTGGCGCAGACGGCGCCCTGTGGTTCATCGAGGCGATGACGGGCCGCGTCGGCCGCATCACGACGGCGGGCACGATCACGTTCCGGACGGTCGGCGGCACGCCGTTGGCCCTCGGCGCCAGCAACGGGACCACCTGGTTCGGCACCGGCCTGTACTTCGGCGCGATGGGCTCCAGCGGCAACACGCTCTTCTCTTCAGCCGGGCAGGTCAACGCGATCGCCGGCGGCGCCGACGGCGCGACCTGGGGCGCCTCCAACGGCGGCCTCGCGCGGCTTGACGCCAACGGCACCAGCGCCTTCCACACGGCCGGCCTCAGCTCGACCGCGGTCGGCCGCAGCATCGTGCCCGGCGATGACGGACGCCTGTGGGTCACGCTCGACGAGCCTCCGTACCTCGTGCGCGTCACCGTGCCGGCTCGCGTCAGCGACGCCGCCGCGACGGCGACCGCCGCCACCAAGGCCACCGTCACCGCGACGGTCCGGCCGAACGGGATCCCGACCGTGGCGCGCGTCGAGCTGCAGCAGGCCGGCGGCGGTTGGACGTCGCTCACTGAGGCAGCGATCGGCGACGGAACCGCTGGCGTGCCGGTGAGCTTCAGCGTCGAGGGCCTCACGGCCGACGCGACCAACACCCTGCGGATCGTCGGCGTCAACGACGCTGGCGCCCAGTCGCAGACCACCTCCGTCGACACGCCCGAGGAGGAGCCCGAGCCGGAGTCGACGACGCCGGAGGAGGACCCCGAGCCGACCACGCCGGAGCCGACGACTCCCGAGGTCGAGCCGACGACGCCGGACCCGGTTGGCGAGCCCGAGGCCACGACGCCCGAGCCGACGACGCCCGAGGCCACGACGCCCGAGGCGACGACGCCGGAGCCGACGACGCCGGAGGCCACGACGCCCGAGGCCACGACGCCCGAGCCGACGACGCCGGAGCCCACGACGCCCGAGGCCACGACGCCGGAGCCGACCACGCCCGAGCCGA
>JAEYAL010000007.1 GCA_023404805.1 Actinomycetes bacterium | reverse complement strand
ATCGTGAGCACCGCCGCGGGCCGTGTGGCCCGGAGCCGCCCAGCCAGGTCGCGCGGGCGCAGCTGCTCCAAACACGGCAGCACGGCGGCGCCGACATGCAGCGCCCCGGTCATCGCGGCGACCCACTCCACGCGGCTGCCGATCACCGTCATCACCACGTCTCCGGCCCCGACGCCAGCGCCGGCGAGCAGCGCCGCGACGGCGCCGCCGAGCCGCTCCACGTCGGCGAACGAATACGTCTCGCGACCGCCGTCGGCCAGGCAGACGAGCGCAAGCCCCGCAGGGTCCTGCCCGCCCAGGAGGAGCTCGGCGCCGTTCACGCCCGCGAGTCTGTCAGAGCGCCCACAGCCTTGATCGGGCCACGCCAGGCCTGACATGCGCTCCTGCGCCGGGCTGGTTCTGTGAGCAATGCGCACTGAGCGTGTGACGACTTCGCGCCGAGCAGTCATCCGGAACGGCCCTTCCCTCGGTACGATCTCGTGCAGTCCTCGGCAGCTGCCGCGCGCTTCGCGCTGGCCCGCCGCGATCTTTCACCCTTGGAGTACCACCCCATGGCCGTCGCCCTCAGCGAGCGCACCGACAAGGAGACGCAGGAGCAGATCGTCGCTCTCGTGCGTCAGTTCACCGACGAGCAGATCCTGCCGAACGCTGAGCACTTCGACCACGCGGACGAGTACCCGCAGGACATCGTCGACGGGCTCAAGGAGCTCGGCATCTTCGGCGCCACGATCCCGGAGGAGTTCGGCGGCCTGGGCCTCGACCTCTCCACCTACACGCGCATCGTCATCGAGCTCGCCCGCGGCTGGGTCTCGATCCCGGGTGTCGTGAACACGCACTTCATCGGCGCGTACCTGCTCATGAAGTTCGGCTCCGACGAGCAGAAGCAGAAGTACCTGCCGAAGATGGCGACCGGCGAGATCACCGCCGCCTTCTCGCTGTCCGAGCCGCACGCCGGCTCCGACGTGCAGGCCATCAAGACCAGCGCCAAGAAGACCGACGACGGCAACTACGAGCTCAACGGCGCGAAGATGTGGCTGACCAACGGCCTCACCTCCGGCCTGGTCTTCACGCTCGTCGTCACCGATCCCGAGGCCCGCCCGCGCTACAAGGGCATGACGTGCTTCATCCTCGAGAAGGAGCCGAACGTCTCGGAGAACACCGGCGAGTACGCCGGCCTCACGATCCCGCCGAAGATCAAGAAGATGGGCTACAAGGGCGTCGAGTCGACCGAGATGGTCCTCGACGGCTACAAGACGTCCGGCGCCCAGATCCTGGGCGGCGAGGACGTCGGCCTCAACGGCGGCTTCAAGCAGATGATGGACGCCCTCGAAGTCGGCCGCGTCAACGTCGCCGCCCGCGGCGTCGGCCTCGCTGAGCGCGCCCTTGAGCTCGCCCTGCGCTACTCGCAGGAGCGCGAGACGTTCGGCAAGCCGATCGCCGAGCACCAGATGGTCCAGGGCCACATCGCCGACATGGCCGCCCGCGAAGCCGGCGCCCGCCTGCTCACGCTCAAGGCCGCCGAGCTCAAGGACGAGGGCAAGTCGAGCAACCTCGAGGCTGCCATGGCCAAGATGGTCGCCTCCGAAGCCGGCCACGCCAACACCGAAGCCTGCCTGCGCCTGCACGGCGGCTACGGCTACTCCAAGGAGTACGAGGTCGAGCGCCTCTACCGCGACGCCCCGCTGCTCCTCATCGGCGAAGGCACGTCGGACATCCAGCGCCTCAACATCGCCAAGCAGCTCCTCAAGAAGCACAAGATTTAGTCAGCTGGCGGCTTCACAGTCGCCTTCGCAACACGATCCTCACATCGCGGCGGGTCGTGTCTGACAGAGTCACTCGCAGGGCGGCCGGAAGGCCGCCCTGTTTCGTTCCCGGGGCGGTTCAGCCCCTCCGCGGGACCACCGCTCGGCGAAACGGACCGCGGTCCAGTGTCGCAAGACGACCCCGATCTTGAATCTGTTTTCGGGTGCGCTGGCGCGGCCAGGTGAGCCGGACGTCCTCGTCGCGGTTCAGCAGGACGACGGCCGCCGGGTCGAGGCGGCGGGCACCTCGACGCGCCCGTCGGCCCAGGCCAGACCGCGCTCAGCGAGCTGATCGCGGAGGCGGATCGCAGCGAGATCCTTCGCCTTGGCCTCCAGCAGGACGTCGAAGTCGCGGCCACCGGAGTCTCGCGTGAGAAACGCCTCGAACGCCAGCGGGTCGATGAGATCGGCGTGCGCCCGCAGCGGCGGCAGCCACGGCTGCTCGACGGTGCGCCGACCCGCTTTGCGCTTGCGCAGCTCCATGTCGAGCCGCGGGGAGGAGTAGTGGATCTTCGGCACCACGCCGTCCGGCCACGTGTCGAGCGCCAGGGCCAGCGCGTCGGCGTCGGGCAGGCCGTCGGGATCGTGGCAGTGGTGGTGCAGCACATCCCAGATGACCGGGATCCCGGTTCGGTCGGCGACGCCGAGCACTGCCATCACGCCAAACGACTTGTCGTCGTTCTCGACCGCGAGCCGCGCCTGCGCGCGGTCCGACAGACGCTCGAAGCCAGCGACGAACCGGTCGGCCGCGGCATCGAGCCCGCCGGCGGTGCCGCCGACGTGGATCAGCACGCGGCTCTCGGGTCCGAGCCCCATCGCGTCGAAGAGGGCGGCCTGCACCTCGAGTTCGGCCACGGCCGCCGCGACGGTCTCCTCCCGCTCGGAGTTCAACACCGTGTACTGCCCTGGGTGCGACGACAGGCGGATGCCGCGCTCTCGCGCCAGCGCTCCGACCTCGGCGAGCTCCTCGGCGCACTCCTCGACCTGACGGTGGAACTGCGGCAGGTCCGGGTGGCTCGCATACGGCGCCAGCGCCGTCGCGAGGCGGTACATGCGCAGGTCGTGGGCGTCCAAGTAGTCGAGGATCGCGCGCACGTATCCCAGCGACTCACGCAGATGCGGCCCCGACTGCCAGCGGCGGGCGTCATGCGACGGCAATCCGCCGCCGCCGAGCACCTTCACGGCGAATCCCAGGCGATGGCGGCTGGCGATCTGCGGCGGACGCTCCATCGCTCAGGAGTACGGACGCCGGCGGACACGCGGCTCAGCAGCTCACGTCAAGGCCGGTCGGACGGCCCAGCACAGGCGTCTGCGCGGAACTCCCGTGGCTCGCGGTCGTCCGACGACCTCAAATGACGGGAGTTCGCGCGCGCGCCGTCAGGCCGGCGCGAGCGCCCCCAGCAGCGCCGCGGAGTCGGCGACCGCGCCGAACACGCCGCCCTGCATCGTGACCATGTGCAGCGCCGCCTCGTGGTTGCCGAAGTCGGTGGCGCCGGTGCAGTCCGAGAGGATCAGGCACTCGTAGCCGAGGTCGTTGCCCTCGCGCATGGTCGTGTGCACGCACACGTCGGTCGTGATGCCGGTGAACACGATCCGCGTGATGCCGCGCGTCCGCAGGACGAGGTCGAGCTCGGTCTGCGCGAACGCGCCCTTCGTGGCTTTGTCGATCACTGGCTCGCCGGGCAGCGGCGCCACCTCGGGCACGATCTCCCAGCCCGGTTCACCGCGCACGAGGATGCGCCCGCACGGGCCGGCGTCCCCGATCCCGGCGCCCATCTGCTTGGAGCGCCACAGCTTGTTCGGCGGGCAGTCCGACAGGTCGGGCGCATGCCCCTCGCGCGTGTGGACGACGAGGCCGCCGAGCTCGCGCCAGCGCTCCAGGACCACCTTCGTCGGGGCGAGCGGCGTGCGCGTCAGCGAGAGGTCGTAGCCCATCGAGTCGACGTAGCCGCCCTCGCCGCAGAAGTCGGTCTGCCAGTCGATGAGGATCAGCGCGGTGCGCGCGAGGTCCCACGGGGCGTCGTACGGCCATGCGTACGGCGTGGCGGGAACGGCCGGAAGGCCGCTGATCAGGGACGGGCTGGTGGTGGTGGTCATGAAGGCGTGGTGTTGGAGGTGGCGTGACGCGTGGCGTTTGGACGAGGACGGCCGCCGTCGGCGGCCGAGGCCGGACATGCCCTGGGGGGCCCGGGCCCCCGCCCCCCCCCCCCCCCCGGC
>JAEYAL010000051.1 GCA_023404805.1 Actinomycetes bacterium | reverse complement strand
CCGCTGCAGGTGCTGCCGCTGGCGGCGGCGCCTGCGATGCCCGCTCGTGCTTCACCGCGGCGACGCCAGCTCCGCCGACGGCAGTCGCCGACGCGACCGCGATGACGGTCGCCTTGGCACCCAGGGTGCTGCTGATCGTCCCGATCGACCAGGCCCCGGTGGCAGCCCCGCCTGCATGCCCGATGGCGAGTCCCGAAGACCCGCCCGGGAGGAGCTGGGCAAGCGGCGACGCGGCGGCTGCCGCCGGGAGCACGGGTGCGAGCGCCCGCAGCTGGTCGGGCCGCTCGTGCAGCGCGGCGTCGAACGCGCGGCAGTCGCGGCAGGTTCTGAGGTGAGACTGGAGCCGTCGGCTGCGGCGCACGCGCCCGTCACCGTCCGACAGCAGCTGCTGGATGTCATCGCACGCCATCGCGCGGCCCTCCGAGCAGTCGAGCAGCGCGCGGCGCGCCTCGAAGATCGTCTGCTTGACCGCGCGGCCGGAGGTCTCGAGCACCGCGCCGATCTCCTCGTGGCTGAGTCCGCTCAGCTCGCGCAGGACGAGCGCCTGCCGCTGGCGTTCCGGCAAGGTCGCGAGGTCGGTCCAGAGCCGCTCGAGCCGGTGTTTGTCGTCGAGCTGCTCCGCCACCGGCGCCTCGACCGCTGCGACCGTCTCCGGCAGCACCTCGGCGGGCTTCTCGCGCCGCAGCCGGCTGATCGCCTCGTTGTGCGCGATCCGGAAGAGCCACGGCCGCAGCTCGAAGTCGCGCGACTCGTCCTTGAGCGCCGCCAGCGCCTTCTCCATGGTCGACTGCAGCACGTCCTCGGCCGCGTGCTCGTCGCGCACGATCGACCTGGCGTAGCGGTAGAGCTCCGGCGCCAGGTCGCGGTAGACGGCTTCGAAGCGCGCAGCGTCCGACACCACGTCGCCGGAGCGGGCGGCGCGGCGGCCGAGCCCAGGCAGGCTGAGCCGCGGAGCGGTCGCGGGGCGCGTCATCAGCGGCGTCCATGCACGTTCAACGCCCGTGCCGGCGAAAGGTCATGGGCAACTTGCGCCACGTGCCAAGCCTACGCCCGCGCCACGCAGAGGCGGACGGTCAGGCGGCCGCGATCACCACGTGACGTTCTGGCAGACGCCGCCGACCAGCTTGCCTTCGATGCCGAACTTCAGGCCCTTGGAGAACATGTCCTTCATCTTCTCGGGGTTGAACTTGAGGCCCTCGCCCTTCTCCGCGCACGCGCCGACCACGCAGATCTGGTGGCCGACCTTGTTCTTGCGGCAGTGCCCGTCGGAGCTGAGCTCGTCCGACAGCTCGTAGCCCGCGAACGGCCCGAGCGAGGCCTCGGCCGACGCCTTGAGGTAGGCCTTGTTGTCGTCGAGGCCGCCGAGCGGGTTGATGGCGATGTCGTTGCCGACGCCGAAGCCGCCTTCGGCGCAGGCCGAGAAGCCGTCCTTGGTGAGCGACCACTTGAGGCCGACGCAGATGCCCTCGCAGAGCGTGGCGCCCGCCGACGCGAATCCGAGCGGATCGGACAGCTGGACGGGGTCGCCTCCGGCGTAGTCGTAGAGGTTGGCGTCGCCGCCCGCGAGGCCGAGCGGATCGCGCGAGGTGAACCGCCCGGTCGCCGGGTCGTAGTCGCGCACGCCCATGTGCACCAGGCCAGTCGACGGATCAGGGACGCCGCCGGCGTAGCCGAGCGGCAGCGCGAAGCCCGGTGCCGAGTCGGTGAGGACCTCGCCGTAGGCGCTGTAGGTGACCGCCTTCACGACTGCTCCTGACGCGTTCGTGACGACGCGCGGCGACCCGACCGGATCGGCCGAGACGTAGAAGCGCGCCGCGCCGCGTACGAATGAGAACAGCACGCCTTGCTCGGTGTAGTTGAGCGTCGTGAGCGTGCCATCGGGCTCGACGACCGCGGTGACCTGCAGCTCCTGGCTCGTGTTGCCGTAGAGGTAGCGCGTCGTCTGGCCGCCGGCCGTCACGGCGACGCGCCGCCCGTAGCCGTCATACGCGTAGGTCGTCGTCCCGCCCGCGACGGCCGCGCTGAGCAGCTCGCCGCGCGCCGACCAGGTGAACGTGTCGGAGCCGCGCTTGGTCAGCTGGCCGTCGGCGTCGACGGTGTAGTCGGCGCCGCCGAACGTGTCGATCGCCGTCTTCGCGGCCTCGTAGGTCGCGGCCTTCGTCGTCCCGCCGGCGGTGCGCGAGAGGCGGTTGCCATCGACGTCGTACGTGTACGCCTCGACGACCACGGTGTCGCGCTTGACCTGCGTGACCCGGCCGTCGTTGTCGTAGGCGTAGTCGAACGTGTGCGTGCCGCCCGCGTCGGTCTCGACCTTCTTCGTGAGCTTGCCGGCCGCGTCGCGCGTGAGCGTCATCCCGTACGCGGCGCTGCCGTTCACCGTGTCCGTCCGGGCGGCGATCCGCGCCTGCGCGTCCCAGCTCTGGTTCACCGACAACGGGCCGCCGCCGATGGCGTTCACGGCGCGCAGCGGGCCGTTGCGGCTGAACGAGAAGCCGTCCTGATCGGTCACGCGGCCCTCGCTGTCGTAGCCGGTGTTCACCGTGCGCGTCTCGGCGCCGACGGTGAGCTTGGCCTGCGTCGCTTTGAAGACCTGGCCGTAGGACTGGCCGAAACTGAACTCGTACTTGCCCGTCGACGGGCCGCTCGCGTCGATCGACTTCACGAGGTCGCCGTCGTAGGTGTAGGCCGTGGTCGCGGTGGCGCCCGCCGCGACCGGGTCGCGGCTGACCGACGCGATGCGGCCGTCAGCGCCGGTGTAGGTCACGCCGACGGCCGCCTCCGGGTACGACTGCGCCGTGAAGCGGCCGCTGCTCGCCTCGCGGCTGATCGTGACCTTGCGGCCGCCCGGCAGGGTGCGGTCCTTCAGGTCGCCGTCGGCGTCGCGCGCGGAGACGTAGCCCGCTCCGCTGCCCGGCGGCGCGACCGACTTCTCACGGCCCGCCGCGGTGTACGTGAGCTGGTGCTTGGCGCCGCTCGGCAGCTTGAGGCTCGTGAGGCGCCCGAGCGCGTCGTAGCCGTAGCTGTAGGTCTGCCCGCCGGGCGACTTCACCGTGCTCGTGCGGCCCGCGCTGTCGGACGTGTAGGCGGTCTTGTGGCCGAGCGCGTCCGTCACCGAAGCCAGGCGGCCTGCGGCGTCGTAGGCGTAGGTCCCGGAGCTCGGGCCCTGCTGGCGCTTGGTCAGCTGGCCGGTGCTGTTGAACGTGAAGTCGAGGTCGTCGAGCCCGGCGGCCGCGTTCTTCACCACGCGGTTCTTGGCGTCGAGCGTGGTCGTCTCCTGCAAGCTCGTGGCGTCGCGGGCCGTGAGACGGCTGGTCGCGGCGTCGTAGGTCTGGCTCGCGAACGTGTTCGCCGGTTTGAAGCGGTCCTCTTGCGTCGTCACCGAGAACAGCTCCGACGGGTTGCTGAGCGTCGTGATCCGCTCGTTGGTGCCCGCGAGCTCGAGCCCCGATGGCTGCTTGATCGAGGCGCTGGCGGTGAATGGCAGCAGCGCGCCGAAGCGGGGGTCGGCGCCGATCTTCGTCTGCGCCGTGCGGCCGTCCGGGTAGGTCGCCGTCCGGGCCCCGTCGATGTCGACCTTCAGCGTGGTCTGCGCCCCGGCGGCGTCGGTGATCTTGCGGGTCCAGCCGACCTTCTCGTCGCCGGTGTTGTCGTAGGTCCGGGTGCGGCCGAGCGGCGAGGTGAGCGTCGACCGGCGTCCGCCGCCAGCGAGCTTGGCGCCGGTGACCGCCGTGGTGATGCCGTCGGGGTCGGTGTCGGAGGTGAGGATGCCGTTCACGTCGTAGGCGAACGCGTGCGTCCCGCCGGTGGCATCGGTCTCGCCGGTCAGCAGGCCCCCGGCCTTGTAGGTGAGTGTGGTCGCCGGGACCCCGGGGCGCTTGACCGATGTCAGGTCGCCAGCGCCGTTCACGGTCAGCTCGGTCCGCTCGCCGCCTGGCGCCACGATCGCGGTCGGATCGCCGGAGGCGCTGCGCTGGATCGCCGTGACGCGCCCATCGCGGTCGGTGATGCCCGTCAGCCGGCCGTCGGTGTCGTAGGCGAACTCCTCGACGGTCTTGCCGGTCAGCGTGTCGACGGTCTTCAGATGGCGGCCGGACGCGTTGAAGAGCGCCGTCTGGCTGCCATCCCCGACCGGCACCGGGTAGCCGCTGATCGAGAACCCGGGGATTCCCGGCTCGATCGTGCGGATCGAGTCGCCGGTCGACACCGCGATGCGGCCGTCGGCCGAGACGCCCATCGGGATCGCGGACGGGTTCTGCATGTTCGTGCCGACGGCCGGCGCCGATGGGCGCGTGTCGAGGTTGTAGTCGGGCGACCGCCCGCCGATGATCTCGATCCTGCCGTCGACCCCCACCCGGCCGATCGACGCGCCGAGGTTCACGACCAGCTCGCCGGATGGCAGGTAGGTCGCGGGCCCGTAGAACTGGTAGCTCACCTCGGTGGCGCGGTCGCCGCTCTTGCAACACGGGCCGTTGCCGCCACCGAAGACGGTCTTGAGCGAACCGTCGGGCCGCAGCTCCTTCACCTCGCGCGATCCGGGCGCGATCGTGGTGAACAGCAGGCGCCCATTCGGACCGACCGCGAAGCTCTCCATGTAGATGAGCGCCGAGCCCGCCGCGTAGACGGTCCGCAGGATCCCGTCCTGGCCGATGCGCTGGACGCGGTGGATCCCGCTGGGCGTGCCGTAGGTGCCGTTCTGCCCGATGTAGAGCGTGCCATCCGGCCCGGTAGCCAGGTAGTCCGGCTGCTCGAGCACGACCTCCGACGCCGGATGGCCGTCGCCGGCCGCGCCGCCGCGCTCCGTCGGCACGTTCGGCTCGGTCGCCGACCCTGCCGTGACCTTGGTGACCGCGCCCGTCGGCGACACGTGCCAGACCACGTTCCCGAGCTGCCCCATGATGTCGTTGGAGTCGCTCGGATTGCGCGCGAAGTTCCCGAGGAGCGGCAGGACCCAGACGCCGCCATCGGGGGCGCGGACCATGTTGATCGCCGTCTCGTAGTACATCCCCGACGGGAGCGCCGGGAATGCGGCGATCGTCGTCGGCGGGGTGCCGTCGCCCGTCGAGCGCTGGATCCGCAGCACCTGGCGGTTGTCGGTCGCTCCGCGCGTGAGCACGTCGGGGTACCAGACGCTCCCATCGGTCTGCCACACCGGCGCGCCCAGCTTGCGGGAGTCCGGGTAGCCCACGTCGGTGTAGCGCTGCGTGATGAGGCGGCTCACGTTGCTGACGGGGGCGAGCTGGCGGTCGCCGGTGCCGAGCGAGACGGCCTGGCTGATCGTGTCCAGCGCGTGGTGCGGCGAGAGCGACCAGCCGCCGAGCGCCGCGGGCGGCACCGCGTCGCTGCCGAGGGAGAACGAGAGCGCCTTGGTGATGCGGATCTCCTGGCGCGCGCGGACGGCGGTCACCGCGTTGCCGAAGCGGGCGAAGGCAGATTGGTTCTGCGCGGCCGTGCGGTAGACGGCGTCGTAGACGAACGCGATCTCGCCCGTCACGGGCACCCGGCGGTGCAGTGGCCGGCCGTAGGCGTCCTTGCCGTCCCACGCGAAGTGCTCGGTCACGTTCGCCGCCGGGCCGTAGGACTTGTCGAAGTGGCGCCCGGCGAGGTCGAGGGTCAGTTCCATCCGCTTGAGGGAGGCGGGGACGGAGCTGCCGGAGATCGGGATGTCGACGGTGAGCGTCTCGCGGGCCTGCGCGCGGTTGCTGTTGTACTCGAGCGTGTACGGCGTCCCCGCGACGGCCAACCGCTCGCGGAGGGCGCGCGAATCGCACTCGACCCACGAGCCAGCCTCGTCCTTGCACGGGTCCTTTGGATCCTTCGGGTCCTTCGGGTCGTCCGGGTCGGGATCGTCGTCGGGGTCCGGGGGATCGGCGTCGTCGGGCGGGCCATACGGCCAGTTGTGGTCCCAGGGCGAGAAGTGCGTCACCTGCGAGCGCCAGAGCGTCTTGCCCGCCTCGTAGAGGCCCGCAAGCTGCTGCAGCTCGGCGGTCGTGATCCCCAGGTCGCTGAGCGCCGTGCCGGAGTCGGCGGCGCCGTCGCCGGTCACGTCGACCTGCGCGGCGCCGCCCGCGACCGCGACGAGCTTGATCACCCGGCCGTTGGCCTCCGGGACCCACGTCTTCTTCGTCTCGTCGTAGGACCCGAGCGGGACGGCCGTGCCGACCGCGAAGCCGAGGAAGTTGTCGGTGTAGACGACGACGGGCTTGTCGAAGCTGACCTTCGTGGCGCCTGCCTCTTCGGCTTCGTCGACGGTGTAGTCGGCCGCATACGTGTAGCCGGAGTTCGACGGCAGTTCGCCGGGCATCGACTGCGGTCCGCGCTCGCCGACGGTGTACTCGGTCGCGCGCACGTGCATGGTGTTGGCGAGCGGCTTGGTGGTGCCGTCCGGCAACGTCATCGTCGCGTGGGTGTCCGGCAGGAAGACGAGGTTGGCCCGGCGGCTGCCGTCGGCGTCGCTCGTCGTGCTCGACACGGCGACCTGCGCGGCTGACGCGCCGGCCGCGACGTCAGTCGCCTTGGTGTCGTAGCGGCGCATCACAACGTCCTCGAGCGGTTCGTAATCGCGCACCGGCGCAGCGACCGGCTGGTCGACCGGCAGGAACGTCGGCCGCTCGAAGCGCAGGATCAGCGGTTCGCCGCCGTTCACGGCCAGGTCGTAGCGGCCGTCCTCGCGGGTGACCGTGCTGCCGAACTCCGGGTGCGCGGAGATCGTGACCGTGACGCCCGGCAGCGCGGCGCCGTCGGCTTGGAGCACCCGGCCACGCAGCACGCCGGCGCGCGACGGATCGATGTCGTCCGGGTCGACGCCCTGCTGCACGGCGCCGGAGCCCTGGTAGAGGAACGACGTCTCCCCGGCGACGGTGGTCGGTTGGGTCGGCGGGAGCGAGCGGGCCGTGGGCGGCGCGGGCGGCGTCGGCACGGGGTCCTTGCCGCCGGGCAGGTCGGGCGCAGGCGGCACCGGCGTGGTCGGGCCGGGCGTCGTG
>JAEYAL010000003.1 GCA_023404805.1 Actinomycetes bacterium | reverse complement strand
CCGCCCCCCGGGGGCCCCCGGGGCCCTGCGGCGGGGGGGGCCCCTTGTCGTCGTGGATGGCCCTCCGACGCGAGCCGGGGAGTTTGGACCGGCGTCAGGCCCTCCACGACTCCTTGATTCTTCGGCGGCGGACTGGGCGCGTGGCAGCCCGTGGCGGCGGCCGGTCAGGCGGTGCGGCGGCCCGAGGCGGTCGCGGGGTCGACGAGTCGGGTGAGGTCGGCGCCGCTGGCGGCGGCCAGGTCGGCGGCGAGGCCGAGGCGTGCGCGGCCATCCTCGAGATCGACGACGACGGTGCGGTCTGACGCTGCGACGACGCGCCGCAGCGCGGCCCTGGCATGGCCGCTGCGGTCGTCGGCGCGGCCGTCGGTGAGGAGCACGGCGATGCGGGCGCGCCCGGCGTGTTGGCCGCGGGCGATCTCGTCCAGGAGGCCGGCGGCGTGGGCGATGCCGGCGGCGAGCGGCGTCTTGCCGCCGGCAGGCAAGGCGTGGACGGCCTTGGCGGCGAACTCGATCGGCGTCCCCGGCGTGACGATCGTCTGCGCGCCGTCGCCGCTGAAGCCGACGACGGCGACGAGGTCGCGCCGCGCGTAGGCCCGGCGGAGCGCTGCTTCCAACGCACCTTTGACCCGTGACAGCCGCTTCTGGGCCGCCATCGAGCCGCTGGTGTCGACGATTAGGCAGATCAGCGCGCCGCGGCCGCCGCCCGTGATGGCGGCCTGGGGCCGGGCGTCGCCGCGCAACGCCGCGAGGACCGTCGGCAGGATGGCCACGGCCTCGTCTTCGCGCGCGGGCCGCGAGTCGACGACGGCGAGCTGTCCCCCGGGGGCGCGCCCACCGGGGACGACGAGGTTCGGATCGCGGCGCGAGTTCGCCGCGGAGCGCGTCGCGCGGTGCAGCTGCAGCGCCGACTCGGCGATGCGCGTGGGCGTCGCGCGCGGCGTCACGCGGGTTGGCCGCTCGGTAGGAGACGGGCCGTTCTCCTTCGGGCGCGGGGGTGGTGCGAGCTCCGTCGACGCCTGCCAGTCGACCTCAGGCTGAGCTTGAGGCTTCGCGCTCGGTGACCGATCGTTCTGCTCGGCGTCCGGCGCGTCGTCGTCAGTTGCGCTGGCGTCGTCGCTGGCCGGGTCGCTGAACTCGTTCGACGGGCCGTCTTGGTCGGGGCTGGCTCCCTCCGCAGGATCTCCCGGCGCCGACGCCTCGTCCAGCGCCTCATCGATCGCTGGTTCGCGGCCGCCCTCGGGCGGCGGGGCGAGCGGGTCGCGCCGCATGCGGTGGCGCAGCGCGAGGTGCGCGGCGCGCGAGACGTGCTCTGCGGTGACCTCGTCGTCGCCGTCGAGCGCGGCGATCGCCCGCGCGGCGTGCGCGCAGACGAGGTCGCCGCGGACGCCGTCGAGGTCGAGCGACGCGCAAACCGTCGAGATCCGCAGCAGCTCGCGCTCCAGCAGACGCACGCCTTGAAGCCGTGACCTAGCCGCGGCGATCTTGGCGGCGAGCTCCGCCTCGGCGGCGGCCCACTCGTCGGCGAAGCCGCGCGGGTCGGCGTCGTAGGCCAACCGCCGCGCGACAATCGCCGCGCGCTGCTTGGGATCCCGGGGGCCGGCGATCTCGACGCCGAGGCCGAAACGGTCGAGCAGCTGGGGCCGGAGGTCGCCCTCCTCGGGGTTCATCGTCCCGACGAGGAGGAAGCGGGCGTCCTGCACGACCGACACGCCGTCGCGCTCGACCGTCACCGCACCCGAAGCGGCAGCGTCGAGCAGGGCGTCGACGAGGTGGTCGCCAAGCAGGTTGACCTCGTCGACGTAGAGCACGCCGCCGTGGGCCCGCGCGAGCATCCCGGGTTCAACCCGGTGCTCGCCGCCGATCGCGGCGCGGAGGTCGAGGGTGCCGACGAGCCGGTCGAGCGTGGCGCCAAGGGGCAGCTCGACGAGCGGCACGGCGTCGGAGCCCGTTGCGGCGGCGCCCTCGCCCGGTTCGCCGAGCATCGGCGCCAGCGCGCGGACGGCGGTCGATTTGGCCGTGCCGCGTTCGCCGCGCACGAGCACGCCCCCGACGACCGGGTTGACCGCGCAGACCAGCAGCGCCTGGATCAGATCGTCCTGGCCGACGATGGCGGTCAGCGGGTAGCCCGGCGCGCTCATCCTGCGGCCCGCTCGGGAGTAGAACGACCGGTCACGCGGTGGCGGCCTCGAGGTCGTCTTCCAGCGCGAGGTAGCGCTGCTTGATCGCATCGACCATGTCGTCGGACGGGTCCTTCCACATGCCGCGCTCGATCGCCTCGAGGAGCTTCTCGGCGATGCCGCGCGCGGCCCACGGGTTGGCCTGGTCCATGAAGGCGGCGATGTCCTCGTCGAGGAGGTACTTCTCCGTGATCGTCTCGTACATCCAGTCGGAGGCGACGTCGGTCGTCGCGTCGTAGCCGAAGAGGTAGTCGACGGTGGCGTGCAGCTCGGCCGCCCCCTTGAACCCGTGACGCGTCATCGAGCCGATCCACCGCGGATTCGCGACACGGGCGCGGAAGATGCGGCGCGTCTCCTCGGCGAGCGTGCGGACCTTGACCTTCTCGGGGTCGGCGGAGTCGCCGAGGTAGGCGGCCGGCTCCTTGCCGGAGAGGTGGCGGATCGTCGCGACCATGCCGCCGTGGTACTGGTAGTAGTCGTCGGAGTCGAGGTGGTCGTGCTCGCGGGAGTCGACGTTCTTGACGGCCACGTCGATCTTCTCGAACGCGGCGCGCATCGCCTCGCCCGCCGGGATGCCGTCAAGGCCGCGGCCGTAGGCGAAGCCGCCCCAGGCCTCGTAGACCTTGGCCAGGTCGGCGTCGTCGCGCCAGTCGCGCGTCTCCAGGAGCTGGATCAGGCCTGCGCCGTACGTGCCCGGCTTGGAGCCGAAGATGCGCGTGGTCGCGCGGCGCCATGCCTCAGACTCGCCCAGCTCATCGGCCAGGTGCGCCGCCTCGGCGCGGGCGTTGGCGCGGACGTAGTTCTGCTCGTCGCTTTCGTGTTCGAGGCCGGCGACCAGCGTCACGGCATCGTCGAGCAGGGCGAGCAGGTGCGGGAACGCGTCGCGGAAGAAGCCCGAGATGCGCAGGGTCACGTCGATGCGGGGGCGGCCCAGCTCGCTGAGGGGGATGACCTCCAGGCCGGTGACGCGGCGTGAGGCCGGATGCCACGTGGGCTTCACGCCGAGCAGCGCGAGCACCTCGGCGGCGTCGTCGCCCTGGGTGCGCATGGCGGCGGTGCCCCAGGCCACGAGGCCGACCATCTTCGGCAGCTCACCTGTGTCTGAGGCATGACGCTCCAGGACCGCCTCGGCGAGCTTCGTGCCGGTCTCGTACGAGAGCTCGGACGGGAGCGACCGCGGGTCGACCGAGTAGAAGTTGCGGCCGGTCGGAAGGACGTCGAAGCGGCCGCGGGTCGGCGCGCCCGACGGGCCTGCCGGGACGTGCTTGCCGCGCAGGGCGCCGAGCACGTTCGTCATCTCGTCGGTGGTCTGCTGAAGCTTGGGGACGATGCCGGTCGCCGCGAACCGCAGTGCCGACTCGACGCCCTCGCGCTGGGCAGACTGAACGTTCTCTCCGAGAGTCGACGCGGTGATCGACGGGATCTGCGCGGCATCCCAATCGGCGTCGGCGAGCGCGGTGAGGAGCGCGTGCTGCGCCTCTTCGAGACGGTCGAGGAGGTCCGAGCCGCGGTACGCGGTGCCGGGGAAGCGGGCGACGAGTCCGGCCGAGGCGTCGGCTTCGACTTTGGCGCCCGGATTCGCGACGAGCGCGGGCTCGTCGAGGCCGAACGCGGCGGCCACCGCGCGCCGCAGGCCGGGTACGGCCCCAGACCCATGACGGCCGATCGCCGCGACGAGGCCCCGCAGCTGCGGGCCTTCCGGCGCTGCGCCGAGCACGTGGAGGCCGTCCTTGATCTGCACGTCCTTGACCTCGCAGAGGTAGCCGTCGAGGTGTTCGACCAGCTCGCCGGCGTCGTCCGGGGCGTGGTCGGCGTCGATGCCGAGGTCCTCCTGGAGGTTCGCGGCCTGGATCGCCTTCCAGATCTCGGCGCCGAGGCCGGGGAGCTTGCTCGGGTCGAGCACCTCCAGGCGGGCGTACTCGTCCATCAGGGCTTCGAGGTCGGCAAGCTCGTCGTAGGACTCTGCGCGCATCATCGGCGGCACGAGGTGGTCGACGACGACGGCGTGGGCGCGGCGTTTGGCCTGCGCGCCTTCGCCCGGGTCGTTGACGACGAACGGGTAGACGAGCGGCATGTCGGCCTGGGCGGCATCCGGGGCGCACGAGCGCGAGAGCGCGAGCATCTTGCCCGGGGTCCACTCGAGCGTGCCGTGCTTGCCCAGGTGCACGATCGCGTCGGCGCCCCAGTGGGCGTTCAGCCAGCGGTAGGCCGCCATGTAGTGGTGCGCCGGCGCGAGTTCCGGGTCGTGGTAGATCCCGACCTGGTCGTCGCCGTAGCCGCGCGGCGGCTGGATCAGCACGACGACGTCGCCGTACTCCACGCCCGCGACGACGAGGTCGCCGGTGGCCGGGTCGAGGTAGCGGTCGCCCGGGGCCTGCCCCCACTGCTCGACCATCGAGTCGGTCAGGTCGCTCGGCAGGGTCTCGTACCAGGACAGGTAGTCCGCCTGGGAGATCCGCAGCTTGGCGTCGATCAGGTGCTGCTCGGTGATGAACTCGGGATCGTGGCCGCCAGCCTCGATCAGCTCGTGCATCAGGGCGTCGCCGTCGGCGGGGATGTTGTCGACCGCGATGCCATCGGCCTTCAAGGCATGAAGCAGGCGGATCGCCGACGCGGGCGTGTCGAGGCCGACCGCCATGCCGATCCGGGCGTGCTTGGTCGGGAAGGCGGTGAGCACGATCGCGATCTTCTTGCCGGTGTTCGCGTCTGCGCCAGCAGGCTGGCCGGCCTTCGCGGTGCGCAGCTTCGCGTGGCGGACGACGAGGCCAGCCAGGCGGTCGCAGCGCTCGGCGTCGGGCACGTAGCGCGGCACGGCGGTGCCGACGGGCGAGCCCTCCTCTTCGCGCTCCTTGAAGCAGATCGGGCCGCCGATGATGCGGCCGTCGAACTCGGGGATCGCGACCTGGGTGGCGGCGTCGATCGGACGCAGGCCCTCGTCGCCTTCGTCCCACTGTTCGCGGCTCATCGTGACCGTGAGCGCCTGCACGACCGGCACGCCGAGCGCCTCGATCGCCGAGGCGTCCCAGTGCATCTGCTCTTCGGTCCCGCCTTCAGCCCCTGACAGGTCCGAGACGGCGTCGCCGGCGTTCGCCCCGCCGGTCGCGAGCATCGTGGTGACGAGGGCGTCGACCTTGCCGTCGAGCACCTCGAGCGCCGCGACGCGGCCGTCGGCGTGCCCGCGCCGCAGCGTGTAGCTCCAGACCGGGACGGGGTGGCCGCCTTGGCGGACGATCGCCTCGCAGAGGCCGTCGATGAAGTCGGTGTTCCCGGTGAGGCGGTGCGAGCGGTAGAAGGTGATGCCGACGACGGGCGCGGCCGGATCGCGGCCTTCGAGCGCCTCGTCGATCGACACGTCGCCCTTGCCCGGCACGTAGATGCCCATCTCCTCGACGGGTGCGGGCCCCTCGAAGCCGAAGCCCTCCAGCAGGAAGGTGTCGGCGAGGAACCGCAGCATCTGTTCGACGTTGTCGACGTCGCCGGAGTTCAGGTACTCGCCGACCTGCGCCACGGCGCCCGACGGGGCGGTGGAGAGCGCGGTCATCTCGGCGTCCGGCCGCGACTCGCCGCCAAGGGCGATGAGCGCGATCCCCTGCTCGCGGCAGCGCTCAGCGAGGCGGTCGACGCCGCCCTGCCAGCCGCGGCGGCCGCCCAGCACGCGGATCACGACCACGCGGGCGTCGTCGCCGAGCACGTGATCCAGGAACGGATCGATGTCGCGCGTCATGCCCGGGTTCGCGCAGCGCACGGCTGGGAAGTCGTCGGGCAGACGCCGGACGGCGGCGGCCGTCGCGAGGATCTCGGTGTCGGCGGTGGTGATGAACCTCAGGCTCATGGTTTCCTCGGGGAATCAGCGTCCCGTGGCGGAGTACGCGGAGGGGCGATGGCGAGGCGTGGGTCTGGCTCCCGGACGCCCGGCGAGGGGCGTCCGGTCACAGTGGCGCGACCGCCCCGGGGTTGCACCGGGTTCCACACGTCGCCGCGCGATGACGGGCCCGATGGTACCGGGCTCCCGCCGTCGAGCCCGGTGCCGTCGGAGGCCCGGTCGGCCTAGAGCAGCCGCGTGAACGGCCGGTCGGCGCTGGAGAAGTTGTACGGCAGGAGGATCTCCTGGAACGCCCCGATGCGGGTGTACTGGCTGAGGCCGTCGCGGCACTCGTCCTCCGGGTGCGGGCCCTGCGGGCGCAGGTCGTCGAGCAGGTTGCCGCCGAACATGAACGTGCTCGTGACGGGGATCTTCACCGTGACCGTGGCGCCGGGCGTCGGGTACTCGATGGTGCGCAGCGGCTTAGGGCTGCTGATGTACGAGTCCCAGTAGAGGCCCGGGAAGGAGCAGCGGCCGGGGCCAGAAGCGCGGCTTTTGCGCACCTGGCGGATCTCGATCGGGCCCGCCGTATCCGACGTGACCTTGAGCGTCACGGTCTGGCCCGCGACCGCGTAGGCGGGCGAGGCGCTGAGCGTGAGCGTGGCGGCGGACGCGCCCGGCGCCACGGCGGCGCTGGCAAGGCCTGCTGCGAGAGCGGCGAGGATCGGCGTGCGGACGGCTCGTGCGGACATGTGGTTCTCTCCCTTCGCGCGGACCCCTTTGACGCCGCGCGGATACGCACGGTATCTGAAAGGCCGCGGCTGGGCCAGGGGGCGGCGAACCTCCGGGAGGCGGCCGCTTCAGCGGTCGTCGGACTGGCGCACGAACCGGGTGTCGCCCGCGTAGGTCGCGGTCGTGACGCCCTTGCGGCCAGCCGCCCAACGCGGCAGCTTCAGCGTGGCCGCCGCGAGCCCCTGCTGCGGCGTGACGCTGAACCGCGCGCGCTTGCCCGCGGCGCGGTAGGTGATCGTGACCGGGCCCGGGACCTCGGCGGCGATCCGCACCTTGACGCGGAGCGTGCGGCCGCGGCGGCTGGCCCGCTGGAGGCCGAGGTTCGGGCATTCGGTGGCGTATGGCGTGAGCGCGCCGGTGGTGCGGGCGATGGTCGAGCGGCCGTCGCAGCCTCCGGCGGAGTGGATGGCTTGGTCTCCGTCGATGCTGAAGCCGGTGTACGGCTGGGTCGTCCGCGGCAGCCAGGCGGCGGGTGTGGTCGTGCCGCCTGGCGTCACGATCACGAGCTGGCGGTCGCCGCCTGCGACCGGCTCGACCGCGACGGCGAGCTTGCCGCCCGACGGCTGCGGCGCGAAGCCGCAGGCGCCCGTGGCGAGCACCGTCCCCGCCGGCGTCTGGGCGGTATGCCAGGTCAGCGTGCCGTTGCAGGTCGTCGAATCTCCGTCCGGCCGCGAGAGCACCGCGGCGTTGCCGTCGGTGTCGAGCGTGATGCTCGCCTTGCCCGTCGCGGCGCCGGGGATCTCGTAGCGCGGCGAGCCGTCGCGCCAGCCGAGCACCGTGAAGCGCACGCCCGGCGCGCTGCTGGCG
>JAEYAL010000353.1 GCA_023404805.1 Actinomycetes bacterium | reverse complement strand
CTGCCGACCGGCGGCGCCCCCGCGCCGCCGCCGCTTCGACGAGCCCCGCCCGGGCATCAGCCGGCAGCTCGCTGACGCTTGCGACCCCGGCGACGAGCGCGGCCACCGCCACGCGGTGCGCCGGACTGAGCGCCTCCATATCGAGCGGCCGGTTGCGGTGCGCCGCCTCGGCCCAGAACTGCTCGACGGCGGCGATCCGGCCCTCGTCGGAACCGGGGTCGACCGACCACGAGATGGTCCCGTCGAAGCCGCGGATGTAGACGCCGCGGTCGCACGTGAACGCGTAGCCGCCGCTCTTGGCGTCCGCGTTGAAACCGGGATGGACCAGCTCGGCGACGGTCGACGGGTCGCCAGCCCATCGCTCCGCGCCGGCCCGGGTGTTCTCGCGCGTGGTCGTCTCGCTGCGGCCACCCCGTTCGCCGTCTGCGCCTTCGCCACTCATCGCGCGGACCGTATCGCGCCGTCGCCAGGCACTCGCCGCCTCCCGGAGAACCGGGCTAACCCGCCCGCTTTTGGCACATAAACACTCGTTGACTTGGACTCTGCGCCGGGCAACACTGCGGCATGCGTTCCACCCCCGCGGCGCTCGCTGCCGCCGTCGCTGCCCTGCTCCTTCCGCTCTCTGCCGCCGCACAGGACACCGCGCCGATGACCGAGTTCCACCTCGGCCCGAGCGCCGCGGCCACGACCAAGATCAAGTTCAAGGCGGGCAAGTACTACCCGATGAAGATCTCGGGCCAGCGGACCAAGAACGTGATGGTCGGCAGCTCGGCGCGCACCTTCAACGAGGACGCCTTCTCGTGTTACGGCTCCAAGGACGAGAACGTGCCGGACTGCGCCGACGTGCAGACGCAGACCGTCTCCCTCACCGCGCGGACCGCCGAAACGACCACGCTCCACCCGCTGCAGGAGTTCATCCCCGACGGCGAGCTGATCCCGAACTCGCAGTGGCGCCACCCCGCGTTCGTGTGGACCCACGACTACTCGTTCAACTACCGGCCAAAGCTCTCCGGCGCCCTGGTGCTGGCCTCGAGCGAGACGTGCGCCGCCCCGTTTCGCTGCACCGGGCCTGGCTTCGAGGTGAAGATCTACCCCGCGCTGCCGGATGACGTCGACCCCTGCGCCGCTCCGACCCGCGCCCGCCGAGCAGCCGTCAACGAGGTCCGCGCGGTGGCGGTCCAGCCGAGCGTCGAAGTGCACAAAGCTGGGACACCCGAGGACGCCTGGGTCCCGCTCTGCAAGGACGCCGTGCTCCAGCAGGGCGACGAGATCAGCTGCGATCCCGAGGGCGCCGCGACGCTCCAGTTCGCCGACAACTCGACGGTCACGGTCAAGAACACGACGCAGCTGAAGATCGCGTCGTTCTTCACGGAGGGCGGCGTCGTGAAGACCGAGATCCTGCTGAAGATGGGCGAGATCGCGGCGAAGGTCCACAAGTCCGAGGCGACGAAGTCGGACTTCCGCATCAAGAGCCCGACCTCCGTCGCCGCCGTGCGCGGCACCGAGTTCAGCGTCTTCTACGACCCGGGCTCCAAGGCGACGGTCACGAGCGTCAAGGAGGGCACGGTCGAGGTCGACCCGGAGAAGGACGGACTGGCGACCGCTTCGCTCACGGCGGGCCAGGAGGTCGAGGTGACCGACAAGGCCGCCAGCAAGGTCAGCACGCTCGGCAAGGCCGGCGCCCGTGGCGGCACCGGGCGCAAGGCCGCGCTCGACAAGGTGCTGGGGATCGTCTCCCGCGCCAGCGAGGCCTGCGGCGTCAGCACCCCGCGCGACGGCGCGACCTCGGTGAAGAACGCGCCCGGTGGCTGGGCGGTCGGCGTCAAGCTCACCGGCGAGCGCAAGGGCACGTCGCAGTGGCTGGTCAAGGGCAAGAAGGTCACCGCCAAGAACGCGCTCGCGAAGAAGGTGAGCAAGCGCTGCAAGTGAGGCGGCTCGCGGCCCGCGCGCGGCGGCCGCTGACCGGCGGGCGCGCTACCGGCGCCAGGACCCCAGCACCATCAGGGTCTTGGTGCCGATCACGCCGCCGGAGCGGCGCAGCTCGTTGATCACGGCTTGGAGGTCGGAGACCGACTCGACCGCGAGCTCGACGAGCGCATCGGGGTCGCCCGCGATCATCGAGACCTGCTGGACGGCGTCGATGTTCTGCGCGATGCGGAGGATGTGGTCGACGTCGGTCTCGCCGGAGAAGCGCAGCTCGACGTAGGCGTGCACGCGCCGCCCGAGCGCCGCGGGGCTCAGGACCGCCGTGTAGCCGACGATCACGCCCTCGGCCTCGAGCCGGTCGATCCGCCGCTTGACCGGCGCGGCTGAGAGGTTCACCCGCGACGCGATGTCGGCGACCGTGCGGCGCCCGTCCTCCTGGAGGAGGTCGAGGATCTGCTGGTCGATGTCATCGAGCTTGATGCCGGGCATCCGTCGACTCTAGACGCAAGAAAGTTGCGCAGATCGGCTCCGTAGACATGGATTCGAGCGTGACGCGCCGCACATCTGCGTCTGAGTTGCGCCGTCCTCGCGCGAGGAGTGTCGTCGCTCTATGTCTGCCGCCGCATCAGTCGCCGCACCCTTGTCCCCGTGGGCTTCGGAGACGCTCGTCTTCTGCTCCGACGCGTCGGCCGGCCTTCGCGCGGTGATCGCAATCGACAGCACCACGCTCGGCCCGGCGCTCGGCGGCGTGCGGCTCAAGGCGTACCCATCGGACGAGCACGGGGCACGCGAGGCGCAGCGGCTCGCGGCAGCGATGACCCTCAAGAACGCGGTCGCGGGGCTGCCGTTCGGCGGCGGCAAGTCGGTCATCTTCGACACGGGTGAGATCGCCGACCGCGCGGCGCTGATGCGCGCGTTCGGCGAGGCGGTCGCGCGGCTCGGAGGCGCGTACCTGCCGGGCGTCGACATGGGCACGGCGCCCGCCGACCTGCAGCTCATGCGGGCCGCCGGCGCCACCGTCTCGTGCGCCGATGAGGACCCATCGCCGTGGACGGCGATGGGCGTCTACGGCGCGATCCGCGCAGCCGTCGAGCACGTCGACCGGACCACCGATCTGCGCGGCCTGCGCGTGCTGGTGCAAGGGGCCGGACACGTCGGCGCGGCGCTGGCCCGCCAGCTCGCGGGCGATGGCGCGCACGTCCTGATCGCCGACGTCGCACCGGGGCGGGCCACCGCGATTGCCCGTGAGGTGGGCGGCGAGGTCATCGCGCCGGACGCCGTCGTCGAGACGGAGTGCGACGTGTTCGCCCCCTGCGCCGCGGCGGGCGTGATCGGCCCCGAGCAGGTCGCGAGCCTCGGGTGCCGGATCGTCGCGGGCGCCGCCAACGACACGATCACCGACGACACGCTGGCTGCCTCGCTGCGCGGCCGCGGCGTCCTCTACGTGCCGGACTTCGTCGCCAACGCGGGCGGCGTCATCCACATCCACGCGCTGCGGGCGGGCTGGAGCGCCGAGCGGCTGTCGGCGGAGATCGCCGCGATCGGCGGGCGGACCGGAGAGCTGCTGGCCCGCGCCGAGGCGGAGGACTCCACACCGCTGGACGCGGCGAAGGCGGTAGCCGCCGAACGGGTCGCGGCCGGCCCGCTGCAGGAGGTCGCGGCATGAGGGGCCCGGGCAGCATGGGGCCCATCGCGCCCGTCGACGCCGCAGCGCTGGCCCGGCCGGACGTCCGGCTCGACGACCGCTACTCCGCGGCGGCCGGGCCGATCATGGCGTCCGGCATCCAGGCGATCGTGCGGCTGCTGCTCGACCAGCGGCGGCTCGACATCGCCCGCGGGCTGCGGACCGGCATCTTCGTGTCGGGCTACCAGGGGTCGCCGCTCGGCGGACTGGACTTGGAGATCGGGCGGGCGTCGACGCTGCTGGATCCGCTCGGGGTCGTCTTCACGCCGGGGCTCAACGAGGAGCTGGCGGCGACGGCGGTCGCGGGCACGCAGCTGCTCGGCCAGCTCGACGGCCGCCACGTCGACGGCGTGACGGGCTTCTGGTTCGGCAAGGCGCCGGGCCTCGACCGGGCAGCCGACGCGATCCGCCACGGCAACGTCAGCGGCACCGCGCCGCTGGGCGGAGCCGTGGCCCTGATCGGCGACGACCCGGCCGCGAAGTCGTCGACCGTGCCGAGCTCGAGCGAGCCGATGTGCCGGTCGCTCATGATGCCGGTGCTCGCGCCCGGGTCGGTGGAGGAGCTGCTGGAGCTGGGGCTGCATGCGGTCGCGCTCTCGCGGCACTCGGGGCTGTGGGTCGGGCTGAAGATCACCGCTGACGTCGCCGACGCCACCGCGGTCTTCGAGCCCGACGGGATCGTCGACCGCATCCCGCAGTTGGCCGGGCGCCCCAGCGAGTTCCACCCGCCGGTGATGCTGCCGCCGACCAACGTCGCCGCGGAGCTCGACGTGATGACGGCGCGGCTGGAGCGCGCCGCCGAGTACGCGCGCGCGGCCGGGCTGAACCGGGTCGTCCGCGGGGCTGAGCAGACAGGGCTCGCGGTCGTCGCCGCGGGCGCCGGCCATCAGGCGGTCCTGCGCGCGCTCGACGATCTCGGGCTCGACGAGCGCGCGACCGATGCGCTCGGGCTGCGGGTCGTGCAGCTGCGGATGCCGTGGCCGCTAGCCGCTGGCGAGGTCGTGGAGCTGGTCGGCGATGTCGAGCGCGTGCTGGTCGTCGAGGACAAGCTCCCGTTCGTCGAGTCGCTGCTGAAGGAGGCGCTCTACGGCCAGCCGAGGCAGCCCCTCGTGGTTGGCAAGCGCGACGAGGGCGGGCAGCCGCTCCTTCCCGCGGGCGGGATGCTCACCGCGGACGATGTCGAGGCTGCGCTGGGGCGCGTGCTCGGCGTAGAACACCTGCCGGAGGCTGCGCGGGCGCGAGTTGCGGCGCTCGCGCAGACGCCCGCGGGGGCTGCCGTGCTCCCCGCGGGCGGGACTCCGGCGCGCACCCCCTTCTTCTGCGGCGGCTGCCCGCACAACGCAGGCACGCGGGCCGACCCGTCGCAGCTCGTCGGCGTCGGCATCGGCTGCCACGTGATGGTCGCGCTCGACGGCGAGGGCCGCCGCGGCCAGTTGCTCGGGATGCCGCAGATGGGCGGCGAGGGCGCGCAGTGGTTCGGACTCGCGCCGTTCACCGGGGACCGCCACTTCATCCAGAACCTCGGCGACGGGACCTTCCACCACTCGGGCTCCCTCGCCATCCGCGCCGCGGTGGCCGCGGGCGTGAACATCACCTTCAAGCTGCTCTACAACGACGCCGTCGCCATGACCGGTGGCCAGCAGCCGCAGGGCAAATTGTCGATCCCAGCGCTCACGCGTTGGCTGGCGATCGAAGGCGTGCAGCGCGTCGTCGTCACGACGCCAGAGCCTGAGCGCTACCGGGGCGTCGAGCTCGATCCGATCGCTTCGGTGAGCCATCGCGACGACCTCCAGGACGCGCAGCGCGACCTCGCGGCCGTCGGCGGCGTCACCGTGATCGTCCACGACGACCAGTGCGCCATCGAGCAGCGCCGCGCCCGCCGCCGCGGCGACCAGCCCGCGGCCGCCGAGAAGGTCTTCATCAACGAGCGGGTCTGCGAGGGGTGCGGCGACTGCGGCGAGAAGTCGACCTGCATGGCCGTCCAGCCCGTCGACACCGAGTTCGGCCGCAAGACCCGTATCGACCAGACCTCCTGCGGCCAGGACCTCTCGTGCGTGAAGGGCGACTGCCCGTCGTTCCTGATGGTCACGCCGGCGAAGCCGGGGCGCGGCGGGCGGCGGTGGCTCGGCGCGATCCGGCGGCGGGGCGAGGCACCCGCAGTGGGCGATGCAAGCGCGGTTGGCGGGGTCGGCGCCACGGCGGGGGTCCGCCTGCCGGGCGACGCGCAGCCGCCCGTCGCGCTGACGGCGCCGACGCGGCAGGTCCCCGAGGACGTCCTGATCCACATCCCGGGCATCGGCGGCACGGGCGTCGTGACGATCTCGCAGATCCTCCAGATGGCGGCGCACCTCGACGGCCGCTTCGCCGCAGGCCTCGAGCAGACGGGTCTCTCGCAGAAGGGCGGTCCGGTCATCAGCGACATCCGGCTCTCGCCCACTCCGATCCGCGGCCAGCTCCGCGCGACCCGCGGCGGCGCCGACGTGCTGCTCGGCTTCGACCTCCTCGGCGCGGCCACGCCGAAGGCCCTCGACGCCGCCGACCCGGCCCGCACCATCGCCGTCGTCTCGACGACCAAGACGCCGACGGCGAGCATGGTGTCCGACCCGACGCGCCGCTTCCCCTCGGTCGTCCGCACGCGAGCCCGCATCGACGCGGCCACACGAGCGCGCGACAACCTTTACCTCGACGCCGGCTGGCTCGCCGAGCGCCTCTTCCACGACCACCTGCCGGCCAACATGCTCGTGGTCGGCGCCGCGTTCCAGCATGGCTGCCTGCCTCTGAGCGCCGCCGCGATCGAGCACGCCATCGAGCTCAACGGCGTCGCCGTAGCTCACAACCTCGCGGCGTTCCGCTGGGGGCGCGCGGCGGCGATCGACGCCGAGGCGGTGGAGGCGGCCTTGAGCGACGCGGGCGGAGGCGCCTCCGCTGCCAACGCCGACTCCGACTCCGCGGCGACATCGAAGCAGCGCGAGCGGGCTGTCGCGCTGGCGCGCGAGGCACACGACTTCGGGGCGAACAGCGCGCTGGTCGAGCGCCGCGCCGCCGACCTCGTCGACTACCAGGACGCCGCCTACGCAGCTGCCTACGTCAGCGCCGTCGCCGAGGTCGCGCGCCGCGAGCGGGCGATGACGGGCGCCACCGACGGCCCGGTCACCCGGGCGTTCGCCCAGCACCTCTACAAGCTGCTCGCCTACAAGGACGAGTACGAGATCGCCCGCCTGCACCTCGACCCCGCCGAGCGCGCCCGCGTCGCCGACGAGTTCGGCCCGGGCGCCAAGGTCCAGGTCCTCCTGCAGCCGCCGATCCTCAGCAAGCTCGGGATCAACCGCAAACTCCGCTTCGGCCGCTCAGCCCCGCTGCTCTTCCGCACGCTCCGCCCGATGCGGCGCCTGCGCGGCACCCGCCTCGACCCGTTCGGCCACGCCGCCATCCGCCGCCTCGAGCGTGCGCTCCCGGGTGAGTACCAGCAGTTCATCGACACCGCGCTCGACCACCTCCGCCCCGACACTGTCGACCAGCTCGTCGCCATCGCCGAGCTGCCCGACATGGTGCGCGGCTACGAAGACATCAAGCTGGCGAACGTCGAGCGCTACCGCGAGCAGGCCGCGGAGCGGCTGCGCCGCGTGCAGGAAGTGGCGCCGCAAACCCAAGCGCCGGCAGCGCCGATCGAGCTGCCGGTGCTGCACCACGCGCCGAGCGCCCGGCCAGCGGCCTGATCCATTTTTGCGACTGGATGCCCCGCGGGCAGCCAGTCAAGCTCCTCGGCATGAGCGAGCAAGCGGGAGGACTCCTTGAGCGCGACGGCGAGCACGCGGCGCTGGCTGCGCTCGTCGCCCAAGCCGCCGCCGGCGGCGACGGCGCCGTCGTGTTCGTGGAGGGCCAGGCCGGGCTCGGCAAGACCGAACTGGTGGGCACCGCCTGCCAGCTCGCGCAAGCGGCGGGGATGCAGGTGCTGCGGGCGCGCGGCTCCGAGCTCGACCGCACCTTCGCGTTCGGGCTGGTCCGCCAGCTGCTGGCCAGGGAAGCCGCGCGCGACCCTGAGCTGCTCACGCACGGCGCCGAGCTCGCGGAGCCGGTCCTCGCGCCCAGCGGCTCCCAGCCGGCGGGCGAGCTGCTCGCCTCGTTGGAGGGCCTGCAGTGGCTGGTCGCGAACCTCGCCGCGCGCGGACCGCTGCTGATCGCGGCCGACGACCTCCACTGGTCCGACCGGGCGTCCCTGCGATGGCTGGTCTTCATGGCCGAGCGCATCGACGAGCTGCCGGTACTCCTGGTGGCGGCGGCCCGCCCCGCCGAGCCCGAGGCCGACCTCGAGCTGCTCGACGCGCTCGCGACTGCGACCGCGACGCACCTCGTCCGGCCCGCCCCGCTGTCGGTCGACGCGGCCTCGACGCTGGTGCGTCGGCGGCTGCCGGACGCCGCCGGCGTCTTCTGCGCCGCCTGCCACCGCGCCACCGGCGGCAACCCGTTCCTCCTCGGCGAACTGCTGGAGGAGCTGGCCGACGAGGACCGGACCGGGTCGGCCGAGGAGGCCGGCGAGGTCCTCGAGTTCGGCTCGGAGCGCGTCAGCCGCGCCGTGCTCCGCAGGCTGCGGCTGCAACCCCCGCAGGCGCTGGCCCTCGCGCGGGCCGTCGCGGTCCTGGAGCCGTCGCGGCCGCTCGCCGAAGCAGCTGAACTCGCCGGACTCCGCGAGGATGAAGCCGCCCGGCTCGCCGACGCCCTCGTCGCCGTGCACCTCTTCGCCGAGGACTCTTCGCTGGATTTCGCGCATCCCGTGGTCCGCGCCGCCGTCTATGACGCCGTGCGGCCGCATGAGCGCCAAGCGCTGCATGCGCGCGCGGCCGCGTTGCTCCAGGCGCGCGGCGCCGCCGCCGAGCAGGTCGCGCGGCACCTGCTGCGGATCTCCGCCAACCACGACCCGGCGATCGTCGAGGTGCTCCGCGCGGCGGCCCGCGAGGCGTGGGAGCGGGGCGCCAGCGAGGCGGCGCTCACCTATCTTCGGCGGGCGCTGGAGGAGCAGCCGGAGGCCGAGCAGCGCAGCGCCGTGCTGCACGAGCTCGGCGTCACAGAAGCCGCGCACAGCGAGGTCGAGCAGTTCCCAGACCATTTCCGCGAGGCGCTTGAGGCGGCGACCGACCCTGCGGCCCGGATGCAGATCGCCCTGGACTTCGGGCGGGCGCTCGGCGCCAACGGGCGGATCCCCGAGTGCCTGGCCGCGTTCGAGGAGGGCCTGCAGGGGCTCACCGATTTCGATGACCCGATCGCCGTCAAGCTCGAGGCGGAGCTGGTGGCGATGTCGCACCTCGTGTTCGGCGGGACGGAGATGGCCCGCACGCGCTGGACCCGCCGAGCGGCCCAGCTCGCCGTCGGCGAGGACCTCGACCCGGCGACGCTCGCGAGTCTGGTGTTCCCCGTGGGCGCGCACGGCGGGTCGGCGGAGCAGGTCGTCGAACTGGTCGACCGCATCCTTGCGCGCACCCGCCTCGATGACCTCAACAGCGTGCTCGGCGGAGCCCTCGGGAACGCGCTCGTCTATACCGGCGAGCTCTCGCGCGCCGCGGCGTTCTACGACGAGGCCATCGCCGCTGCGCGGGCTAGCGGTGCGCTCTCCGGTGTCGCCTGGCGCAGCGCGATGCGCTCGAGCGCCTCGCTCCGCCTCGGTGAGCTGCGTCGGGCTGAGATGGAGGCGCGTCTGGCACGCGACGTCTTCACCGACCAACAGGGCGAGGGCGGCTGGCTGTGGGTGATGGCCGTGTTCGCCGAGGCACTCGTGGCACGCGGCGCGATCGACGAGGCGGACGCCGTCGTCACCGGTACGCCGTTCGGTTCCGGCGCCGGCACCTACCCGCATGCGTACGCGCTCGTCGCGCGCGCTGAGGTCCACCTCTCGCTCGGGCGTTCGCGCCTCGCGCTGCAGGACGCGCTCGAGGCGGGCAGGCTCGCCTCGCCGACGATCTCCAACCCCGCGCACGTGAGCTGGCGGGCACCGGCCGCGCTGGCGCTGTCGTCGCTCGGCCGCGGTGAGGAAGCGCGGGCCATGGCCGAGGCAGAGCTCGGGGAGGCGCGGGCGTTCGGGTTTCCACTCGCCGTGGGCAGTGCGCTCCGCAGTCTGGGGATGGCCGTCGGCGGCGCCGAAGGCATAGCGCTGCTGCGCGAATCGGCGGAGATCCTCGAGCGCAGCGAGGGGCGCTACAGCCATGGCCGGTCGGTGCTTGAGCTCGGCGCCGCGCTGCGGCGGGCCGGCGAGCGCACCGAGGCGCGCGAGGTGCTGCGCGACGCGCTCGACATGGCCGCCCACATGGGTGCGTCCGGCCTCGCCGACCGCGCCCATGAGGAGCTGGTCGCCGCGGGCGCTCGGCCCCGGCGCGACCGCCAGATGCTGTCTGGCCGCGAATCGCTGACGGCCAGCGAGGACCGCGTCGCGACACTCGCCGCCGAAGGTCTGACGAACCGCGAGATCGCGCAGCGGCTGTTTGTGACCGTCAAAGCGGTCCAGTGGCATCTGCGCAACGTCTACCGAAAGCTCGACATCGGGTCGCGCGAGGAGCTGCCGGGAGCCCTCGAGCTCGGGGCGGCAGAGACCGCGCTCTAGGGGGCCTAGGGCAAAACCCTGGGTGGGCTGGGCTGGCGAGCTAGCGCCCGCCGCAGCGCAGGATCGGCGGCATGCTGATCCACCGCCACCACCTCTGGCCAGCGGCCGCGCTCCTCGGCGCCGCACTGAGCCTGGCCTTGCCCGCAGGCGGCGCCGCCGCTGCCGGCGGCGACCTCGACCCGACCTTCGGCGCGGGAGGCCACGCCGCGATCGCCGGTGCCGGAGTCCCGGTCGCGGCCGTCACCCAGCCCGACGGCAAGACGCTGCTCCTGACCGACAACCAGTACACGGCCCTCCAGGGCTTCGTGCTCGTCCGCCTCACCGTCGACGGCGTTCCCGACCGCAGCTTCGACGGCGACGGGATCGCCAGCACCACAGTCGCAGGGTCCGACCACCCGGCGGCGCTCGCGCTCCAGGCTGACGGGCGGATCGTCGTAGCCGGGGCCAGCGGCAACGCGATGGCGCTGGCGCGCTTCACCGCGGACGGCCAGCTCGACGAGACCTTCAACCCCGGGGGCGCCCTCGGCCCCGGCAAGCTGCTCGTCGCTGACCGCTCGCGGGCCAAGTCGGTCGCGGTCGAGCCTGATGGGCACATCGACGTCGCGTCCGGGCTCCAGGGCCCGGGGCAGGACGTGGCCGTGCTGCGCCTGACCGCGAGCGGCGCACCTGCCTCAAGCCAGTTCGACACCGCCGATCTGGGCGGCGGCGACGACGAGGTCGCCGCGATCGCCCGCGACGGCGAGTTCGGCCTGTACTTCCTGGGCCGGGCCACCATCAAGGGCAAGCACACCGCCGTCGTCGGGCGCTACGGGCTGGACCGCAAGCTCGACCGTCGCTTCGGCGCGGTCGTCCCGCCGATCGCGGCCCCGAAGTCGGTGCACGTGCTGGAGGACGGCGGCGTGATCGTCACCGGGCTGACGGAGGGCGCGGACCCGTACGCGGTCGCCGTCCGCCTGACCCCGGCCGGGACACCCGACCTCACCTACGGCACCGCAGGAGTCGCGCGCATCGACTTCCCGGGGCAGGACATCCTCGCTGGCAGCGCCCTCGCGCCCGGCGGCAAGCTCCTCGTCGCCGGCTCGGGCTACTCCACCGGCGCGTTCACCGCCGTCCGCCTCGACGCGCGCGGCGCGCCGGACGCCGGCTTCGGCCAGGCGGGCTCGGCGACCCACCGGGTCAGCGGCGCCTACGAGCAGGCGCTGGCCGCCACGCTGGCGCCGGACGGCCGCCTGGTGGTCGCCGGCTACACGATCGAACCGGGCCCGCTGCCACGGCCGATCGCCATCCGGCTCACGGCCGACCCAGCTCCCACGCCCGCCCCTGCGCCGACCCCGACGCCGCAGCCGGAGGTCCCGGCGCAGACGCAGCAACCGCAAACGCCGCCCCAGCCGGTCCTCGACCGCACCGCGCCGCGTTTGACCGGCCTCAAGGTGGCGGGCGGGACGGCCCGCTTCTCGCTCTCCGAGCCCGCACAGGTGCGGCTGACGCTGGAGCGCATCGACCGCCACGGCCGGCGCCGCGC
>JAEYAL010000351.1 GCA_023404805.1 Actinomycetes bacterium | reverse complement strand
GCCTCCGGCGACGACGGCCGTGGACGCCGCCAGCGCCGTGGCCGTGGAGCGGCGGCGCGCCTCCCTGGCGGCGGGCCGGGCACGCGGTCGCGCGGGCGGGTCGAGGCGGAGCATTGGCGGGGGCGCCGACCATCCGGGGGACGTGCGACAACACTGCTTGTCGGACCGTCGGCCCGCGCGAAGCTACCAGCGATATCGCGGGCCCGCAAACGTCCGCGCTCCGATCCGTTGCTCTTCTTGCGGCAAGGGGTTTTCCGGGCATCTGCGACCATTTCGCGCACCGGGTTGCTCGGCCTGCAGGCGGCCGGTCACGCCCCGCCCGGTACCCTTGCCGCGTGGCCTTCCCTGAGAGTCGACCGCGCCGCCTGCGCCGCACGCCCGCCATCCGCGACCTCGTCGCGGAGACGCTGCTGGATCCGGGCGACCTGATCCTCCCGATCTTCGTGGAAGAGGGCCTCTCCGGCCGCCGTCCGATCACGGCGATGCCGGGCGTCGACCGCCTCGGGCTCGACGAGCTCGCGGCCGAAGCCGAGACCGCGAAGCTGCTGGGGCTCGGCGGCCTGCTGCTGTTCGGCGTGCCGTCGCACAAGGACCTCAAGGGCAGCGGCGCCTACGACGACCGCGGCATCGTGCAGCAGGCGATCGGCGAGATCAAGCGCGCCGTCCCGGAGACGGTCGTGATCGCCGACGTGTGCCTCTGCGAGTACACGAGCCACGGCCACTGCGGCGTGCTCGACGGCGCAGAGGTCGACAACGACGCCTCGCTGCCGCTCATCGCCCGCACCGCCAAGTCGCTGGCCGCGGCCGGGGCCGACATCGTCGCCCCGAGCGACATGATGGACGGCCGCGTCGGGGCGATCCGCGCAGAGCTCGACAAGGCGGGGCTGCAGCAGACGCCGATCGCCTCGTACGCGGTCAAGTACGCGTCGGCGTTCTACGGCCCGTTCCGCGACGCGGCCGACTCGACGCCTGCGTTCGGCGACCGCCGCGGCTACCAGATGGACCCGCGCAACGGTGACGAAGCCCTGCGCGAAGCCAAGGCCGATCTCGACGAAGGCGCCGACCTGCTCATCGTCAAACCGGCCGTGCCGTACCTCGACATCCTGCACCGGGTGAAGACGGAGACGGCAGCGCCGACGATGGCGTACCACGTCAGCGGCGAGTACTCGATGCTCAAGGCCGCTGCCCACCAGGGGTTCCTCGACGAGCGCACCGCCGTCCTGGAGACTCTGACCTCGTTGCGGCGTGGGGGCGCCGACACGATCATCACCTACTCCGCCAAGGACGCGGCCGCCTGGCTGCGCACCCTCTGAGCGGACCCTCCTCGATCGGAAGACGGCCATGACCATCTCCATTCGCGACGCACGATCGGCCGAGCAATACGAGCGGGCCGTGAAGTTCCTGCCCGGCGGCGTCAACTCGCCCGTCCGCGCGATGCGGTCGATCGGCCGCACGCCGGTGTTCATCGAGCGCGGCAGCGGCGCCGAGATCGTCGACATCGACGGCAACCACTACGTCGACTGGGTCTGCTCGTGGGGTCCGCTGATCCACGGCCACGCGCACCCCGACATCGTCGCGGCGATCACCGACCAGGCCGCCCGCGGCACCACCTTCGGCGCGGCGACGGTCGGCGAGGTCGATCTCGCGGCTGAGCTGTCGCGGCGGATCCCGTCGGTCGAGATGCTGCGCATGACGACGTCGGGCACCGAGGCGTCGATGAGCGCCATCCGCCTCGCGCGCGCGGCGACCGGCCGCACCTACCTCCTCAAGTTCGCCGGCGCCTACCACGGGCACGTCGACGGCCTGCTCGCCGACGCGGGCTCCGGCCTGGCCACGCAGGGCCTGCCGTCGTCGCCGGGCGTGCTGCCCGAGGCGGCCGCGCAGACGATCGTGGTGCCGTGGAACGACCCGGACGCCGTCCACGAGGCGTGCGCCAGGTACGAGTTCGCCGCCATCCTGGTCGAGCCGTACCCGGGCAACATGGGCGTCGTCCCGCCGCAGGAGGGCTTTCTCGAGCTGCTGCGCCAAGCGGCGACCGACAACGGCGCGCTCCTGGTCTTCGACGAGGTGATCTCGGGCCTGCGCGTCGCGCGCGGCGGCGCCCAGGAGCTGACGGGCGTCCTGCCGGACCTCACCATCCTGGGCAAGATCGTCGGCGGCGGGCTGCCCGCGGCAGCGTTCGGCGGCTCCCGCGAGCTGATGGAGCAGATCGCGCCGGTCGGCTCGGTCTACCAAGCGGGCACGCTGGCTGGATCGCCGCTCGCGATCGCGGCTGGACTCGCCGCGGTGCGCCTGCTCGACGACTCCGCGTACCTGCGCCTCGCCTCGACGACGGACGCGCTCGCGGGCGGCCTGCGCGACCTCATCGGCGACCGCCCAGCGACCGTGCAGTCGGTGCCGGGGCTGGTGACGCTGTTCTTCTCCCCCACGCCGGTCACGAACTACGAAGAGGCCAAGGCCTGCGACCTGGAGGCCTACAGCAACTTCTGCCGCGGTCTGCTCGCGCGCGGGGTCTACGCGCCGCCCTCGCAGTTCGAAGGCTGGTTCCCCTCGCTCGCGCACACGCCCGAGCATCTGGAGCGCACGCTCGAGGCTGCGGGCGCGGCGCTCGACGCGGCGCTGCAGACGTGACGGCTGCCCCGGAGCCGGCCCTGGCCGGCGGCGCCGGCGCAGCGCTTGGCCCCGAGGCGCTGCTGGCTGCGCTGCGGGCATCAGCAGGGT
>JAEYAL010000304.1 GCA_023404805.1 Actinomycetes bacterium | reverse complement strand
GAGCCGGCCGGCGCCGCTGCGGCGCCGCCGCCGGGCCGCCCTGCGACGCCCCCACCGCCGCGGGGCTAGGCGCGCGACTTGGGTCGGCGGACGGGCCTGCTAAGGCGTTTCGCCGACCCAAGTCGGGCCGCCGCGCGGCTGATGCGCGGCTTGGGTCGGCGGACGGGCTTGATAAGGCGTTTCGCCGACCCAAGTCGTCCGCCGCTACCCGCGCGCGCTCGACGGCGGCGCCCAGCATCGGTAAAACGACCCGATGCCGCTTGCCGCCCCGTTGGTCCTCGCGCAGGACGAGGTCGAGACGACCAGCTGGCTCGTGACCGACGCGACGCTGGTCATCTTCGCGCTGCTGATGCTCGCCATGCTGGTCGTGGTGCTCGGAATCGCGGTGCGGGCGGTCGGGCGGCGCCGCGCCGCCGATCGTGCGCGGCGGGAGCAGCAAGGGCCGACGCCGGAGTAGCTCGGACTCCCGTCATCTGCGGTTGCTGGACGACCGCGATCGTCGGAAGTTCGCGGCGTAGCACCGACACCGCGTGAACTGCCCTGGGTTGCGGTTGTCGGACGACCGCGAATGACGGGAGTTCGCCCGCGCGCCCCCGGCGCCCCGCGCCCGCGCGCCCTGGCGACCGCGCCCGCCCGTACCGCGACCTGGGTCGGCAAAACGCCAGAAGGGCCTCCCGCCGACCCAAGTGGTCGGCCAGGGCCGCCACGGAGCGCGAGCCGACCCCGTAGGCTCGGGCGCGTGGGTCTCTTCTCGCTGGTCACCCTTCCCGCGCGGACGGCGATCGCCGCCGCCGAGCTGGTGCTCTACGCGCGCGACCTGGCGGCCGACGACGGTCCGATCCGCGGAGAAGAAGGCCTCGGCGCGCGCCTCGAAGTGATCATCGAAGAGGACGGCGCCTTGGAGCGGCTCGCGCTCCTCGGCGACCCGCACGGCCCGCTGGCCCGCCTGGAGCAGTTCGGCGAGCTGCTCGGCCCCGAGCAGCCGCTGGGCCGCGCGCTCGCGGTCGGCGGCCCGCTCGACCGCCTGCTTTCCGACCGCGGCGCCCTCGCGGCCGGCGGTCCGCTCGACCGTCTGCTTGCCGACGGCGGGGCCGTCGAACGGCTCGTCGGCGAAGACGGCGTCCTCGACCGGCTGCTCGTCGACGGCGGCCCGCTCGAGCGGCTCCTCGCGCCAGGCGGGCCGCTCGACCGCCTCACCGTCCCCGGCGGCACGCTCGACCGCGTCCTGGCCGAGAACGGCCTCGCCGACCGCCTCTTCGCCGAAGGGGCGCTTGCGGAGCGGTTCGTCGAGCCGGGCGGCACCATCGAGCTGCTGCTCACGCCGGGCACGCCGCTCAACCAGCTGGTCCAGGCCGACGGCGGGCTCGTGCGCCTGCTCGGCGAAGACGGCAGCCTCGAGCGCCTGATCGCCGAAGACGGGCCGCTCGCTCAGCTCTCGGACCTCTCGGAGGCGTTGAAGAACCTCGAGGAGCTGTCGGTCGCGCTGCGCAACCTCGAAGAGCTCTCGGTCGCGCTCAAGAGCCTCGACGACCTCTCGATCGCCGTCTCCCGCATCGCCGCCCTCGACGAGACCCTCCACAAGCTCGGGGCGCTCGAGGCGTCGCTCAGCAGCCTGACCGCGCTCGGCGACTCGCTCGACGCGATCGCCGCCGTCGCCTCGTCGCTCGACCAGCTCGCCGACACCACGAAGGCGCTGCCGGAGCTCGCGAAGTCGGCGTCGACGCTGCCGGAGCTGCCCGAGCGCGTCAAGTCGGTCGAGACGCAGGTCGAGAACATGTCGGCGATGCTCGCCCGCCTCGCGCCGGCGCTCGAGGGCATCGAGACGACCGTCACCGGGATGCGGGAAGCGGCCGAGAACCTCAGCCGCGCCGTCGTGCCGCTCAGCGGCCTGGCCGGCCGATTCCCCGGTAGCCGCCGCCGCTCCGCGGCCATCGAGCAGCCCGACCCGCCGGCCTGAGCGGCGCCTGCCCTGAGCGGCGCCCTGGCCTGAGCGGTACCTCTGGCCGGTGAACGTTCTTTTTCTTCCCCTATGGGGGAAACTTAAGAACGCTCAATGGGCGGCGGCGCCGTGCCGTCGCCGCGGTTGGCCTAGCCGCGCGCGGCGGGACCGAGGATCCCGTCCTGGAGCAGCGCGCGTGAGAGCACGGCGAGCTTCGTCAGCTCGCGCGCGTCGATCTGGAGGCGGTCGGTGCGGATCCGCAGCGTGAAGAGGCCGGTCGCCATGGCCCACAGCGCCTTCGCGGTCGGCTCGGGTTCCAGCGACGGGTTGATCGTCCCGTCCTCCATACCCTCGGCGATGAGCTCGGCGAGCACCTTGAGCTGGTTGCCGATCAGCCCCTCGATCGGCCGCAGGGCCTCCGGTTCACTCGGCGGGTCGACGATCAGCCGGAACTGCTCGGGCCGCGACTCGGCGAACCGCGCGTAGGCCAGGCCGATCGCCTCGATGCGCTCCATCGCCGTCTTGCCCGTGTCCCGCGCGACCGACTCCAGGTAGACGCGGTTCTGCTCGAGCGCCCGCTCGGCGACGGCCACGAGGAGCGCCGGGCGCCCGCCGACGCGGTTGTAGACCGTCTGCACGGCGACATCGGCCTGCGAGGAGACCGCTTCCATGGTGAGCGCGTCGCTGCCGTCGCGGGCGAGGATCGCCTCGGCGGCGTCGACGATCTGCTCGCGGATCGCCGCGCTGCGGCGCTGCGTGCGGGTGCTCGTCGACATACCGCGAGTCTACGGACCGGCCCCGCCGAGCGCGCGTCAAATAGACAGCTGTCCAACGGTGGAACCGATTCCATCTGTTCCGGTACGCTGCCTCCATGGCCACCACCACCTCGCTCGGCGTCCGCCGCGAACTCTTCGAAGACGAACACGACGCCTACCGCGAAAGCTTCCGCGCGTTCCTCCAGGCGGAGGTCGTTCCGAACCACGAGCGCTGGAAGGAGAACCACCTCGTCGACCGCGACCTCTTCACGAAGGCCGCCGAGATGGGCTTCATGGCGATGGCGATCCCGGAGGAATACGGCGGCCTCGGCATCAGCGACTGGCGCTTCAACGCGATCACCGCCGAGGAAGCCGCCCACGCTGCAGTGCAGTCCTCTTGGATGGGCCCGTCGGTCGTCAACGACCTCGGCCTCCCGTACCTGCTGGCCGAGGCCAACGAGGAGCAGCGCCAGCGCTGGTTCCCGAAGATCGCCACCGGCGAGACGATCCTCGCGCTCGCGATGACCGAGCCGGGCACGGGCTCTGACCTGTCGGCCATCCAGGCGCGCGTCACCAAGGACGGCGACGACTGGATCCTCAACGGCGGCAAGACGTTCATCTCCAACGGCATCAACGCCGACCTGATCGTCACCGCCGTCCGCACGGGCGACCACCCGCACCAGGGCCTTTCGATGTGCGTGATCGAGCGCGGGTTCGAGGGCTTTGAGCGCGGCAGCCAGATCCACAAGGTCGGCCAGCACGCCAACGACACCGCCGAGCTGTTCTTCAACGACTGCCGCGTCCCGGCCGAGAACATCCTCGGCGCCGAGGGCACCGGTTTCGCGCAGCTGATGGCGCACCTCGTGCCCGAGCGCCTCTCGCTCTCGGCGGCCGCGATGGCCGGCGCCGAAGCGGCGCTGGCGATGACGCTCGCGTACGTGAAGGAGCGCAAGGCGTTTGGCCGTCCGATCGGTTCGTTCCAGAACAGCCGCTTCGTGCTCGCGGAGCTGCAGACCAAGATCGAGATGACGCGCCTGTTCGTCGACCGCACGATCCAGCGCTACCTCGACGGCACCGCCACCATCCAGGAAGCGGCCATGGCGAAGTACGCGACGACCGAGCTCTTCTGCGAAGCCGCCGACATCGGCGTCCAGCTGCACGGCGGCTACGGCTACACCACCGAGTACCCGATCTCGGAGTTCTGGACCGACGCCCGCCTCAACCGCATCTACGCGGGCACGAACGAGATCATGCGCGAGCTCATCGGCCGCTCGATGGGCCTCTAGGGCTCGACCGCCGCGCCCCGGCTGGCAAGGCTCAGCCGCGGGCATTGGGCGCGTCGCCCGCACGGGGGACCTATGCGAAACGCACCGTATCCGATACGGTGCGTTTCATGTCCCCACGTCACTCCGGGCCAGCGGGAACCGCGCGCACGCTGTGCGCGGCTTCCCTGCTCGCTCTGGCCCTTCCTGGATCCTCATTCGCCGCACCCCAGATCGGCGAGCAGATCGACCGCGCCGACGGCATCGCCGGCACCTCGGCCCTCGCCGACACCTACGGCGCTGAGCCGCAGCTCAGCGAAGACGGCCGGTACGCGGCCTTCGGCTACTTCAAGCAGTCGGGCTCCAAGACCGGCGAGATCGCTCCGACGCTCGTCCCGGTCCTTGGCGTCTACGTCCGCGATCTGGTCACCAACCGCACCGTGCAGGTCGTCTCGACGCCGACCCCGTACACGACGCGCTACCGCCTGACGGCCGACGGCACGAAGCTGTCGTTCGTGTCGGATGCCAAGCTGCTGCCGGCCGACACCGACAACACGGCCGACGTCTACATCGCGGACACCACGACCAAGGCGCTGACGCTCGCTACGCCGTCGACGTCCACCCACGTCGGTGGCCAGATCACCCGCGACGGTTCGGCGGTGCTCACGTACTCGGGCAACACGATCAGCCGCACGCCGCTTGCCGGCGGCCCGGCGACGACGCTGGCGACTAACTTCGAGGGGCTCCTGGCCGCGAGCGCCGACGGGTCGACGATCGCGTACCAGCCCGCCGGAGAAGGCACGCGGTTTGCGTTTGCACGGGCCGGCCGCGCTCCGGTCACGGTTGCGCGCGGCGAGAACGCCGACATCGCCTATTCCGTGGTCCTCTCGCCCGACGGCAAGACGGCCGCGCTGCTCCCGTACGACCGCCGCAACGTGCGGGCGGTGAATGTCGAGACGGGCGCCGTGGCGTACGCGTCGTGGCGGCTGCCGGCCTACAACGCCGCGACCAGCGCCTTCAACCTCAGCAACGACGGCTGGCTGCAGTACAGCGTCAGCGGCACGTCGGGCGGCGCGATCGCGGAAGCCAACCTCGCGACCCGCGCGGTGAGGATCGCCGCCACCGATATCCCGTACACGCCAGCGGCGGTCACGGCGAACGGCAAGTTCGCGGCGGCCGGCTACGGGCACCTGTTCGTCGCGCCGACGGGCGCCACGCCGCTGCCCGGCACCGTCGACCCGCCCTCGCCGTTCGCCTACCTGCGGTTCGACTACGGCTGCGTCTACCCGAACGTGTTCTTCCCAGGCATCAAGCCGTACATCGCCGTCGGCTCGATCGCAGGCATGCCGATCCCGGCGCCGGTCTCGGCGACCGTCGTCGTGCGCAACCGCGCGAACAACCAGATCACCAACCAGTTCACGATCACGTCGACCACGGCGCAATACCCGATCAGCTTGCAGTCCGGCAACTTCCGCGTCGATGCGAGCGTGAAGCTCGCCGATGGCCGCACCGTCACGGGCACCTACTACCAGGACTCCTACGCGCGAGCGCAGTGCTTCCCCGGCGGCATCTAGCCGCCAGCCGCCGCACGTCGTTGTGACGTCGGCGAGCTGCAGGAACGACAAAGGGGGTGGGCGCCGGACAGCGCCCACCCCCTTTGCGTTGCAGCGGGCCGGGTCCGAGGAGCAGGCCCGCCGCGAAGGCGTGGTGTGGGAGCTACAGCCCGAAGCCGACCTTCGACTCGGGGTTCTCCGTGCGCAGGTAGACGACGGCGTCGGTGCGGATGCTGACGGTGCCGTCCTCGGTCGAGAGCTGGAACCACGGCTCCGTGCTGGAGAGGGCGGCGGCGAGGCCGTCGAGGGCGTCCTTGTCGACGCGGAGGCCGAGGACCTGGCCGGCGGCGAAGCCGATCGAGATGCGTTCCATCAGTGGTGCCCCTTTGCGGGTTCGGTGAGCTCGGTGAGCACGCCGGCGGTGCTCTTGGGATGCAGGAAGGCGATGCGCGAGCCGCGGATGCCGGTGCGCGCCTCCTGGTCGATGAACTGGATGCCCTCGGCCTTGAGGCGGGCGATCTCCGAGTCGATGTCGTCGACCTGGTAGGCGATGTGGTGGATGCCCGGGCCCTTCTTGGCGATGAACTTCGCCACGCCCGTGTCGGGGCCGAGGGGCGCGATCAGCTCCACGTGGTTCTCGCCGACGTCGAGCAGGACGGCCTCGACGCCTTGCTCTTCGATGGTCTCGCGGTGCACGAGCTTGAGGTCGTACGTCGCGTCGTAGAGCGCGATCGAAGCGTCGAGGTCCTCGACGGCGATGCCGATGTGGTCGATCCGGGTGAACACGCGGGCGAGTCTACGGGGTGGGGGAGCGACTGGCGGCAAGGCGGCAGCCTGCGTCGGCTGCAGGCGGCGCGGTGCCGCGCGCCACTAGCCTGCCCGGGGTGTCGGTCCTCGAGTTCTTGGCCATCCTGCTGGCCGGCATGGCGGCGGGCGGCATCAACGCGATGGTCGGCTCGGGCACGCTGATCACGTTCCCGGTGCTGCTGCTCCTGGGCTACCCGCCGCTGGTCGCCAACGTGTCGAACAACATCGGCCTGGTGCCGGGTGGCATCGGTGGCATCCGCGGCTACCGCGATGAGCTCGCCGGCCACACCGACACGATCAAGCGCCTCATCCCCGCGTCAGCTGCGGGTGCGGTCACGGGAGCGCTGCTGCTGCTCGTGCTGCCCGCTTCGGCGTTCAAGGCGATCGTGCCGGTGCTGATCGCGCTGGCGCTCGTCCTGGTGATCACCGGTCCGCGGTTGCAGGCGTGGGCTGCCGACCGCGAGGCACGTGACGGCTCACCGGAGGTCTCCGAATCCGGCGACGCTGATCTGCCGGAGGCCGTCGAACGGGCTGGCGCCGCGGAACGGCCCGCCGCCGCGCGCCCCGTCGGCGCGGGCCGCATGCGCCTCACGTTCGTCGGCGTGTTCTTCGCCGGCATCTACGGCGGCTACTTCGGCGCGGCGCAGGGCGTCCTGTTGATCGGGATCATGAGCGTGCTGATCGCCGAGCCGCTGCAGCGGATCAACGCCTTCAAGAACGTCCTCGGCACCACGGTCAACGGCATCGCCGCCCTCGTGTTCCTGGTCGTCGCCTGGGACAAGATCGACTGGACGGTCGTCGCGGCCATCGCATGTGGCGCGCTCGTCGGCGGCTACGGCGGGGCGCGGCTCGGGCGCAGCCTCTCGCCGATGGTCTTGCGCGGCGTCATCGTGGCGGTCGGCACCGTGGCGATCGTGAAGCTCGTCGCCTTCGGCTGACGGCGAGCGACGTCCGCGCTGAGGCGCGCGGCGGGCGTTCGCCGCCTGGGCCGCTGCGGCGCCCGGGCAGACGCGGCCGTGGGCCAACGCGGGCTGTGGTGTCGGCGGGCCGTGCGCACCGAGGGCGGTGGCCGGCGGCTGGGCTGGATGTGGCGGCGGACTGGGCGGGTGCGGCGTTCTCGTCAGGTTTGGCACGGCATAGAGCACCAGACATGACGAGAACGCCAGGCGGTCGCGGTACGAGGAGCTTCTCGTCAGGTTTGGCACGGCATAGAGCCCCAGACATGACGAGAATGCCGCCGGGTCGCAGGCCCGCTGCCGTTATCCGCTCGGGCGCCGTCTTCCGCCGCGCCCTCGCTGCGGACCGCCTGCTGGTCCGGCTGCGCCCGTTGGCCCACCGCCGCTACGGCCAGGTCGCCGCAGGTGCCGCCTCGCCGGACCCGCAGCGAACTGCCGTCGTCTGCGGTCGTCCAGCGACCTCGATCGACGGGAGTTCGCCGTCGGCGTTGGCGCCGCAGCGAACTGCCGTCATCTGCGGTCGTCCAGCGACCTCGATCGACGGGAGTTCGCCTCGGCGCGGCCCTCAGCCGAGCAGCTCGACGACCAGGTCGCGGTACGCGCGTGCGGCGAAGGCGAGGTCGCGGAGGTCGATGCGCTCGTCGGCGGCGTGCATCAGCGGGTAGGTCTGCGTCAGCGGCATGTGGCGGTGCGGGAAGAACCCGTAGGCGGCGCAATCGGGGAAGGTCGCGCGGAACCACCGCGAGTCGGTGAAGCCCGGGAGGATGGTGGGCACGACGCCGTCGGCGTCCGGGTCGTTGGCGGCGAGCCAGCCGGTGATGGCATCGACGACGCGGCCGGACAGCGGCGAGCCGTTGCCGACGATCGTCTCGGTGAACTCGATCTCGATGCCGTCGAGCGGCGCCATCAGGTCGCGGACGCGGCCGCGGGCGGTGTCGGCGTCCATCCCGGGCGGGATGCGGCAGTCGACGCGGAGCTCAGCGCGCGCCGGGATCACGTTGATCTTGCTGGAGGCCTCGGCCATCGTCGGCACGGCGGTGACGCGCAGCATCGGCTCGACGAGCGGAGCGAGGTCAGGCGCCAGCTCGCGCAGGGCGAGCACGGCGTCGTCGGCCGACACGCCGTCGGTCAGCAGGCCAAGACCCTCGAGCAGCGCCCGCGGCGCCTCGGTCAGGTCGATCGGCAGCTCAGCCTCGGCCAGATGCGTCAGCGCCGGCACGAGCTTGAGGAGGGCGTTGTCGCCCACGGCGGGGGTCGAAGCGTGAGCTGCGCGGCCGCGCGTGCGGACCACAAAGCGGCAGACGCCCTTCTCGCCGACACCCAGGCTGTAGTACCGCTTGCCGCCGACGTGCAGCGAAGCGCCGCCGCCCTCGTTGATCACGATGTCGGTGCGGACGCGCTCCGGATGCTCCTCGCACAGCCAGCGCGCGCCGAGGGTGCCGCCGACCTCCTCGTCGACCGCGACCACGACCCGCAAGACGCCGCTCGCCGGCCGCCAGCCCGCCGCCGCCAAGCTCACCGCGGCAGCGACCTCGGCAGCCGTCTGCGACTTCATGTCGATCGCCCCGCGGCCCCAGAGCACGCCGTCCTCGACGTGCCCGCTCCATGGGCCGTGCTGCCAGCTGGCGGCATCGGCGAGCACCGTGTCGATGTGCGAGAGCAGCGTCACGACCGGGCCGCCATCGGCCTCGCGGCCGGACGAAAGCTCGGCGATCAGGTTCGGCCGTCCAGGGACTGCGGCGAGCAGTTCGACGCTGAACCCCGCCTCACGGAGCAGACCAGCGAGCAGCGTCTGGGCTGCTTCCTCGTCGCCCGGCGGGTTGACGGTGTCGAACTGGATCAGCCGCTGCAGGAGCGCCTGGGCGCTGGCGGCGAGCTCTTGGTCGTTCGGAACTTCGGGGGCGGGGTGTGCCACGGCGGCCAACGCTACCGCGCCCGCGTGTTGCGCACCGGGAACGGGGTGGCAACGGCGCCGAGGCGCCAATCGCGTTTGGTGGTCGCATGTCGACGCAAAAACAGCCACACTGTGACGTATGTCCCATTTGCATCGAAGCCAGTTGCCCCTGCGCAAGCTCAGGGCACTGATGTCTACGGCCTTCGGCCTCCTCGCTCTCGCCCTCGTCGCGCAGCCCGCCCAGGCCGCCAGCATCAGCCTCTCCGGCACCGATCCGGCCGATGTCGCGCAGGCTCCGCTCGACGTCACGAGCGGCAAGCTCAGCTATGACGCCTCGGCTGGCAAGATCACGCTCACGGTGCAAACCGTCGAGTCGAATGCCTCGACGCGCCCGGCGATGGTCTACGCGCTGCTGGCGCAGACCACGCGCTCCGGCCAGTGCGTCCCCTCCGAAGCCGAGGACGCGCCGCCCGCGGTCCTGCTCTCGATGGCGTGGGTCGCCGAGGGCGACGGCCTCAAGTGGGTCCTCACCAGTCCGGTCACCGTCGGTGATATCGACGTCACCCGCAGCGGCTCCACGCTGAGCACCACGGCCGGCCCCGACGCCGCCCTCAAGAACCTGGACTTCGACTGCGCCCAGGTGCAGACCAAGACCCAGGTGCCCGGCGCCGACAACACGCCCGACGACGTCGACGTCGATGCGATGAACCTCTTCACCGCTGCCACGCAGCCGGTGCCGCCGCCGGTCACCACCGACCAGCCCGACAAGGACAAGGACGGCGTGCCGGACACCAAGGACGCCTGCGCCACGGTCCCCGGCGCCGCCGCCAACGGCTGCCCGACGGCCTCCACCGCCCTGGCGATCCGCCTGGGTGCCAAGCGCGTCGTGATCGACAAGCTCGTGGCTCGCACGTCCGGCACGGTCTGCCCGCTGAAGGCGACCGTCACCGTCACGGTCAAGAAGGGCAAGAAGAACGTCACGATCGGCAAGGGCGTGGTCGCCGTTTCCACGCACGGCAGCTTCTGCCGCGCCTACGGCGTCGTGAAGCTCAAGAAGTCCGCCAAGGTCGCCAAGATCACGGTCAAGGCGAGTGGCATGGGCGCGATCGCGGCAACCCGCAAGCGCTGATCCGTCTGTACGCACACTGACGCAATGTGTCCGCTGCCCGCCCACTCGGCGGGCGCGGACACGTGCGTTGTTCAAGGGACGCGGTCAACAGCCGAGACAGAGAGCGTGCCCACGCTCTCGCAGTCTCCCGCTGTTCTGGTGCGCGCGGCGGCGCTGATCGCCGCGGTGCTCGCCGTGATCTGGACCTTCGGGTCGCCGGCCGCGGTCGCCGCGACGCTCGACCCGATCCAGATCGACCAGACCGATCCGACGGGCGACGCCTCCTACTCGGGGTTCACGATCGACGCCGGCCTCGACCTCACCGGGATGAGCATCACGCAGGACCGCGCCGCGAAGGTCGTGCGCGGCACGGTGACGTTCGCGGGCGCCACGGCGACCGCTGGGCAGTACATGCTCCGCATCGGGCTCGGCCTCGACAACGGCTACGGCGGCTGCAACATCTCCGAAGGCTTCGGCTGGGTGCACATCCGCCACGACCTCGGCACCGATCTCGCCGACTACGTGATCGCCACGAACACCGACATCCGGCAGGACGTGAAGGTCACGCGCAAGGACGGCGCTGTCGACTTCGAGACGCCCGCCGGCCCCGGCGTGTTCGACGGACGCGGCTTCCGCTGCATCGTCGTGCAGGTCGAGCGCGTCCTGAGCGCCATCGCCTCCGACTTCAAGTACCCCGTCGACAAGATGCTGGGGACCGCTCCCGCTGAGGTCGCCCCGCCGGCCGCCGTGAGCGACCCCGGCAAGGGCGTCCCGGCGCCGATCCTCGATGCCGACAACGACGGCGTCCACGACGGCATCGACAAGTGCCCCAAACAGGCTGGCGCCTCGACGGCTGGCTGCGAGACCGTGCCGCTGGCGAAGTCGATCAAGCTGGGCACCAAGCGCGTCGTCATCGACCGCCTGCTGGACGCCACCAACGGCGCCTGCCCGAAGACGGTCAAGGTCGTCGTCACCCTGAAGGGCAAGAGCCTGGCCCGCCAGAACATCGGCACCCTGCAGCGCGGCAAGTTCTGCCACGTGCTCGGCGTCGTGGCGCTGAAGAAGAAGGTCAGCAAGGCGCGCGTCGTGATCTCGGGATCCGGCGTGGCCTCGGCTGCCGCCACCGTGGTCAAGTAGCCGCCTGCCCGGGAGGCGGCGCGAGCCGCCAGCCGGTGTGTGAGCATGGGCGTCGTGACGGCGGCGCTCGTGACCAGCGATCTGCGCAAGCGCTACCGCGGCGCCCAGCGCAAAGGCCGCGGCGACGCGCTCGGCGGCGTCGACCTCACGGTGGCGCCTGGCGAGGTCGTCGGCCTCCTCGGCCCGAACGGCGCAGGCAAGTCGACGCTTGTGAAGATCGTCTGCGGGCTGGTGCGGCCCACGGCGGGCACGGCGCTCGTGGCCGGCGAGGCCGCAGGGACGCGCGCCGCGGCCACCCAGCTCGGCTACCTCGCCGAGCTCTTCCGCTATCCGCCGTGGCTCACGGCCGAGGCGCTGCTGCACACGCACCAGCGCCTGGCGCGGTCGCCCGGCGGCGTGGCCGAACGCGGCGAGCTCCTCAAGCTCGTCGGTCTGGGAGACGCTGCCGAGGTCAAGGTCGGGTCGATGTCGAAGGGCATGCAGCAGCGGCTCGGGCTGGCGCACGCGCTGATCGGCCGGCCGGCGCTGGTCCTCCTCGACGAGCCCACTAGCGCGCTCGATCCCGTCGGCCGCGCGCTCGTCCGCGACGTGCTGGGCGAGCTGCGGGGACGCGGGCAGGCGGTGCTGCTGTCGTCGCACCTGCTGAGCGAGGTCGAGCAAGTCGCCGACCGCGTCGCGATCATCGCGCGCGGCGAGCTGATCGCAGAGGGCTCGCCGGCCGACCTTGGCGGGACCGGCGGCGTGGAGTTCGACCTCGCCAGCGGCATCGTGCGGCGCGCCGAGCTCGGCCGCGGCGATATCCCTGGCGAGATCGAGCGGCTCGTCGCCCAGGGCGAGCAGATCTTCGGGGTCCGCGAGCTGCGCGGCACGCTGGAGCAGGCGTACCTGCGCGCGGTCGAGGCGCATGACGGCGGCGACGGGGAGGCACGCCCGTGACCGTCTGGCCGCGTGACGTCGCGCTGGTGACGCTCCTGGCGCTGTCGGAGCTGCGGCACCGCCGGTCGCTGCTCGTCGTCACGGTGATCACGGTCGGCTTCCTCGCCCTCTACGGCTGGGGCGCGTTCGAGATCCTCGGCGACCTCGAGGACCGCACCGTCGGCCAGGGCTTCCCGCCCGAGGAGACTGCGCGCGGCGCCGGCTTCATCCTGCTCGGGATCGGCGTGTTCGCGACCTTCTCGCTCGCGTCGGTGCTGGCGGTCTTCACGACGATGAACACCGTCCGCGGAGAAGCGGAGCAGGGCTTGCTGCAGCCGCTGATCGTGCGCCCTGTCGACCGCAGCGCCGTGGTCTCCGGCCGCGTGCTGGCCGCCACGGCGGCTGGCGGCGCGTACTGCGCGGTCGTCATCGCGATCACCAGCGCGCTGACCAGCGCCGCGGGCGGCGCGCCGCCCGGCAACCTCCTGCAGGTCGTGCTCGGGCTGACGGGCGCCGTCGCCATCGTGGCGGCGTTCACCGTGCTGCTCTCGACCTTCCTCGGCACGGCCGCGACCGGTTTGGCGGCGACGATGCTCATCTCCGTGGGCTTCTTCGCGAGCCTCGTGCGCCAGATCGGCGAGGGCACGGACTCCGAGTCGGTCGAGCTCTGGGCAGGCCGCGTGACCGACGTGCTCGGCTACAACGCGCTCTACGAAGGCGCCCTCGGCTCACTGACCAACGGCGTCTCGGGCCTCGCCGGACTGGCGCTCCAGCTCGGGCCGTTCGGACAGCAGCGCGACCTCAGCCAGGCGCTGACGATCACGTCGCTCGTCGAGCTTGCGGTGCTGGTCGCGCTGGCGACCTGGCGGCTGCGGCGGCTCGACCTGTAGGGCCGCGCGAAGCCGCGGCTCCTGGTCTGTCGACATTCGCGCCCAGAACTGGCGCTTATGTCGACGGACCCGGGGGCGGCGTGCATGTCGACGGACCCAGCGGCCGCGAATGTCGACGGACCGCAACACGACGCGGCCGCCCACTTCTCGCACCGCGATACGCAAAAGCCCCGAGTTTCCGGGCGATCAAACGATTAGGCCGCCGGGCCGCACGCCGCCGCGTTTGTTTGGCCAGCGGGCCATGTGGAGCGGCTCTGAGGGGGCGCAAGATGCCCGCCAACAGACGACTGGTGACCGACGGATCCCAGCCGTTGACCGGGCTGGGACCGGCACGCTTCGTGCCGCCCGCGGCCCTCCTCCCCCCAACAGAAGAGGCCATCCATGAGCACAGCAGTCGGCAGTCCGGCATCCCCGGCGAGCGAGGCCAAACCCGCGGCCGGGGCGCTCCAGAAGGGCGCGCTCGGGCCGGTGCAGGTGCTGTTCCTGATCGTCACCGGCGCTGCGCCGCTGGCCGCGATGGTGTTCAACGTGCCGGTGACGGTGCTCGGCAGCGGCTACGCGGCCCCGGCGGCGTTCTTGCTCGCGACGATCGTGCTGACGATCTTCTCCGTCGGCTACATCGAGATGAGCCGGCGGGTCAGCTCGATCGGCGGCTTCTACACCTTCATCACCCGCGGGCTCGGGCCGACGTCCGGCCTGGGCTCCGGCATCCTGATCGGCCTCTGTTACATCATCTTCGCGGCCGGTGTGGCCGGCGCGCTGGGCTACTTCGCGTCGACCTCGATCAACGAGTGGGTCGGCATCGATCTGCCGGGCTACGTCTACTCGTTCCTGGGCCTGGCGATCATGGCCACGTTCGCGTTCTTCGATATCGAGCTCACGGCCAAGGTCCTCGGGACCGCGCTCGTCTTCGAGGTGCTGTCGCTCACGATCCTCGGCGTCTGCGTGTTCTTCGCCGGCGGCGGCCCGGACGGGGTCGTGACCGAGGGGCTCAACCCGGTCAACCTGTTCAACAACGACGCCGCCATCCAGGTGTTCGGCGCGGCGGCCGTCGGCGTGGCGCTGTTCGGCGCGTTCTGGTCGTGGGTCGGGTTCGAGATGGCGCCGAACTACGCCGAGGAGTCCCGCGACCCGAAGAAGATCGCGAAGATCGCCACGTACGGCTCGGTCATCGGCCTCGGGCTCTTCTACATCGTCATGTCGCTGGTGTTCGTCTCCGGCTGGGGCAAGTTCGGCTCCTCGGAAGCCGTCGCCGCGCAGTTCGAAGGCAAGTACATCTCGGCCTGGTACCCGTTGGCCGCGCACTTCGGCGGCAGCTGGCTCCAGACGATGTTCGAGGTGCTGATGATCACGAGCTCGTTCGCGTGCTCGATGGCGTTCTTCAACACCGGCGCGCGCTACATCTTCTCGCTCGCCCGTGAGGGGCTGCTCCCCGCGGCGTTCGCCAAAACCCACCCCAAGCGCCACTCGCCCGTCAACGCCGCGATGGCGGTGACCGTCATCGTCGCCCTCTGGATCGCCGCGTTCACGATCTCTTACCCGTCGACGCTCGACTCGCTCCTCAAGCTCGCCACGTGGACTCCACTCGCGGGCGTCCTCGGGATCCTCGGGGTCCAAGCGCTGTGCTGCATCGCGATCATCCGCTACTTCCGCACGGAGGCCGTCGACGGCTTCCACTGGTGGAAGACGGCGACCGCTCCGGTGCTCGGGTTCCTCGGGCAGGCGGGCGCCATGATCCTGCTCGTCGCCAACCGCGGCTCCCTCGGAGGGGCGGCCGACGCCGGGTTCATCAAGTACTTCCCCTGGGCGGTGCTCGCGGTCTTCCTGCTCGGGATGGCCTACGCCGCCTACCTGCGCACGAGCGCCCCAGCGACGTACACAAAGATCGGCTTCTTCGAGGCCGACGAGCCCGGCATCGAAGAGGCGCTGCACGGCACCCGGCCGCACGCCGCGTAGCTCCACCACACGTCACCGCGCGCCGCCCGGGTCACCAGCTGAGGCGGCGCGCGGCGGCGGCCAGCGCGCAACTCCCCTCGCACACCCCGACGACACCTGCAGGTCGCTCACCATGAATCCGCCCCCAGCCACCCTCACCGACGATCGGGCGCTCACGCTGCATCCGCTCGAGCCCCTCACGGGCGACGAGTTCAAGCAGGCCGCCGAGATCGTCCGCCGCGAGACGGGCCTCGGCGCCGCCGCCCGGTTCGTCTTCATCTCGCTCAAGGAGCCGGCGAAGGACGTGATCCGCAGCTGGACCCCGGCCGCCTCGGTGCCGCGCGAGGCCCACGTCGTCTTCCGCAACCTCGAAGACAAATCGACCAACGAGGCCGTCGTCTCGCTGACTGATGACGCGCTGCTCTCGCACGAGGTCCACGCGGGCCTCCAGGCGCAGCTCACGATGGAGGAGTTCGAGCTCATCGAGGAGACCTGCAAGTCCCATCCGGACTGGCAGGCCGCGATGCGCAAGCGCGGCATCGAGGACTTCAGCCTCTGCATGCTCGACCCGTGGCCGTCGTCGTACCAGGGACCCGACGACGATCCAGGCAAGCGGCGCATCTCGCGCCCGCTGACATGGGTCAAGGACCGCGAAGGCGCGCACGGCTACGCGCGGCCCGTCGACGGCGTCGTCTGCGTGATCGACCTCGACACGAAGGAGGTCACCGTCGAGGACTCCGGCATCGTGCCGATCCCGGAGCGCTCCGGCAACTACGTGCCAGAGCTGGCGATCGGCGACGCGAACAACGTCACGCGCGTCTGGAGTGAGCGCACCGACGTCAAGCCGATCGAGATCACGCAGCCGCAGGGTCCGAGCTTCACGGTCGACGGCCACCACGTGCAGTGGCAGAAGTGGGACTTCCGCATCGGCTTCACGATGCGCGAGGGCATCGTGCTGCACCGGGTCGGCTATCTCGACGGCGATCCGGAGGACCCGACGCTGCGGCCGATCCTGCACCGGATCTCGCTGGCGGAGATGTTCATCCCGTACGCCGACCCGTCGCCGACGCAGAACTTCAAGAACGTGTTCGACATGGGCGAGGTCGGCGTCGGCTGGCTCGCCAACCCGCTCGAGCTGGGCTGCGACTGCCTCGGCGACATCACCTACCTCGACGGCGTCTGCCACGACCAGGACGGCGAGCCGGTCGTGATCAAGAACGCGATCTGCATGCACGAGGAGGACTACGGCATCGGCTGGAAGCACACCGATTTCCGCAACGGCGAGGTCGAGGTCCGGCGGCTGCGGCGCCTGGTCGTGTCGATGATCGCGACCGTCGGCAACTACGAGTACGGCTTCTTCTGGCACCTCTACACCGACGGCACCATCGAGTTCGAGGCCAAGCTCTCGGGCATCCTGTCGACGGCTGCCTACGACCCGGCGGCTGGCGACCCGGAGTACGGGGCCAAGCTCGCCCCGGGCCTCTACGGCGCCCACCACCAGCACTTCTTCAACGTGCGCATCGACCCGGAGATCGATGGCGTGGAGAACTCGGTGCTGGAGGTCGACTCGGTGCCGCTGCCGCTGGACCACCCCGACAACCCGCTCGGCAACGTCTGGAAGACCGAGGCGACGGTGCTCGACACCGAGACCGCGGGCGAGCGGGTCGTGGACCCGTACAAAGCGCGGTTCTGGAAGATCCAGAGCTCGACGGCCAAGAACCATGTCGGCGAGCCGACCGCCTACAAGATCGAGCCGGGTGCCACAGCGATGCCGCTGCAGTCGCTCCAGGGGAATTTCGCCAAGCGCGGCGCCTTCAACCAGAAGACGCTGTGGGTGACGCCGTACGCCGAAGACGAGCGCTACCCCGCGGGCGACTTCCCCTACCAGCACCCGGGCGGACAGGGGATCCCGGAGTGGACGAAGGCCGACCGCCCGACGGCCGACACGGACGTCGTCCTCTGGTACACGTTCTGCGCCCACCACGTGGTGCGTCCCGAGGACTGGCCGGTGATGCCGGTGCACCACATCGGCTTCAAGCTCAAGCCGTCCGGATTCTTCGACGGCAACCCGTCGCTTGACATGCCGCGCAGCGCCACCGGCCACGCCGGCGCGGGCCACTGCGCGCACCACGGCCACTGATGGCTGCGGCGCAGAGGCTGTGGTGCGCTGGCGGGGAGCGCGCCACAGCCCAGCTGCCTCATGGGGGACGGCCGCTCTTGCGCGGCCGCCGCCCCGCGGCGAGGGTGGACCCGTGAGCGTGCTCGCGCATGTCGCTGGCTTGCCCGTCGAGGAGATGCTCGGCGCGTCGCCCGGTGCGCTGGTGCTGGCCACTGGGCTCGGCGCCTGGTGGCGGGCCCGCCGTCGGCCTGCGGCGCGGGCGACCAAGTAGCTGGCCACGTTGTCCCTTGTGCGGTGGACCCGCGCCGGACGCCTGTCGCCTGTGGCGCGGGCGCCGGCTACCGCCTACGGCGCTGGGTGCGCCGCCGCGTAGGCCGTGATCTGGGCGTCGGCGATCTTCAGCAGGTTGCCGGTGGCCAGGTTCAGGTCGAAGAAGTGCAGACCCCAGTCCGGCCAGGGCGCCTCGAGCGGCAGGACCGTGCCGGCGGTCGCCGGACGGATGCGGAGGATCCGGGCGCCGTTGGCCGTCGAGCAGGTGCCGCGGTAGCGCTCGCCGGGCGACACCCACGGCGTCGACGCGCGCGGCCACGTGCCGTAGAACATCGCCCGCAGGACGCCGCCGATCAGGCCCGGGAACTGCTCGCTGCGGGTGTAGGACTCGAAGATGCCGCCTTCGCCGGAGAGCTCGGACGGGTTGATGCAGACCGCCTCGCCGCCGGGCCGATCGGCGATACCGCCCGCGCGCCGCAGGAAGCTGTCGGCGCGGCCGAAGTACGCGGTCGGGCTGGGCCGGTTCGCATAGGTCGACCAGGCGATCACGCAGCCCGTCTCGTCCTTCGCCGCGCAGGTCGGAAGATGCTGGAAGTCGCCGGTGCGCTGACCGCGGTCGACGGCGAGGTTGCCGCCGGGCAGGTACGCGGCGACGATCCTGTCGCGCACGGCCGGATTGCCGTCGATCTCGTTGATGATCAGCCGCATCAGCATGCCGCTGCCCTGGGAGTGGCCGATGAGGATCACGCCGCGGCCGCGGTTGTGGTGCTCGAGGTAGTCGTGCCAGGCGGCCGCGATGTCGCCGGAGGCGAGCTTGACCGTGGCGCCCGCTTCGGCCTTGCCGCCGATGGCCGAGATCAGGTCGGCCGGATTCGACAGGCCGACCGCCGTGACCTGGCGGTAGACGGGGGCGTACACGTCGCACACCTGCGAGAACCGCGAGGCTTCGAAGCGCAGGATGGCCTTGACTTCGGAGGTCAGGTGCGGCGCTGCGTTGAGCCGCGGTTGGCTGACCACCGTGGGGTACACGTAGAAGCAGTCGACGGGCCGGTCCGTGCGGCTGGCGGGCGTCTCGATCCGGTCGACCTTGCGCGGCTGGATGGTCGTCGATTGCAGGTACGTCGTCGCGAGGCTCCCCTCGCACGGGTTGGCCGGGGCACCCGGCAGACAGCCCCAGACCGTCCGAGCTGGAGTGGCAGCAGCGGACGGCAGCGGTGCGAGCGCGCACGCCAGCGCGCCCGCCGCCAAGAGGCGACGGAAGGTGGACACGCGCCGCAACGTAGCACTGCCGAGGAGGTAGTTCGACTTACCAAGCGGTAGGTGAACCACTGCCCAAATCGCCCGGTGAACTGGTGCTCAAACGGCTCATGGTTTCGGAACGACATTCTGAAAGCGGTCGTGGGCGGGCGTACCGTTCGCGTTCCTGTTGATCCCGCGCCGCCAGGCGCTTGTCCACCGCAGGAAGGTCCGTCGAACATGTCCAGTCTCATCCAGTTCCAGTCCCGCCCCGAGCATTCCCCCGAGCCGGCGGCCGATGCCGGGTCGGCCACGATCGTCGACGTCGCCGCACACGCTGGCCGTCCGCGCACGGCGCTCGGCTCGCGCCGCCGTCCGCGCCGCAACTGGGATCCGGCGTTCCACGTCGATCTCCTGACCTTCTAACCACGCTTGCGCTGGCGCGCCGCCCTCGGGTGGCGCTCGCGCCGGCCACATCACCTGCCGCTGCGGCGGCGGGACTCGTTCGCAGCGGGTCTCGGGGGAGCTCCCGCGACGAACGAGATCCAGAGCGCGCCGACTCGGAGTGACGCCGAGGCGGCGCGCTCCTGTTCTTCTGGGTGGCGGTAGCCGCGCCGGACCTCCCCTCCTTCGGTGCAGGTTTGCAGCGCAGCGCTGCAAACCGGCACACGCCGACGCGGTCGCCTCGGGCTGGCCCCGCGGAGCGCCCCGCTACGCTCGGTCGATGGCGGCAGGCGACGACCTCGGGCTCTTCGGTGCAGCCGACGTGGCTGACCCAGCCGAGGTCGCCGATCCCGCGGCCGCGGCCCCCGGCCCGGGTGCACCGCTCGCGGCCCGCCTGCGCCCGTCCTCGATCGACGAGGTGGTCGGGCAGACGCACCTGCTCGGCACGCCCGAGGCGCCGACCGCGCTGCGCGCCCGCATCGCTGCGGGCGACCCCGAATCGATGGTGCTGTTCGGGCCGCCCGGCACCGGCAAGACGACGCTGGCGCGGCTCGTCGCCGGGCACGCTGGCGCCGTTGTCGAGGAGCTCAGCGCCGTCGAAGTCGGCCGCGCGCAGGTCCGCGAGGTCCTCGCCCGGGCGCAGAACCGCCAGCAGCGCGGGGCCCGCACCGTGCTCTTCCTCGACGAGATCCACCGCTTCAACAAGGCGCAGCAGGACACGCTCCTGCCGTCCGTCGAGGACGGGACCATCACCCTGATCGGGGCGACGACCGAGAACCCGTACTTCGAGGTCAACAGCGCGCTGCTGTCGCGCATGCGCGTGTATGAGCTGCAGCCGCTCTCCGAGGACGACCTGCGCACCCTGCTGCAGCGGGCGATCGACGGGCCGCTCAGCCCGGTGGAGGCGACCGACGAGGCGCTCGACTTCCTCGCGGTCCGCTCGGCGGGCGATGCGCGCACCGCGCTCGGCGCGGTGGAGTCGGCCGCCCGGGCGGCGATCGCGCTGCGCAGCGGCGACGCCGCCGACGCGACCGACCTTTCGGCGCCGGTCATCGATCTCGAGGGCGCCGAAGAGGCGCTGCAGCGGCGAGCGGTGCGGTACGACAAGGACCGCGACCAGCACTACGACACGATCTCGGCGTTCATCAAGGCGATCCGCGCCTCGGATCCCGACGCCGCGCTCTACTACCTCGCCGTGATGCTCGAGGGCGGGGAGGACCCCCGCTATGTGGTCCGGCGCCTGCTGGTGCACGCCAGCGAAGACGTCGGGAACGCCGACCCCGCCGCCCTGCAGGTCTGCGCCGCCGCGGCGACGGCCGTCGAGCACATCGGGATGCCCGAGTGCCAGTACGCGCTGGCGCAGGCCACGATCCGGCTCGCGCTCGCGCCGAAGAGCAAGGCGTCCTACCGCGCGATCAACGCGGCCCGCGACCACGTCCGCCGGTTCGGGGCCAAGCCGCCGCCGGCAGCGCTGCGCGGTTCGTCGTATGCCGGTGCCAAGAAGCTCGGGCGGGGCGTCGGCTACGACGACCCTCATAGCCATCCGGGAGCGATGTCGCCGACGAACGTGATGCCAGAAGGGCTTGAGTCGCTGCGGTTCTTCGACCCTGGCGAGCACGAGGAGCGCTTCGCGCAGCGGCTCCGTGAGATCGCCGCGGCACGTGGGCGGCCGATGGCCGACGAGCCGTTCCGCTCCGGGGACAGCGCCTGACGGCAGCGCCGCTGGCGGCGGCTGAAGCGGGGCGAGGTGCTTAGATGGACGGGTGCCCGCTGACGGTCTCCGCGAGCTGCTCGACGCGCAGCCCCACGCCAAGGCGGTGCTCGGCCGCGCTGCCGCAGGCAGCGTCGACGTCTCCCACGCCTACCTGATCACCGGGCCGGGCGGCAGCGGCAAGGGGCGTCTGGCCGCCGAGGTCGCCGCTGCGTTGCTGGCGGCGCCCGCGGCGGACGGGCCGATCGACCCTGACCGCGTCGACGACGACCTCCGCACGCGCGTGCTGCGGCGCGTGCACCCGGACCTGACGTGGGTCGTGCCCACCAGCGGCGCGGGCATCCTCGTCGAAGACATCGAGGAGCAGGTGCTCGCCGCGGCCGGGTCGACGCCGCTGGTGGCCTCGCGACGCGTGTTCGTGATCGAGCAGGTCGACCGCATGAACGACGCGGCCGCCAACCGCCTGCTCAAGACGATCGAGGAGCCGCCGGCCTACGTGCACATCCTGATGCTCTCCAGCCGCCCGACCGAGGTGATGGAGACGATCGCCAGCCGCTGCCAGCGCGTGCGGATGGAAGGGCTGCCGCTCCAGGACGTGGTCGCGCGGCTCGAGGCCGACGGCACGCCGAGCGAGCTGGCCCGCAGCGCCGCCGCCCTTGCTGGCGCCGACGGCGACCTCGCCACCCTGCTGGCCGACCCGCAGGTGGGG